>CAZPQV010000010.1:0-29780 GCA_964588705.1 uncultured Chryseobacterium sp.
CAATTACCTGCTAATTCCTATGGGGATGATTTTGGCAGGGGCCAGCGGAAATCTTATCGACGGGATGTTCTACGTAATGATTTTCAACAGCGGAAGTGTTTACGACGAAAGTATCGGTCGCTGGATTGAATACGGAGGCGTTTCCAAAGTCGTTCCTTTTGGTGAAGGATATTCTCACTTTATGAAAGGTTGTGTGGTCGATATGCTTCACTTCCCTCTTGTTGACTTTATCGTTCCTGAAAACTGGCCAATTCTTGGCGGAAAACGCATCGAATTTTTTAAATACATTTTCAACGTTGCGGATTCGGCAATTACAGTTGGCGCAGTTCTTCTGTTAATCTTCAGAAAGAAGGCATTTCCAAACGGACTGGATTTTTAATTTATAAATATTCTTAAACCGAAAAACGATATAAACGAACTTCAGCAAATTGTCTGAAGTTTTTCTTTTCCGTAATTTTGCACACTTAAACTCAACCTTTACCTCAACCTAAACATATGTCAAGAATTCTCACCGGAATACAGGCCACAGGAACACCACATTTGGGAAACCTTTTGGGAGCGATTATTCCTGCAATAGAACTTTCTAAGAAATCTGAAAACGAATCCTTCCTTTTTATCGCCAATATGCATTCTTTAACGCAGATTAAAAATGCCGAAGAACTGAAACTGAACACCTATCAGATTGCTGCAGCGTGGCTCGCCATGGGATTAGACACCGAAAAAACCTATTTCTACAGACAAAGTGATATTCCGGAAGTTTGTGAACTTTCGTGGTATTTATCTTGCTTTTTTCCATATTCCAGACTACAATTGGCGCACTCTTTTAAAGATAAAGCCGACCGTTTGGAAGATGTAAATGCCGGACTTTTCACGTATCCTGTTTTGATGGCCGCGGATATTTTATTGTATGATGCAGAAGTGGTTCCGGTTGGAAAAGACCAGTTGCAACACCTTGAAATGGCACGTGACATGGGCGCGAGATTTAATAATCAAATGGGTGAAGTTTTTGTTCTGCCACAAGCAGAATTGCAGGAAGACACGAAGTATGTTCCCGGAACCGACGGACAGAAAATGTCTAAATCCAGAGGGAATATCATTAATATTTTTCTTCCTGAAAAACAGTTGAAAAAACAGGTAATGGGAATTGAAACCGATTCCACTCCATTAGAAGAGCCGAAAAATCCTGATACCTGTAAAGTTTTTGCGCTTTACGAACTCATAGCAACTCCCCAACAAACCGAAATTTTAAGACAGAAATATCTTGCCGGGAATTTTGGTTACGGACATGCGAAAACGGAACTTCTGAATCTTATTCTAGAAACCTACAAAACCGAAAGAGAAAAATTCGATTACTATATGAACAACCTTCCGGAACTGGATGCCAAACTTTTTGAAGGCGCAGAAAAAACCAGAAAAGTGGCTGCGCAAACTTTGAAAAGAGTGAGGGAAAGTTTGGGAATGTGATATTTCTCCCGCAGATTACGCAGATTTTTTTGCCACGAATGCACCAATTAAAAATTAGTGATTTCGTGGCAAAATTTATTGATCAGGAATAAAAAGATTAAATAGGTTGGTCTTCTTTTGACATCTGCTGCCTTTGTTCAGGAGTGAGTTTCATGTCGTCGAGGATTCGCTCTTTATTTGGCTTTAATGTAATGAAAACCAAAATCAGTGCAGATGTAACAATCAGGTAAACATAATTGCCATCACCCATAAATAATACTGCTCCAATAAGTGCCGGAAGTTCAACCGCAAAATATTTCACGATCATTGCCCCTTGTATTTTTTGAAGTTTTTCCTTTAGAGAATCTCCATTTTCAATTTTTGCAACAGATTTCGTATAAAGGATATTCGATACAAAAACTCCTGCAATTGCCAATAATAATAAGATTACGAGCAAAATATTCCCTAAATCAAAATTGAAATTTTTACTTTCAACAATAAAAAAGAAAAAAATCGGAAGAAGAATCATCCCCGATAATAATCCCAAATAAATAACATTCAGACTCTGAAAAAATCCTTTAGGCGTCATTTTTAAGTTTTGATTTTCCATTATAAATAGTTTTTTATTTCTGAAAGTTGGTTGATTACCGTAACATTTTCTGCTTTAAAATTATCATTGAATACATCAAAGAATACAGCCGGGATTCCAAACGAAAGCGCTCCTTCGATATCAGCGATCCAGTCGTCGCCGATGATAATGGAGTTCTCTCTTGTTGCATCAGATTTACTTAATGCATATTCAAAAATCTCTGGATTTGGTTTTCTGATATTGATTTCGTCAGCAGAAGTAATGGTCTCAAAATAGTTTTTTATTCCCGAAAGTTCGCATTTACGATAGGTTACTTCCGAAAATCCATTGGACAGAACGTGAAGCAGGTATTTTTTTTCGGACAGATATTCAAGAATTTCAAAAGACCCTTCCACCAATTCGTTGTAATGAAGAATTTCATCTAAAAAATTAACTTCAAACCGTTGCGAAAGTTCAAAATCATCAATTCCGAAAAAAAGAAAACTGTCGTAAAAACGGTGTTTTCTAAGGTATTCTTTATCTATTTTTCCATCACGAATCTGAGCCCACAAATTTTCGTTGATGGTAAAATATTCTTTATGAAATTCTTCAAATCCGATATTATATTCTTCGTTGATTTTTTCTCTTCTGAACAGTTCCTCGAGCGTTAAACGTGCGTTTTTGCGATGGTCCCAAAGCGTGTTGTCGAGGTCAAAAAAAATGTGCTGTATCATACAGCACAAATTTAGCGATTAAAACTTTCTTAATTTTTTGAAAGGACAAAACTTTTGCTTTTTCCTCTCATAATTTCTATACTCTTAGAAAAACTGAGTAAGAAATCTACAGTTTGTTTTTTTGGTTTCAAAAGTTTTACGTTTAAAGTGTCGATTTTTTTCATTCACAATCTATTTGAACTTTAAACGCAAAAAAAAATAAATTATTATCTTGTCAGCACAATATTATTTTCATCCATTATTTTTCTGAGGTTTATTAATGCGTAGCGAACCCTTCCCAAAGTCGTATTGATACTGCTTTCCGTATGCTCAGCAATTTCTTTGAAACTCAGTCCGTCGAAAAATCTAAGTTTAATTACTTCCTGCTGATTTTCCGGAAGGTACTGTATCATTTTGTGTAAATCCTGCACAATTTGCCTAGAAACCAACATTTCTTCAATATTTTCCGTTGGCTCACTGATGATATCAAAAATCGAAAACTCTTCATTTTCGTAAGTGGTTTCCGAGATTTTTTGATTTTTCGATTTTAAACGGAAATAATCAATAATAAGGTTGTGCGCAATTCTTTTTGCCCAAAGAATGAATTTGCCTTCCTCGTTATATCGCCTGTCTTTGAGCGTAACAATTATTTTCATAAAGACATCCTGGAAGATATCGTTGGCCAAATCTTCATCTAAAAGTTTGTAGAAAATAAATGTGTAAAGTTCCTTTTGGTGACGGTCAATAAGTATTGACAGCGCGCTTTCATCACCCTTCTGATATTTTGAAATCAGTACACTATCCGAAATTGTTTTCATAACTTGTGTTCTTACAATGTCTTCTAACACAGATATTTCCGTGCGTGTTATTTACCGACATTAATAAAAAGTAAAGTTATGCTTCGATAGTTTTATGGTTTTGTGAGGGTAAAAGTAATAAAAATTTTCAAACTTTTAACTTTTCTTTAACTAAATTACTTAAAATCACCCTTTTGTGTTATATTATTTCATCAAATCTGTGATCACTACGATTGGTATATTCACAGTAAAATTGATATTCAGTCCTTTAAGTTCTTTTCCGTTTACTCCGCTTTTATCAAACGGAAACGCGTAACCTCCGGTTAAATCAATGATTCCGAAAAGTGTGGCTCCAATTTTAGGTGCAATATATTTATTGGTAATTTCGGCTCCGCCTAAAAAATAATAGGCATGATAAAAATCTACTCCTCTCTCAAAATTCAATAAAATATCGCCCTGCACCTTCGGTAAAACCCCAAAATCACCGTTTACACTCCCCATCATTGCCGCCGCTCCAACCCTGTAAATTATATCATCATTACTCAGAAAAAGCAATCTTCCGCCAAGTTCGCCAAAGCTTTGGTTTTGATAAACGTATCCGGCGTGCACCATTTTGTGCATCGTAAGTTGTGCTTTACCTAGCGTTCCTACTAAAAGCAGAACCAGTTTAAAAACAGAAATGATATAATTTCTCATTGGTTTGGATGGATTGAATTTGCCAAAGTTAAAAAAACCTTGAAAATAAGATTAAAAAAAAACTGCTTTATCCAGCGACAAAGCAGTTTTTGTTTTATTAAATAATTGATTACAGCCCGAAAGCATCTTTTATTTCATCCACTTTGTCTAATTTTTCCCAAGTGAAAAACTCAAGATTATCAAGTGTCAATTCATCTTTTTTACCTTTATTAAAGGTCTTGCTTCCAACATAATAGTCTCTTCCCATATGTCCGTAAGCAGCAGTCTCCTGATAAATAGGATTTCTAAGCTTAAGGTTTTTCTCTATAGCGTAAGGGCGAAGGTCGAACAGTTCGTTTACTTTCGCAGCGATTTCACCATCGGATAAATTCACTTTTGAGGTTCCGTAAGTGTTGATGTAAAGTCCGCATGGTTCTGCCACACCGATTGCATAAGAAACCTGAACTAAAACTTCATCTGCAACACCGGCTGCCACTAAATTTTTAGCGATATGTCTGGTCGCGTAAGCACCACTTCGGTCAACTTTTGAAGGATCTTTTCCGGAGAATGCACCACCACCGTGAGCACCTTTTCCACCGTAAGTATCTACGATAATTTTTCTACCTGTAAGACCGGTATCGCCGTGAGGACCACCAATTACAAATTTTCCGGTTGGGTTAATGTGGTACTTGATATCTTGCGTGAACAGATCCTGAATTTCAAGTTTCAGTTTTGCTTTCAGCCTTGGGATAAGGATATCGATCATATCCTTTCTGATTTTTTCCTGCATCGCGTCGTCGCTTCCAAACTCGTCGTGCTGAGTAGAAATCACGATAGAATCGATTCTTACAGGTTTGTGATCATCAGAATATTCAATCGTCACCTGAGATTTCGAATCCGGACGAAGATATTTAATCATATTATCTTCTCTTCTCAACTCAGCAAGTTCCAACAGGATTTTATGTGCTAAATCGAGCGCCAAAGGCATATAGTTTTCGGTTTCGTTGGTCGCATAACCGAACATCATTCCCTGATCTCCTGCGCCCTGCTGATTTGCTTTGGTTTCGAAGTCAAGTTCTTCTGTCACTCGGTCAACACCACGGTTGATATCCGGCGACTGTTCGTGGATTGCAGAAATTACACCACACGAATCTCCGTCGAACATATATTCTCCCTTCGTGTAACCGATTTTCTTGATAACATCTCTCGCGATCGACTGTACATCAAGATAAGTTTCAGATTTTACTTCTCCCGCAAGTACAACCTGTCCCGTTGTAACCAGCGTTTCGCAAGCTACTTTCGAGTTGGGATCGTATGCTAAGAAATGGTCGATTAATGCATCGGAAATCTGATCGGCAACTTTGTCCGGATGTCCTTCTGAAACGGATTCAGATGTAAATAAATAAGGCATATTGTGTTTCTTTAATATAAATTAACCTTAAGAAAAATGGTGATTACAGAAAAAAGAAACTAAAAAAGAAAAATCTGTTTTAGCATTTTTTAATGAGGTTGCAATCAGCTCAAATTTCTCCTCTAAATTGTGGGTACAAATTTACTGACTATTTTCCACAAAGCAAAATACTAAGTTGTTTTTCTTTACTGCGGTTTTATACTTATAAATTCTAATGGCGAACCGTTATAATTAAGCTTCGGCGTTACCGATTTTTTGATGGAAGCCACCAGTTCATCAATAATTTTCTGCTTATAGGTTGGCTTGTAATAAATGATGCTGATTTCACGAATTGGGAACGGCTTTACAAATCTTGCAACTTTTTTGGTTTGCTCTTCTGAAAGCTGTTTTACAGCAAGTTCCGGTATTACGGATATCCCTCCAACTCTGTCCACCATCTGGATAAGTGTGTTCATATTCGATGCTAAGAACTCCAGGTTTTTTGGTTTCAGAGAATTTTCTTTGAGGTTGCAGATGTTTTCAAACTGTGTTCTGAGGCAATTACCTTCCTCTAAAAGCCAAACTTTTTCAACATCCAGTTCGTCGGGAATTATAAAAGAATCCTTTTTGGTTTGCACATCACTGGAATAGACCATCAGTTCTTCTTTGAACAGAAAATCCTGATAAAATTCGTTGGCTCCGTCGTATGGCGTGGAGATAATTCCCGCATCCAATTCTCCCGATTTAAGTCCTTTAATAACGTTTTCTGTGGTCAGTTCCTTTACCGTCATTTCCACTTTCGGGTGTTGTTTCAGGAAGTCGAAAATTTCAAGAGGAAGAATATTGGTAGAAACTGTTGGGATAATTCCGATATTTATTTTACCGCCAAGAACATTGTTCAGTTGGTCGGCTTTGCTGCGCAATTCATTTACGGCATCTATCACATTTTTGGCCTGAGCGATAATCTGAACCCCCACATCTGTGGTTCTGATAGGGTGTGTTGTACGGTCGAAAACCTTCACATCTAACTCATCTTCAAACTTCTGTATCATTGCGCTCAGCGTCGGCTGAGTAATGAAACAGGCTTGTGCTGCCTTACCAAAATGTTTGAATTTATCTACGGCGATAAGATATTCCAACTGCTGAATGTTCATGTAATTTGTTTTATCTATTACAAATATAATGTGTTTTTTATTATTCAAATAGAATTTGAAGTTTTTTAAACGATTTCAGTATTAATTTTACTTGAACAAAATCTCCGGAATAAAAGCAAAGTAATGTAATGCAGAATATTAGAAAAATCGAAACTCATCAATTCATAAAAAATTCTTATTTTGCATTATTATTTTATACTGAACGATAAAAGCAATGACTTTCGAAAACATTCTTCTTGAAAAAGAAAACAAAATTTCTGTAATTACGATTAACAGACCACAGAGTTTAAATGCCCTAAACGCCCAAACCATCAAAGAACTGAGTACGGTGCTCGACACGTTAAATGATGATAAAGAAACCAGAGTAATCATCATTACCGGAAGCGGCGAAAAATCTTTTGTTGCAGGCGCCGACATCAAAGAATTCAGTGATTTTAACACTGAAAAAGCAGAGGAACTTGCAAGGAACGGACAAAACATTCTTTTTAATAAAATTGAAAATCTTTCAAAACCGGTAATTGCTGCGGTGAATGGTTTTGCATTGGGCGGCGGATTGGAGCTGGCGATGAGTTGCCACATCCGTTACGCGTCCGTAAACGCTAAACTTGGTTTACCTGAAGTCACTTTAGGACTTATTCCAGGTTATGGCGGTACGCAAAGACTTCCGAAGCTTGTAGGAAAAGGACTTGCCAACGAACTGATTTTTTCAGCAAAAATGATTTCTGCCGAACGTGCAAAAGAAATCGGCTTGGTAAATGATGTTTTCACTTTAGAAGAATTACTGGCAAAATCTAAGGAACTTGCAACGCAGATTTCAAGAAACTCACCTTTAGGAATTGAAAAAGCAATCAAAGCTGTGAATCTTTCGGATACAGATAAAGGTTTTGACACTGAAATAAAATCTTTCGGCGAACTGTTCGAACTGGAAGACAAGAAAGAGGGCGTTGCTGCGTTTTTAGAAAAAAGAAAACCAAATTTCTAATTAAAACTCAAGATTTTGAGCCACAATAAATTTGATATTGCCTATCTGAAAATGGCTTTGGAATGGGCAAAACTTTCCTATTGTAAAAGGAAACAGGTTGGTGCTTTGATTGTGAAAGACCGGATGATTATTTCGGACGGGTACAACGGAACACCATCAGGATTTGAGAATAAATGCGAAGACGAAAACGGAAAAACCCATTGGTATGTACTTCATGCAGAAGCCAACGCACTTCTGAAACTTGCAAGTTCTACGCAGTCTGCAAAAGGTGCGACGCTGTATATTACGCTTTCGCCATGTAAGGAATGCACTAAGTTGATTTTGCAGGCGGGAATTTCGAAAGTAATTTATATTGATGAGTATTCCGATGACGACGGCATTTCTTTCCTTAGAGATCACGGCAATATTGAATTGCTACGGATTCCAATGGAAGAACTGAAATTACCATAAAAACACACGATGACTTGGGAAGAAAGAATAAGCGATTTTGAAAATTATCTGAGATTTGAAAGAAATTTCTCAGAAAATACGCTTGATGCATATCTGCGAGACATTCGCAAATTAAAAACTCACGCCGAAACCGAACTCGACTTTACCGGTCCGGACGATATTACTTTCACCCAACTTCAGGAGTTCCTATATCTTCTTTCCAAAAACAAAATCAGTGAGCGTTCGCAGGCAAGATGGATTTCGTCGATTAAAGCGTTTTTCAAATATTTACTGGAAGAAGAAATTCGGGAAGACAATCCTGCCACGTTGCTCGAAGGCCCAAAATTAGGACTCTATCTTCCTGATACTTTGAGCTATGAAGACGTAGAACGAGTGATAAAAGCAATTGATCTTTCCACAGATTTGGGGAAAAGAAACTACTGCATTATAGAAGTGCTTTACGGTTGCGGCCTGCGTGTTTCGGAACTGATTGATCTTAAAATTTCAAATATCAACTTCAAAGAAGGTTATCTGAAAGTAGAAGGAAAAGGCGATAAAGTGCGCTTTGTTCCGCTCGCAGATTATACTGCAGGTTTGATAAAGGATTACATCAACAATGTTCGGTCGCAATACAAAATCAATAAAAAATGTGAAGATTTTGTATTCCTGAACAGCCGGGGTTCATCGATGTCGAGAGTGATTGTCTTCATTATCATTAAAGAACTGACGGAAAAAGCC
The DNA here is from genome assembly GCA_964588705.1 of uncultured Chryseobacterium sp. Taxonomy (GTDB): domain Bacteria; phylum Bacteroidota; class Bacteroidia; order Flavobacteriales; family Weeksellaceae; genus CAZPQV01. Next base: position 8,890 of record CAZPQV010000010.1, read on the forward strand.
GGCATCAACAAAAAAATTTCTCCGCACACTTTCAGACATTCGTTTGCAACACATTTGCTGCAGAACGGTGCAGATTTGCGCTATATTCAGGAAATGTTGGGACATTCAAGTATTTCAACAACCGAAATTTACACGCATTTAAAAACCGAAGAACTGCGAGATGTTATCCTAAATTATCATCCGAGAAACTCTAAAATCGACTAAAAATGAATCACCTGAAATACTGCCCAAAATGCGGAAACCAAACTCTACTTTGGGACGGTGAGAAAAAATGGTCGTGCAGCAACTGTAATTATGTAATGTTTCATAACTGTGCAGCAGCAGTGGCAGTAATCGTAAAATGTGGTGATGAAATAATGTTTACACGAAGAAATCAGGAGCCTAAAAAAGGAAAACTAGATCTCGCCGGTGGTTTTACAGATCCACATGAAAGCGCAGAAAGAACCTGCGAACGTGAACTTTACGAGGAACTGAATATCAGGATTGATAAAAATAAACTGAAAATAATTTCCACGCTTCCGAACGTTTATCATTACAAAGAAATCGATTACAATACGCTTGATATTTTCTTTGAATACGAGGTTGAAAATAAGTTTGATGTAAAATTGGATGAATCCGAAGTTTCAGAAATTGTTTGGATTCCGAAAGAGCAAATCAATCTGGAAGATATTGCTTTTGATTCCCAGAGGAAATTCTTCGCGGAGTATCTTGGTTTTTAACCACAAAAGAAACAAAAGTCTTATTGGAATAAGCGAATATCTTTATTTTTAAAGTGAAAATAAGGATGTGACTTCTTATAAATGCTTTAAAACGAAGCTTTTTAATCTTATAAAATAAAAACTTTTGTGGTTTATTATAACCACAAAAGAATTTCCTAATACTTTCCGGATTCCAACAAGCCTTCGAAATAATTCACCAGAAGTTTCTTTTCTCCCGCAGACAATCTTGCTTCAGGGTGTTGCGCGATATATCCGGGAATTGGCATTTTATTTTCCATAAGCATTCCTGCTGCATTTTCCAGCATCCCCGATTTCAGTTCTTTATTATAAGTCCCCCATTCCGAAAAATTGAGGTGTCTTCGCGCTTTGTTTACATTGTGTTTTACCGACCACGAAATGGGCGCAACATAAGCGATATCTGGATAAACCGTTTCGTTGGAATGGCAGTCGTAACAAGAAGTTTTTATCAGTTCCTGAACTCTGGAAGGCGTTTCCATCACGTTTACAAAATTCACTTTTTTATCAACGGGTTTATTCGTTCTGTCCACAGGAATGAACTGAATAAGCGCAATAACAATCAAAAACCAATAAAGAATATTTAAAAACGTCTTCATCTAATTCTCTGTTTCTTCTTTCAAAGGTGGCACATTTTCCAAACCTTTATTTACCGGTGTTCCGGTGGTATTTGTACCAAGATTCCATGTTTCTACATTTTCCCAAAGCGGACGGATTTCAATCTTTTTCGGGAAAAGATAAACATCCTCTGCAAACGTGTGGTTTAAGAAATCGGCTTCATCCCAAATTCCATTTCCATTATTATCCACCAAAATTCTCAGCTTGTAAGTGGCAGGTTGCAGCTCATTAAACTGATGTTGTGCCTCATCTGTAAACTTAGAAAACAACACTTCATTACCTTCATTCAGGAACTGAATCCAGAATTTTGCATCGGGTTTATTCTCAAGATTTAAAGTTAATTTTCCGTAGTTCTCGGATTTATCGATTTCGAAATTAAACTGGTATGCTTTATCCGTTGTTTTATAGAATGAATTCACTGTTTTACTCGGAACCGTCAATTCGTATTTTTTACCGATTTCAAAATTCGAAGAAACCAAAATCTTGTTCGGATTTGCCTCAGAAATTTTTGCGGTAAACGGTCTTGAAATACTGTCGCTATTCAAAATCCAGCTCTGCGTGTTGATATTTTCCAAAGGGTAATTCGAAATAATTTCGAAATCTTTTTTAGGCGGAACGGTGGAGAAAGCGCTTGCCAGCGTCATCTCATCTTTTATGGTTTTTCGATAGCTTACAAATACCGTATCTTGGTTGCCATCAGCATTATACGACAGTTGCAGTCTGTCGTTTTGTGAAATTCCAATATCCTGCTTTTCGGCATCAAACCAAACATTTACAGAATCTGAATTTGCTTTGTGCGTTACTTTATAATCTTTAAGTTTTTCAGTCAAAGATTTTATTTCAACCGATTTGGGTTGTCCTTCAAATGTCATCAGGATTCCTCCGGCAACCTCTTTGCCTTCAAGATATTTAAAAGGTTTTTTTGATGGATAAATGTAAATCGGTATTCCCGAAATACTCTGCTCCAAAACAATCGGATCTTTCCTAAAACCCACCGCTTCTTTCCCCGCATCATAAACCGTATTCATATTTTCATCGTTGAACGCGATAATTCTGTAAGTTCCCGGCGAAAGATAATTCAGTTCAAAATATCCGTCTGCATCAGCTTTGGTTACGTAATAGGGCTTCTGACGGTAATCGATGGAATCGCTTTCCTTATAAAGACCAATCACATAATTGTTTTTGGAATCCATAGTTGGATTTTCCTCCTGAGCTTTCATTCCATCAAAAACATCACCGCTGATATATAGTTGGTAGAGTTCAGGCCCCGTGGAAAATGCAAAATTGAAATAAGGCAAAACATTTCCTTCATTCAAATCAACAATAGAGTTGCCGAAATTGAAATTATAAGTAGTGTTCTCCTGCAAAGGCTCATCCCATTCAATCTGAATATATTTATTCCCCAAGCCTGAAGGAAGAATCCTTTTGTACTTTATAGGTGGAGAAATAATCATGTTTCTGGAAACTTCTTTCAGTGTGATATATTCATCAAAATGAATACGCAGTTCTTTCAAATCAGTCGGAACATTCACTCTCGGCGAATCAATATTTGAGGTCACAAAATTTGGTGCAATGGAATCTTTTGTCCCACCAACCGGCGAACCGACTCTCGCGCAGGAAAGCAGTAGAACACTGAAAAGAGTAATCAGAAATAAATTCTTCATTAAGGAAGTTTGCACAAATTTAGAGATTATTCCTCATAAACATCAACAGAATCGTTTTGGTTATTAGCAGAATCTGTAATGCCCATTGTTTTCTGCAGTTTTTCGGTTTCGTAAGGGAAATTTTCAAAAAGCGCCGACAACGCTAACGCCGAATAAACTCTTTGTGAAAACTTGTTTCCAATGGCAACAATCGTCACATTTGAGTTTAACAGATGTGCGAAAACCGTGTTGCTTCCGTGCCACCAACCGTTGTGAAAAGTAAGTTTGTTTCCTTCATCAAAAACTTTCATCCGGAAGCCAAATCCGTAATTATTAATGCCGGGTTTTTCGTTGCTGTACGGTTCAAAAACCATATCCTTAAGGTCTTTTCTAAGAAAATTTTCCGCGTACATCGCTTTCGAAAAATTGAGCATATCTCTTGGCGTGGTATAAACATTTTTATCACCGTAAATTAAATCCAGCCGATCCAAAGGGTGTGGTGATGGACCACGGTTATAGAATGATTTTGCAGCTGTAAGCGTATCTTTCTCCTGAAAAATATAAGTATCCTTCATATGCAAAGGATCAAAAACCATCTGCTTCATTGCAGACGGAAAAGTGGTACTTGTAACCTTCTCAACAATCAAAGCCAACAGCGCATAATTAGTATTATTATAGATAAATCCCGTATCCGGCGAACGTGCAATCGGCGGCTGGTACTTAATCATCATATTCAGGATATCCTGATTGGTGAGAAATTTCTTTGAAAGTTCTGCAGGCTGCGGTTCTATTTTCTCGATGAAATATTCATATTTTGGGAGTCCGCTTCTTTGGTTCAAAAGTGTTTTAACCGTAACTCCGGCGTAAGGAAACTTTGGAAAAAACTTTGTAAGATCGTCATCAAGACTCAATTTTTTTGCTTCAATAAGTTTAAGAACCGCCATTGCAGTGAGCGTTTTACTGATGGAAGCCACATGCAAAGGTGTGTTTCGGGTAATAGGCTCCTGTTCTTTATCTTGGGCAAAACCACGGTAATTTTCGTAAATAATATTGTCTCCTTTCGCAACCAAAAAACCTCCCCAAAGATCGCCTTCTTCCCAAACTCGGTTGTAATACTGCTCTATAATCATTTTTATAGAATCGTTGTCGGCAAGTTTATTTTCTTTTTTATGAAAAACATCCTTTAGGTCGACATTCCCGAAATTAGGCAGATTGGTTTTTTCTTCTTTATTAAATAAAGAATTTTCTTTTTTACAGGAAACAATAGAAAATACAGTAAATAGAACTAATACAGCATAACGGACAAATCTCATTTCAACTCTCTTTTCTTCGAAAAATTCCTGCAATTTAAGAGAATTTCACTAAAACTGATGAGATTGAAATCATAAAGTATTGTTAAGAGTCTGTATAAATTTTAGAATATAAAATTTAAACAGGCTCTAAGAAAACTGCGAAAGAATCTTATCAACGATAATTTGAGCCAACTTTTCTTTGCTTTGAACAGTCCATCCTCCTATATGAGGTGTTACAATAACCTTTTCAGAATTGAGGAGAAACTGAAGGTCTGCTTTATCCTGCGCGTTGAACGAAGTCGAAGCATCAAGATTTTCAAAAGATGATTTCTCGTATTCCAAAACGTCGAGAGCTGCACCTTTAATCTTACCGGATTTAATCGCTTCAACTAAATATTTAGTTTTTACGTTCTTCCCTCTCGCTGTATTGATGAAGTAAAATTCTTTTTTCATTTCTGAAATAAATTTTTCATCAATCAAATAATGGGTTTTCTCAGTAAGCGGAATGTGAAGACTCAGAATATCAGCTTCGTTTTTCAGTTCATCCAAAGAAACCTGCGTTGCAAATTCATCAGAAAGATTCGGCAGGATATCATGAAAAATAACCTTCACTCCAAAACCGGAAAGTCTTTTGGCAGTGGCTTTTCCCATATTTCCGTAGCCGATAATGCCAAAAGTCTTGCCAAGAAGCTCGTCACCACGGTTTTCCTCTCTTTTCCAAATACCATTTTTCACTTCTTCGGATGCGATGAACAGTCGGTTTGTAAGAATTAACAGCATTCCTAAAACATGCTCCGCAACGGAATCGCGGTTTCCTTCCGGTGAACTGATAATAGAAATATTGAGCTGTTTTGCTTTTTCTACATCAATATTTTCGAGTCCGGCACCAACTCTCGCGATGAATTTCAGATGAGATGCTTTTTCCAGAAAGTTTGTATCTAAAGGAATTCTGCTTCGGATGATAATTCCCTCGAATTTTTTTATTTTTTGTAAAACCTCATCGTAAGAAGAGGTATGATCTTCCTCAATAATAAATCCTTTTTCGGAAAGTTGTTCTGAAATTAACGGATGGTTTTTATCGAGTTGAAGAATCTTCATTCTATTGGTCGCAGAAGAGTTTACGAAGCTCTACAGAATCCTGTGGTTTCATTCTTCCGGAAAGAATCAGAGATAATTCTTTTCTTCTTAATGCTGCATCAAATCTTTGAATCTCCTGTTCGGTTTCCGGCACTAATTGCGGAATTGGAACCGGTTTATTGAATTCATCCACAGCAACAAAAGTGTAAATTCCTTCGTTGGTATGGATTTTTTTTCCTGCAATGGGATCGTCCAGCCAAACATCAACATAAATTTCCATCGATGTAGAAAATGCCCGGGAAACCTTCGATTCGAGAACCACAATTCCTGCTTCCGGTATCGGATGTTTAAACGAAACGTGATTTACTGATGCCGTAACCACACGTCTCGCACAGTGTCTTGCTGCAGAAATCGATGCACAGCGGTCCATACGTGCAAGAAGTTCGCCTCCGAAAAGATTTCTTAAAGAATTGGTTTCGTTCGGAAGAACGATATTGGTCATCACCGTTAGCGATTCACTCGCCTTTTTGCTTTCTGCTTGCCCCATTTATTTTTGGTATATTTTGGTTTTTTGCTGACCTTCTTCGCGGGTACAACAAATGTTTTTGCTATTGAATCTTTTTTCAGGCTGTCAATTCTTAAACTGTCGGCTTTTAAATTTGCCAACCGGATGCTGTCATTTTTAGCCCTTTGAAGTCTTAAACTGTCTTTTTTAATTCGGTGAGTTGCGGTCTGAACCGATAAATCATTAAAAGATTTCTTTCCGAAAATTCTTTCCTTTTGAGTAAATGCCAAAACTGCCAATCCTGCAACCGGAACAATTAAAAGAAAAGTAAAAAGAATGGCTTTGTTGAATTTATACTCTCCATTCGAAGCCGTTTTTCCTGATTTTGATTTCAGATTTTTCAGGTTGATTTCTTCCAAACCATAGAAATCTGGAGTTAAAGCTTCGATTCTCTCACCGAAAAATTTCAGTTCATTATCAGTATGAATGAATTTTCCTGCACCTTCAACAGAAAGATTTTCTGTTTCCGTAAGTTGTTTTTTCCAGTAATCTGTAAGTTTTTTCAGTTCAGATTCTGCTTCAGAAAAGGAAATATTTTCTTTTTCACTGATGAATTTTATTAATGAGTTTCCATCAGCCGTTTCATAATCAACCTCGAAATTGATTTCTTTTGCCGGAGGAAGTAGATTCCCGGTTTCGTCATCAATCTTTGCCTGAGAATTTTTTAAAGAAAACACACCAAAACCCTGAACCGCAACTTTATTGCGCTCTTTCAGAACATCGAGAATATGAGTTGTAATATTCATACAGCGGCAAATTTAAGGTTTTCTGAGGACTTACTGAAAATAAAAAAGCCATCAAATGATGGCCTTCTTTTAATCTTATCAATATAATTTTTGTGAAAATTATCTAAACTTAAGACTCACGCCAAACAGGAAATTAGTTCCTGCCTGTGCAAAGTAAATTGGTCCGTCCCAAATGTAACCGTTGTTAACATATTTCTTGTTGAACAGGTTGTTAACCATCAACTTCAGACCCACTTCTGTTCTCTTGAAAGGCAGATTATATTGCGCTGTAAAATCGGTTAAGAAATAGTCATCTAAAATATAATCTGCATTGTTCGTGTTGTCAAGATACTGCTCTCCAACATACTGATTCTGAATTCCTAAAGTGAAATTATCTACCGGCTTGAAATTCAGCAAAATATTACCAACCACATTTGGTGAAAACGAAATCGGCGTGTTTCCAAGATTGGTAACACCGTTATCGGTTTCCTGCTTGAAATCAATATTTTCGTTTTTACTTAAAGTCAGGTTTCCTGAAAGCTCCCACATTTTAGAAAGCCTTGCCAAAGCTGCCAATTCAACACCCATTCTGTACGATTCCCCTGAATTTCTTTTAATAAACGATCCGACATCGTTAATCTCACCGCTTAGAACCAACTGATTTACATAGTTCATATAATAAGCATTGGCAGAAAGTGAGAATTTATTTCCAAAATTCTTTTCGATTCCCGCTTCAAAGTCATGTAGCGTTTCTTCTTTGGTTTCCGGATTTGCAAACAGGTCATCTCTGTTCGGTTCGCGGCTCGCCTGAGCATAAGAAAAGAACAGTTTTCCTGCAGGAATCTTATAATTTACCCCGGCTTTTGGATTGAAAAACAGCCAATTCTTGTCCATTTCCATTCCTTCACCATCACCTTGCAATACAATTTTCGTGTTGTAATCGATATTACGTAACTGTAAATCCCCGAAAAATTCAAAATTCCCAACTTTATAAATGGCTTTAGCAAAACCGGCAACTTCGTTTTTAAGTGAATTGTTTCTGTAATATTCGTGCTCATTAATCTGCGGGAAAAAGACTCCGGTTACCTCGCCATAATGCCTTCCGTAATATTGGTTTCCAACAATTCCGAAATTCAAATCTATATTTTCGAATTTACCGTAAAGTGTAGAAACCATTCCGTAAAAATCGTTATTCAGCCATTTTCTACGGATGAAATCTGTCGCAGTTACCGTTCCCTGATTCCCAAGGTTATATTTCGAAAATTTAGAGTCTTGTTTATAGTTCTCGTAATAGCCTTTCCCTTTGGTATAGTGGAAAGTGGTTTCAAGATTCCAGCGGTCACTGAACTCCTGTTCCCAAAGCAACTGATAATGATTTTGACCGTAATTATCGGTTTCATTATCGTAATAATCTACAATCTCAGACCAGTCGGAATTGTAAATCGCACCCGAATAATTGAACTTCGGGTTTGTCTCCCATGTGGATTTATCAATTCCGTTCCAGGCCTGATATGTTTTTTCTTTTCCTCCGAATGCCATCAAACGGAGTCTTGTCTTGTTTTCTTCGAAAAGTGCGGTGAAGTTATATGAACTCAGATCCGAAAAAGCGCGGTCGATATATCCGTCTGAATGGATGTTTGTATATCGTCCCATCAAAGAAAGTCTGTCGTTCCAGAATTTTCCTGAGCCAACTTCTGCAGAATATTTATAGGTATTAAATGAACCGTAAGTGTTATCTGACTTTACGTAAAACTGATTTTCAGGATTTTTGGAAATCACATTTACACTTGCTCCGAACGCCGAAACTCCGTTTGAAGAAGTCCCAACACCTCTCTGAATAATAATCTGCGATGCAGAACTCGTTAAATCCGGAACATCTACGAAGAACGTTCCCTGAGATTCGGAGTCGTTATACGGCACACCATTCATCATCACGTTGATGGAAGTTCCGCCAACACCACGAATTCTGAAACCTGTGTATCCAACACCGTTCCCTGCATCTGAAGTCGAAATTACTGATGTTTGATTTTTGAGAAGAATTGGCAAATCCTGTCCGAGGTTTTTGTGATCCAAATCTTTTTGCACGTTGATGATTTCTTTCGAAACCGGCAATCTTTTTGTGAAATTCACAGCTTCAATCTGCGATTCCATAATCGTGTCGCTTTTTACTTGCGCCACTGCAAGAGGACTTATGCAAAGCCCTAAAATAAAAAATCCTTTCATTCTTTTAATTTTGATTAATTAATTGAATAAAAGGGGTAAAAGTTATCCGTGAACTCTAAAAGATAAATCTTTCGGAGATTCCCTAAACAGCATTACCTGTTCCAGGTTCATCGGGTATAATCTCAGCCACCATTGCAGCACCCCTTTATTTTCGGATGCAAACTTAAGGAATATTTATTTAATACGCCATATTTTTATCATCAATGAAAAAATACTCTTTCCCATCCATAGTTACCTCGAAGAGCCGTGCCAGTTTCCAACTGAAATTTCTCTTGATATCGGCATAAATAAATGGAATAACAACTTTGCCTTCAATGTTAATGACACCAAACTTGTTATCGAGAACCGCAATAATCATAGGATTTCTCAAATCATCACCTTCCAAAATATGCAGATACTGAAACTGCGGGTAAATGATGTACTGACGGTAATCCATCTCATTTTCAAAGTTTTTACGGTCGATTACACCATAATAACCTTGCCTTACATATGAATGAAACATCTGTTCTTTATACTCAAAAGGGCATTTTGCTAAATCTGAATCTTTATAACGATACGCTATTTTTCCGGCCATATTAATCCGGTAATCTACTCCGGCTTTTCTGACGGATGAATATTTATTCGACCCAAACTTTCTTACTTTCTCATTTGGAGAATTCAAAAGATTGCAGTCTTCTGCAAAAAAACCGACATTACTGTATTGGTATGGAATTATCACTTTGCCTCTTTGGTTGACAAAGCCAAACAGACCATTTTTCTTTTGTGGAATTAAAGCTGGAATTGAGTCGTTGATCTTTTCTAAATCAGGATTTGGTTTAGAAACTGAAACAGTTGTTTTAACCGCGGGTTTCTTTACGCTCTTGCTTTGCCCGGAAAAAACTGTGACAAAAAATACAACAATCAATAAACTTAAAATCTTCTTCATGAAATGTGTTTTTGCAAAATCGCTGCCAAAAATAAGAATTTAAAATTAGAGCCAATAAATAGATTCACAGCATATAATTTATATGTAATCTAAATTAAAAACAATTCCGAAAATCCTTTATTTTTCGTAAATTTGACAATCAAAAATTGATTAATCAAAAACATTTTACGATATGACTTTTGACATTGATATGATCAAAAAGGTGTACGAACGTTACCCTGCAAGAGTAGAGGCTGCAAGAAAAGCCGTGGGTAAGCCGCTTACACTTGCAGAAAAGATTCTTTACACACACCTTTGGCAAGGAGACGCAACTGAAGCTTACGAAAGAGGAAACTCTTATGTAGATTTCGCTCCGGACAGAGTGGCAATGCAGGACGCAACAGCTCAAATGGCACTTCTTCAGTTTATGCAGGCAGGAAAAGCAAAAGTTGCCGTTCCTTCTACTGCACATGCCGACCACCTTATTCAGGCAAAAGTTGGCGCTGAAAAAGATTTACAGGAAGCTATCAACAAAAACTCTGAAGTTTTCAATTTCCTGAGTTCTGTTTGTGATAAATATGGTATCGGTTTCTGGAAACCGGGCGCAGGGATTATTCACCAGGTAGTTCTTGAAAACTACGCATTCCCGGGAGGAATGATGATTGGAACCGACTCGCACACCGTAAACGCAGGTGGTTTGGGTATGGTTGCCATCGGAGTTGGTGGAGCTGATGCCGTGGATGTAATGGCAGGAATGCCTTGGGAACTGAAAATGCCAAAACTTATCGGTGTAAAACTTACCGGAAAACTAAACGGCTGGACTTCTCCAAAAGATGTTATCCTAAAAGTTTCAGGAATTCTTACCGTAAAAGGTGGTACAGGATGCATCGTTGAATATTTCGGCGAAGGTGCGCAATCGATGTCAGCAACAGGTAAAGGAACCATCTGTAACATGGGTGCTGAAATCGGTGCAACAACTTCTACTTTCGGATATGATGATTCGATGAGAAGATATCTTGCTGCAACCGGAAGACAGGATGTTGTTGATGCGGCAGATAAAATTGCTGAACACTTAACAGGTGACGCAGAAGTTTATGCAAACCCTGAACAATATTTCGACCAGGTTATTGAAATTAATCTCTCTGAACTGGCTCCGCATTTGAACGGTCCATTTACACCGGATTTGGCAACGCCTGTTTCCGAATTCAGAGCAAAAGCAGAAGCAAACGGATGGCCTCTTGATGTAGAATGGGCGCTAATCGGTTCTTGTACAAACTCTTCTTACGAAGACCTTTCAAGAGCGGCTTCCATTGTTGAAGATGCTGTTGCAAAAGGTGTAAAACCAAAAGCAATTCTTGGTATTAACCCTGGATCTGAGCAGGTAAAATTCACTGCTGAAAGAGACGGTTTCTTAGATTCTTTCAGAAAATTCGAAAACGCAAGAATATTTACCAATGCTTGCGGTCCTTGTATCGGACAGTGGGACAGAGAAGGTGCAGATAAAGGTGAGAAAAACTCTATCATCCACTCATTCAACAGAAACTTTGCGAAAAGAGCGGACGGAAACCCAAATACACACGCTTTTGTAGCATCTCCTGAAATGGTGGCCGCCGTAGCGATTTCCGGAAGACTGGATTTCAACCCAATTACCGACACATTAACCAATGCAAATGGCGAGAAGGTGAAACTTGATGAGCCAAAAGGTATTGAGCTTCCTGAAAAAGGATTTGATGTTGGCGACAACGGATATCAGGCACCTTCTGAAGACGGTTCTTCAGTTCAGGTAATTGTAAACCCAACTTCAGACAGACTTCAGCTTCTTGAACCTTTCAAACCTTGGGATGGCAGTAATATTGAAGGCGCGAAAGTTCTGATTAAAGCATTCGGAAAATGTACTACCGACCACATCTCGATGGCTGGTCCATGGTTAAAATACAGAGGTCACCTTGATAATATTTCCAACAATATGCTCATCGGTGCGGTGAATGCTTATAATATGGAAACCAACAAAGTAAAGAATCAACTTAACGGTGAGTTTGGTGAAGTTCCTGCTGTTGCAAGAGCTTATAAAGCTGCCGGCGTTCCTTCCATCGTTGTAGGAGACGAAAACTACGGTGAAGGTTCTTCAAGAGAGCACGCTGCAATGGAGCCAAGACATCTTGGCGTAAGAGCAGTTCTTGTAAAATCTTTCGCACGTATCCACGAAACCAACCTGAAAAAACAGGGAATGCTTGGATTAACGTTTGCCGACAAAGCAGATTACGATAAAATTCAGGAAGACGACACTGTAAACTTCTTAGATTTAGATCAGTTTGCTCCTGGAAAACCGTTAACACTGGAATTCGTTCATGCTGACGGAAGCAAAGACACTGTTGTTGCAAACCACACGTATAACGAACAGCAAATCGGCTGGTTTAAAGCAGGTTCTGCTTTGAATCTGATTGCTGAAGAAGCGAAGAATTCTTAAGATAAAGATTTCGGGTTAAACCGAGACTTTTCAGATATTATAAACCGTTCATTTTTGAACGGTTTTTTTATTTTTATTCTAAATAAAATTTATGAACTATTTAATACATTATTATTAATATTAAATTTTTCATTTCTTAATGATTATTTTCTTGCTTTTTATTTAACTTTGCTACATAATTAATTAATTTATCAAAATATACTGTTATCGGTAAAGTGAATCTTATTCATAATCAAATAAATGAAGAGAGAAATGGCAGAAAAATTAATCCTTGAAGATTTTATTGAAAGTGTAAAACTGGAGAACCCAAACGAACCGGAATTCCATCAGGCCGTTGCCGAAGTTGCAGAAATATTAATTCCTTATATCAACGAAAATCCAAAATATCTGAAAAATAAAGTTTTGGAGCGTTTGGTAGAACCCGAGAGAGTCATTCAGTTTAAAGTAACCTGGATGGACGATAATAACGAAATTCAAATCAATAAAGGTTATCGTGTGCAGATGAATTCCTGCATCGGTCCATATAAGGGTGGATTGCGGTTTCACCCTTCAGTAAATCTTGGCATTTTAAAGTTTCTGGCATTTGAACAAGTTTTCAAAAACAGTTTAACCACACTTCCGATGGGAGGCGGGAAAGGCGGCTCCAATTTTGATCCGAAAGGAAAATCGGATAATGAAATTATGAGATTCTGTAATGCTTTTATGGAAGAGCTTTCTAAACATATTGACGAAAACACGGATGTTCCGGCAGGCGATATTGGCGTTGGCGCACGAGAAATTGGATTTCTTTTTGGTCACTATAAAAGACTGAGAAACAAATTCACCGGAGTGCTTACCGGAAAAGGTCTTGACTATGGCGGTTCGCTGATTCGTCCTGAAGCCACAGGTTACGGACTACTCTACTTTGTTGAATCCATGCTGAAAGAAAAAAATGATACGCTTGAAGGCAAAACTGTAACGATTTCCGGATCAGGCAACGTAGCTTTGTTTTCCACAGAAAAATGTATTGAAATGGGTGCAAATGTCGTTACCCTTTCCGATTCTTCCGGATACATTTATGATGAAGAAGGCATTACCACGGAGAAACTCCAGAAAGTTTTCAAAATAAAACTTGACGATTACGAACGGATCAGTGAGTATGTGAAATATTTCCCGAATGCTATATTTGTTCCCGGCAAAACACCTTGGGAAGTAAAATGTGATATTGCATTGCCAAACGCTACCGAAAACGAACTGAATCTTGAAGATGCAAAAATGCTTCATCAAAACGGATGCATACTTGTCGCTGAAGGCGCGAATATGCCCTGCACTCCGGATGCGATTCATTACTTCCTTAAAAATAACATTCTTTACGGTCCCGGAAAAGCAGCAAACGCAGGTGGAGTTGCAACTTCAGGACTGGAAATGTCACAAAATTCAATCCGCCAGAACTGGCACCGTGAAAAAGTAGATATGAGGCTGAAAATGATTATGCAAAATATTCACGCACAGTGTAAAAAATACGGTGAAGATGGCGGCAAAAACATCAATTATTTTAAAGGCGCCAATATTGCAGGATTTGTGAAAGTTGCGAATGCTTTGATTGCACAGGGATATTAATTATTGCTCACAAGCTTTCCAAACCGCATCATTCTGAGGGACCGGTGCAACAATCTCCATTTCTTCTTTTGTAACGGGATGTATGAACTGAAGTTTTCTGGCATGAAGCGAAATTCCACCATCGGGATTGGAACGGGGCGAACCGTATTTTAAATCACCCTTTATCGGAACACCTGTTTTGGATAACTGTGCCCGGATTTGATGATGACGCCCGGTTTCTAAATCAACTTCAAGTAAAAGATAGTTATCTAAAGATTTCAGAATATTATACGTGAGAATCGCTTCTTTCGCGCCGTCGGTTGCTCTTGGAAAAACATTCGCTTTATTATTTTTCTCATTCTTTTTCAGGTAATGAACCAAACGTTGCGATGAAGGAATCGGTTCTTTGGCGACAACTGCCCAATATGTTTTTTTGATTTCACGGTTTTTCACCATTTGCGTGAGGCGTGATAGTGCTTTGGAAGTTTTGGAGTAAATCACCAATCCTGAAGTCGGCCGGTCTATTCTGTGTACCAAACCGAGATATACATTCCCGGGTTTTTCATCCCGAACTTTTATGAAATCTTTAATCATTTCCAACAAAGAATCATCGCCGGTTTTATCTCCCTGAACCAATTGCCCAACCTTTTTATTAACAATTAAAAGGTGATTGTCTTCGTAAACGATTTGTGATTCTTCGAATGTTAAGCGTCGGTCTTCCATTTAGAAATACATCACTGTCTTCTCGGCATTTTCGGACGGTTGAACAGAGAAATCAGAACTCCTGCAAACAGCCCAATTGTTTTTACTGCAGAAAAACGGTTTTCAACCGGAATAAAAGCACCAATAATACAAAGTGCAGCTGCAATATACATTGGATAAATGAAAGTTTTATTCGTAATAAGCGGCGTCATCAAAGCGAAACTCGCACCAATTAAAATATAGAAAAGTTTCTGATAAAGAAAATCGTTGACTTCCGGCGAAAAGAAATTAAACCATCCTGCAAGCAGACAAATAAGTGCTGCAATGGAAACATAAGCCTGTAGTGCGGTGTTGCTCATATTAGTAACTTTCACTTTCGTTAGGGAAATCGCCGGTTTTTACATCTTTCACGTATTGCGAAACCGCTCCTGTAATTTCAGTATGTAAATCAAGGTATCTTCTCAGGAATTTCGGCGAAAAGCCTTTATTCATTCCTACCATATCATGATAAACCAAAACCTGTCCGTCACAATCAGGACCAGCGCCGATTCCGATGGTTGGAATCGAAATACTTTCGGTAACTTTCTTCGCCAGTTCCGCAGGAATTTTTTCCAAAACCAAAGCGAAGCAACCCAGCTCTTCAACCAATTTTGCGTCGCTGATAAGTTTTTCGGCTTCAGCATCTTCTTTGGCCCTTACTTTATATGTTCCGAACTGATAAATAGACTGCGGCGTCAAACCAAGATGTGCCATTACAGGAATTCCTGCATTTACAATTTTCTTGATTGATTTCTCAATTTCAGCACCACCTTCAATTTTAATGGCATGTGCACCACCTTCTTTCATCATTCTTACGGCAGATTCCAATGCTTTTTCAGGATTACTTTGGTAAGTCCCGAACGGAAGATCTGCAACCACCAACGCCCTGTCGATGCCACGAACAACACATTGCGTGTGGTAAATCATTTGGTCTAAAGTAATTGGCAAAGTCGTTTCGTGACCAGCCATTACATTTGCTGCAGAATCGCCTACCAGAACGGTATCAATTCCGCCAGCATCCACCATTTTTGCAGTTGTAAAATCGTATGCGGTAAGCATTGTGATTTTTTCCTTGTCGAATTTCATTTTTCGCAAGGTCTCGGTGGTAATTTTCTTGATTTCAGAATGTACTGACATGAGAATTGGTTTGGTTTTTTGTTCAAAGATTAATCAAATTCTGTAGTAGAACCTGATGACAGAACAAAATTACATAATAACGTGGCCTAACTTAATCAGTTTTTCGTGATTAAGAATTTTGATGTTTCGCCCTTCAGTTTCAATCAGATGATCCTGCTTGAATTCTGAAATAAGACGGATGGCACTTTCAGTTGCCGTTCCAATCAGGTTTGCAATTTCTTCTCTTGTAAGTGAAATTTTAATATAACCTTCAGGATCTGTCCCTAATTTTTGCTCAAGAAGTAAAAGTATTTCTGCAAGTCTTTCGCGAACGGTTTTCTGTGCAAGGAAAGTAATGGTATTAGAAGATTCTCCAAGTTCGTAAGCAAACTTCTGAAGCATTGCGAAAGAAAGTTTAGAATCGATTTCCAAAAGGTGAAGGAAAATGTCTTTCGGCACGAAAGTCGCCTGCACATCGGTCATTGCCTCAGCTTTCGCTTTGAAAGTTTCACCAATCAGTACCGAACGGTAGCCTACCAAATCGCCGTCTTTTATGAAACGAAGAATGTGTTCTTTTCCATAAACTCCCATTTTAGAAAGCTTCATGGTTCCTTTTTCTATGAAGTAAACACCGTTTGGGTTTTCATTTTCATCAAAAGCTATTTCACCTTTATGAAAGGTAAGTTTTCGGCGCGAATTAATATATTTACTGAAAACTTCTTCCGACAAAATTTCCCTGAAAGAACTTTCGTTAAATACATCAAGAAGATTTCTCTCTATAAGCTCTTGTTTCTCTAAAGACATTTTTATGACATTTATCAGCAAAAATAGGATATTTTGCACGGAAAGGCAAAGATTTTTATTATATTTTTGCCCGTTAACCAACTTAGAGAGAAATTGGAGAACTGTTTTCATTGCGGACAACCGGCAGATAAAGAGAAAATTGCTTTTGACAGCAAGGTTTTCTGCTGCAATGGCTGCAAATCCGTTTATGAAATCCTTAACCTGAACAACCTCGGAAACTTCTATGAGCTGAATAAGAATTCCGGGATCAGACCGGATGACAACTTATCGCAGTTCGACTATCTCGACACACCGGAAGTTTTTGAAAAAGTCACCGACTTCTCCGAAGGAAACACCACTTTGGTTAATTTCAAAATTCCTGTAATTCATTGTTCTTCATGTATTTGGCTTCTCGAAAGTTTACAGACTCTTAATCCGCACATTAAGTTTTCTCAGGTTAATTTTACAAGAAAAACGTTGCAGGTTTCTTTCAATCATCATGAGTTGAAATTAAGCGAATTGGCTAAATTTTTAACCAATCTTGGTTACAAACCCATCGTAAATCTTGAAACCGCCGAAAGAAAAGAAGAAAAATACGATAAATCGCTACTCATAAAACTGGCTATTGCCGGATTTGCATTCGGAAACGGAATGTTTTTCAGCTTCCCGGAATATGCGATGGAATGGCTCGGAACGACAGATTTTTGGATGGAAAAATACAAGAATCTCTTCCGGTTTATCATGTTCCTTTTAGCAACACCCGTGGTTTTTTATTCCGCTTCGGGATATTTCAGTTCAGCGATTTATGGTCTTAAAAATAAAATCGTAAATATTGATGTTCCGATTGTTCTCGGAATTATAATGCTTTATGGACGAAGCATTTACGAGGTTGTTACAGATTATGGTCCGGGATACTTCGATACCCTTTGCGGACTTCTGTTTTTCATGCTTTTAGGAAAAGTATTTCAGCAGAGAACCTACAGTGCACTTTCCTACGACCGCGATTACAAATCGTTTTATCCAATTGCTGTAACCAAAGTAGATTTCAACGGTAAACAGAACAACATCTTACTTTCTGATCTGAAAATTGGAGACCGAATCATGGTGAGAAATCAGGAGATTATTCCTGTGGATGCCATTCTAATAAATGGCGAAGGAAATATCGACAACAGTTTTATTACCGGTGAAAGCGCCACCGTTCCGAAACAGCCCGGAGATAAAATTTTTGCCGGCGGAAAACAAATCGGCTCCATCCTCGAATTGGAAGTAATTAAAAATGTGGACCAAAGTTATCTTACACAACTCTGGAACAAAGAAGCCTTCAAAAAACACGAAACCGGTCTTGATACACTAACCAATAAAATCAGCAAGTATTTCACATTCATTATATTAGGAATCACTTTGTTGGCGGGAATTTATTGGTCGTCAGTAGATTTTGAGAAAATGTTTCAAGTGGTTTCAGCAATACTCATCGTGGCGTGTCCTTGCGCTTTGGCGCTTTCGGCACCGTTTACTTTTGGACATATCATGAGGATTTTAGGCAGAAATAAATTCTACGTAAAAGATACTTTAACGATTGAAAAACTCGCTAAAATCAATACGATTGTTTTCGATAAAACCGGAACCATTACCCACAGCAAAAAATCGAATATCTCTTATGAAGGAACTAAAATTCCTGAATTTGATTTAAAAAACATCAAGACTTTACTTAAAAACTCCAATCATCCGCTGTCCAAATCTCTTTATGAATTTCTTGAAGTGGAGGATGAATATTTCCCGGTTGAAAATTTTGATGATCTGCCTGGAAAGGGCTACAATGCATCAGTCCGAAGCAATAATTACAGAATTGGATCTGCGAGTTATAACAAACAGACATCAAAAAATCTTGAAACGGCGGTTTATATCAGTAAAAATGATGCACTTTTAGGTAAATTCATTTTCAAAAATGAATATCGCGATAATCTGAAGCAAATGTTTGGAAAACTGAGCGATTATAAACTCCATATTTTAAGTGGTGACAATGCTTCGGAAGAACAGCTGTTAAAAGCGAAAATTCCGCATATTACAGAAATGGCATTCAATCAGGATCCGGAAAGTAAGCTGATTTATATTAAAAATCTGCAGGATAAAGGAGAAAATGTGGCAATGCTTGGAGACGGACTGAATGACGCCGGAGCTCTAAAGCAAAGCAACGTTGGAATTGCAGTGGCGGACGATACCAACTCGTTTACTCCTTCTTCCGATGTTATTATGAATGGTGAGAAAATGGAAGTTTTAGACAAATATCTCGACCTTTCGAAAGACGCCATGACGATAGTGAAAATAACCTTCACCATCAGTTTACTTTATAACGTAATTGGGGTTTCAATTGCTGTTTTGGGATATATGTCGCCATTAGTTGCTGCGATTTTGATGCCGATAAGTTCAATTAGTGTGGTTGCATTTACATCGCTCTCAACTTGGCTCAGAAGTGCTAAATATTTCAAAATTAGGGCTTAAAAACACCGATTTTATTTAGAAATATTATAAATTAACATTTTTTAACACAGACTGAAGATTGTCATATTTTTTACATAAATTTGGTGACTATAAAAATTATAAATTTGCTTTGCGATGGATATACTTTATCTGATGATAATTTGCAGTGTATCTTTAGCAGTAGTTTTTCTCATTATTTTCATTGTTAATGCGAGAAAAGGACAGTTTGAAGACGACGAATCGCCCGCAGTGAGAATACTTTTTGATGACGAAATTAAAGAACCAAAAGACGAAAAAAACACAGAACCAAACGATAAAGAAGAAAAAAGTAATTAGTATATATGGAAACACAAAAGTTTAGTTATGACAACAGCATTGTGCGCGCGTTCCTTTATGCCACCGTCATTTTTGGCGTTGTTGGTTTTTTATTGGGGCTTACCGTTGCTGGTATGCTGTTTTACCCTGAATTGCCTGAATGGCTTTTAGGAACCGATGACCCAACTATTGTCAGCCTAAAGAGTGGAGACATCAGTGGGCTCATCAACTCCAATGGTATGTTTGGCTTTGGTAGATGGAGAATGCTTCACACCAGTGCTGTAATTTTTGCTTTTGTATGTAACGGGTTTTTTGCCGGAGCATACTACTCTATGCAGAGATTGCTTAAAACAAGAATGTGGAGTGATACACTTTCCTGGATTCACTTCTGGGGATGGCAAATTATGATTGTTGCTGTGGTAGTAACGTTCATTATGGGTATCAACACTTCAAAAGAATACGCAGAGCACGAATGGCCTATTGATATTCTGATTACCGTTATTTGGGTAATTTTCGGTATCAATATGTTTGCTACGATTGCTAAAAGAAGAGTACGTCACCTGTATGTTGCAATTTGGTTCTATATCGGAACGTGGATTGCCATTGCGATGCTTCACATTTTCAACAACCTTGCGGTTCCGTTAACTATGTGGAAATCTTACTCAGCTTACGCCGGTGTTAAAGATGCGTTAGTACAGTGGTGGTATGGGCATAATGCCGTAGCATTCGTACTGACAACTCCAATCCTTGGTCTGATGTATTATTTCTTGCCTAAAGCAGCAGACAGACCTGTATTCTCATACAAACTTTCAATTATTCACTTCTGGTCGTTAATCTTTGTATACATCTGGGCTGGTCCGCACCACCTTCAGTATACTGCACTTCCGGCTTGGGCACAAGCGCTTGGAACAGGATTCTCAATCATGCTTATTGCACCGTCCTGGGGAGGTATGCTAAACGGACTTCTAACGTTAAGAGGTGCCTGGGATAAGGTAAGAGAAGATCCTATTCTTAAATTCTTCGTGGTTGCGGTTACTTGTTATGGTATGGCAACTTTTGAAGGACCAATCCTGGCAACTAAGACTTTAAATAAAATCGGACACTATACAGACTGGGTTATCGGACACGTACATGTTGGTGCATTGGGCTGGAACGGTTTCATCGCATTTGGTATGATTTACTATCTGTTACCAATTATGTGGAGAACAAAACTTTGGTCTACTAAACTTGCAAACTGGCACTTCTGGCTTGGTACTTTAGGTATCATCTTCTACGCAGTTCCTCTTTATATCGCAGGATTTACACAAGGTCTGATGTGGAAACAGTTTAACCCGGACGGAACCCTACTTTGGAAAAACTGGCTGGATACTGTAACTGCAATTATCCCTTACTACATTATGAGATTCGTGGGAGGTACACTTTACCTTACCGGAGCAATCTTAATGTGTGTGAACGTTATTGCAACGGTTAGAAAAGGATCATTCCAAAAAGATGTTCCTGCAGAAGCACCTGCTCTTGCAAACATCGGCAGCGCAAGAAAAGAAGGAGAAGGAACTCACCTTTGGTTAGAAAGAATGCCGCTTTACCTGTCTGTACTTGCTTTCGTAGCAGTTGCGATTGGTGGTGCCGTAC
>CAZPQV010000010.1:29792-30076 GCA_964588705.1 uncultured Chryseobacterium sp.
GATCCGTCCTTTCCGTGATGAAGTTGTAAGATTCAACGGTAAAAACGGTCAGTACTCAAAAGCAGGAGAATTCGTATACGACAGACCATTCCTTTGGGGATCTAAGAGAACCGGTCCGGATTTGCACAGACAGGGTGGTAAAAACCCAAGTTCATGGCATTACAAACACATGTACAACCCAAGATCTACATCTGCAGGTTCTATCATGCCACGTTATCCTTGGTTAATTGCTAATGATCTTGACAGATCTCAGATGACAAACAAGTTGAACCTAATGGCAGACG
>CAZPQV010000010.1:30106-46194 GCA_964588705.1 uncultured Chryseobacterium sp.
CTTAAGGAAGCATATGCTTCAAGACATGCAGGCGAACTTGAGAAAGAAGAAATTATCGCATTGATTGATTATCTGCAAAGATTGGGTACAGATATTAAAACAACACAGGTACAAACAGCAAGTACTAATTAATAAATTATCCAAGGAGCATTAGAGCATTATGATACCTCAAAATGTAAAAGAAATTGTATCGAACGAACAGTTCTCTGGTTTATTTCAGACACTGGCTTTGCTGATATTCATGATTTTCTTTATCGGTCTGATTATTTACGTATTCAAAAAGCCGAAAAGGTATTACGACGATGCTGCTAATGCTCCGCTGGATGATGATGATAAACCATTTAATTTATAAAATTAAAACATCATGAAACAAAGAACACCCGTATATATTAATATACTAATCATTCTTACATTACTGCTTGTAGTATATTATATGTTTGTACAGAACTCTTCTTTCCTTTCTTCGCCATATTTCTGGGGAACGGTGGTTATTGCCTGTATTATGGCAATGATTCACGGAGCGATTGGAGATCTTATTGAAAACGATAAATTCAAAAATCTTTCAGAAGAAGCTAAGGCATTATATCTTGAAGACAAAAAGAAACCTTATCTAAAAGGACTTTGGGACAGTGCATTCAAGAAGCAGACTGCAAAAGAAGAGAAAGACATCCTTATCGACCACGGCTTCGACGGAATTATGGAGCTTGACAACCAACTTCCGAAATGGTGGCTGGGTCTGTTCTGGTTTGGAGTAATTTACTGTATCGTTTATATTGTAGCATACTCATTCTCAGACTTCGCAAACCCTATTAAGGAATACGACGATGAATATAAAGCACAGATTGCTTCCATTCAGGAATATGAAAAAACTGCACCTCAGGTAACCATTGAAACTGCGGTTTATTCTGCAGATAATGTTGCTGAAGGTGAAGAAATTTATAAGACAAACTGTATTTCCTGTCATATGGACGGCGGAAAAGGTGGTATTGGACCAAACCTTACAGATAATTCATGGATCAACCAACCGGAAAAAACGCTTTTCAAGAATATTTTCCACGTGGTATGGAACGGATCGCCAAACAACCCTACGATGGTGGCGTTTGGTGCTAACGGACAGATCAGTGGTAGAGATATAGAAAAAGTTGCTGCTTATCTATACCATATCAACCAAGAGGTTGAGCCAATTACAACAGCTCAGGGAGGCGCTGCACCACAGGGAACTCCTGCGAACTGGGAACAATAAAATTCAATAGAATCAATAATAAGAACATAATTCGTTATATTGTAAAGTATTAACGGATTATGTTTTTTTAAATTTATTATAAAAATGGCTCAGGAAGAACAAGAAACAATTTTTCGAGGAGGACAGGGACAGGTAATTGATCCGGAAACATTCAGAGATTCGGTCAATACAATGGATAGCACCGGAAAAAGAAAATGGGTTTATCCACGAAAGCCAAAAGGAAATTACACCAACTACAGGGTTCTGGTAAGCATCTTTTTACTGGCAGTGTTCTTCACATTACCCTTCTTAAAGATCAATGGAAATCCTCTGCTTCTGATTAATATTCTCGACAGAGAATTCTTCATATTCGGACAGCCTTTTTATCCACAGGATTTCTTTATCCTTGCTTTAGGCGCCATCACCTCTATCGTATTTATCATTCTGTTTACCGTTGTTTTCGGGAGAATTTTCTGCGGATGGATTTGTCCTCAGACAATTTTTATGGAAATGATTTTCAGAAAAATTGAATACGCTATTGAAGGTGACCGTAACAAGCAGATAAGACTGGACAACCAACCTTGGAATGGAGAAAAAATATGGAAAAGAGGTCTGAAGTGGAGCATCTACATCGTGATCTCGCTGATTATCACGCACTTCATGTTCATGTATATTGTAGGTTACGAAAGAGTCTTCCAAATTATGAAGGAAGGTCCTTTTGCCTACCCTACCAATTTCCTGGTGATGATCATTTTCACAGCCATGTTTTACTTTGTGTTTGCGTGGTTCAGAGAGCAGGTTTGTACACTGGTGTGCCCTTACGGAAGATTACAGGGTGTACTGATTGACAAGCAAACCATCAACGTATATTACGACTACAAGCGTGGTGAAAACCGTGCAAAATGGAGAAAAGGTGAAGACCGTGCTGCCGCCGGAAAAGGTGACTGTATCGACTGTAACCAGTGTGTGGTTGTTTGTCCTACGGGAATAGATATCCGAAACGGACAGCAACTGGAATGTATTCACTGTACAGCATGTATTGATGCCTGCGACGAAGTGATGGTGAAAGTTGGACTTCCAAAAGGATTAATCCGTTACGCAACTGAGGATGAAATTGAGCAGGAAAGACCGTTCAAATTCACCAACAGAATGAAAGCTTATACTGCGGTTCTAACGCTTTTAGTGGTATTCCTTGGATTCCTTCTTTACAACAGAGGTACGATGGAGGCGAAATTCATTAAACCTGCGGGATCTACATTCTATATCAGAGATGCGAAGATTACCAATACGTATAACTACACATTACTGAACAAAACCAACACCGATAAAACGGTTACTATTAAAATAATGGAACCTAAAAACGGTGAAGTAACATTCAGTGATACGAATACCATTTTGCTTAAAAAAGATCAGATTACGAAAGGAACCATCAACGTAAGTTTCCCTGAACAGGACATCAAACTTTCGAAACAGAATGTAACTATTGGTGTTTACGACGAAAAAGGAAAACTTCTGGATTCCTTTGAAACCTATTTTGAAGGACCGTTTAAACTTCAATTTTAAAAATTAAATATGCTTAAGAAATTTCATTGGGGGCACGGTGTTGCAGTTGGGCTTTTAGCATTTATAATTTTTATTCTGTCGCTGATTTTCTTTTTTACAAGAAACTGGCAGAATGCGGAGCTTGTTTCGGAACATTATTATGAAGATGAACTGCATTATCAGCAAGTGATTGATGCCAAAAACAATGCAGATCAACTGGCGCAAAAACCGGCTTACTCGCAATCTTCTGAAGGAATAAAAATTACTTTTCCTGCTGATGTAAAGGCAGATCAGAATAAAGTAAATTTTCACCTCTTCAGAACGGATGATGCGAAACTGGATGTAGATAAAGACTTGACCGTAAGTTCGGATAATACGATTTTCATCCCGAAACAGGTGTTGTTTCCGGGCTCATATACATTAAAAATCCATTGGGAGCAGGATAAAAAACCGTTTCAGGTGGATTATGATGTTCAATGGAAATAGCACTCATCATATCAGCACTCGGACTTGGATTCGCAACCGGATTCCACTGTATAGGAATGTGCGGACCAATTGCGTTGTCATTAGGACTTACAAAGAGTCAGGCGGTTAATTTCCATCTTCAGAACCTCACCTATCAGTTTGGCAGAATCGTTACCTATTCGTTGATGGGAGCGGTTTTAGGAATTGTCGGAAAAGGGTTTGAAATGGCAGGATTTCAGAAATACCTTACCATCGCTGTCGGAGTAATGCTGATTGTGATGGCTGTATTTTCTTTTGGTGGAAAAGACTTTGCATCAAAAGTGCCTTTCCTTTCAAAATTTTTGCTGAAAGTGAAAATGTCTCTTGCCAATCTTCTTCAAAAACCGGATTATAAATCAAGATTTTTAACGGGAATTTTAAACGGATTTCTTCCTTGCGGAATGGTTTATATGGCGCTCACAGCATCGCTGGCAGCCGGAGGAATTTGGCAAAGCGCACTGTTCATGTCGCTTTTCGGTTTAGGTACACTTCCTTTTATGTTTGCTGTTGTAGTTGCCGGAAATATGATGACACAGGCATTCAGACTGAAAGTTCTGAAAATCATTCCTGTTCTGATGATTGTTCTTGGAGGTCTTTTCATCCTTCGCGGACTGGAACTTGGTATTCCATATATTTCGCCTAAAGGAGAAGCGCTGCACATCATTCATAATGATTCGGAGCAGCATCAACAAGGAGATCATTCAACCTGTCATTAATCATTCAAAAGAAAAACTTACTTATGCCGTTCAGAAATGAGCGGCTTTTTCATATTTTAACTTTGGTATTTTATTTGAATCTAACTGATGACATTACAAAAAATATCAAGGAATGATAAAAAAAATTGCACTCTGGATTTTTGCTTTAGCAATTATAGTTCTTCAGAGTTGTTCAGTAAATACCGAAACTACTTACTATAAAGATTCTGCCACAAGTATGGAATCTAATATTTTGGTTGACCGTTCTATGCTCGGAATGCTTTCGATGATGGATGGCGCTGACAAAGTCAAAGAAAAGAGTGATATCGATTTCAAGAACCTTACAACGGAATGGAAAAGTTTATATGATATTCAGAAGACCGGAAGAGTTGTTCTGAACAGTGATTCGGCAAAAGCATTGAAAAAAATGTATATGAAGCTGAATAAGCAGAACGGTGAAATCACAGGAATTGCACTGAAATACGATAAACTTTTGCCTAAAGAAGTGGCAAGTCTTTTCGCCCAACAAAAACATCTTGAAAAGGTTCCTTTACAAAACATTGGAAGTTGGAACGGAAACAAACTAACCATAGACACCGAAAAGTTTAACGTTACCGAAATGCTGACTGAAATTCAGAAAGTAAAACCTGAAGAAAACAATGGTAAACCGATGAGCAAAACCGATTCCGTAGAAGCTTATGGAAGACAAATGGCTGCAGGAATGGTTGGTATGATGAAGATGTTTAATATGAATTTCAACAGTACTCTGAAATTCCAAAAACCAATAAAATCCATCGAAGGAAAACACGATTTTGTAGAACAGATCGATAAAAACACCATAAAAATAAACGTGAGAACCGCCGACCTCTGGGATGAAGGCAAAAACCTAAAAAACAAGGATAAGAAAATTGTGATTACAACTGAATAAAGAAAACCACCGAGATTTTGGTGGTTTTTTTTATGATCATTAATAAATTAAGAATATTAAGTTTTTCGGCTTAATGTTCTAAACTGCTAAATGTTTTTTTGTAAGAACTTCACTTAGGTAAGTTCATTTATTAAAGAAGCTTTCAGTGAACAAGCCTAAGGTGTTTTTCTTACAGTTATGATATCATATCAAATCGTGCATACTCTGCAATCTTAGCAGGAATTTTTATTCCTTCATCGGTCTGATTGTTTTCAAGCAAGGCCGCCATAATTCTTGGTAATGCCATTGCAGAACCGTTTAGTGTATGAACCAACTGTGCCTTTCCTTCGCCACCTTTATAACGACACTTCAAGCGATTCGCTTGGAATGTTTCGAAGTTGGAAACCGAACTTACTTCCAGCCATTTCTCTTGTGCCGCACTCCAAACTTCAAAATCGTACGTCATCGCAGATGTGAATCCCATATCACCTCCGCAAAGTCTTAAAATCCTAAATGGAAGTTCAAGGTCGGTAAGAATACCTTTTACGTGTTCTACCATTTCCTCAAGCGCATTATAAGAGTTTTCCGGATGTTCAATCCTTACGATTTCTACTTTTTCGAATTGATGAAGACGGTTCAGTCCACGGACGTGAGCACCGTAACTTCCGGCTTCTCTTCGGTAGCACTGAGAAAAAGCAGTATTTTTTACAGGCAAATCTTTTTCATCCAAAATAACATCTCTGTAAATATTGGTTACCGGAACTTCGGCTGTAGGAATTAAATATAAATCGTCGATACCAACGTGATACATTTGTCCTTCTTTATCCGGAAGTTGACCTGTTCCATAACCGGATGCTTCGTTCACTACGTGTGGTGGATTCACTTCAAGATATCCGGCATCCACATTTTTATCCAAAAAATACTGAACCAATGCTCGCTGAAGTCTTGCACCTTTTCCTAAATATACCGGAAAACCTGCTCCTGCAATCTTTACACCCAATTCGAAATCAATCAGATTATATTTTTTTGCAAGTTCCCAATGAGGAATAGAGCCTGCGCCCAAACCTTCAACGTCGTGCGTCTGATAAACAATCTCATTATCTTCAGCAGCAACTCCGGCTTTCACCAAATGATAAGGGATATTTGGAATCTGGTAAAGTATGTCCTGAAGTTTAGTTTCAACCTCATCCAGATTTTGCTTTAGATTCTGCGAATTTTCTTTGTATTCGGAGGTTTTTGCTTTGGCTGCTTCTGCTTCATCTTTTTTGCCTTCCTTCATCAGCAAGCCGATTTCTTTGGAAATCTTGTTCATCTGAGCCAGATTTTCATCCAGATCAAACTGAAGTTTTTTTCTTTCATCATCCAGAGCAATGGCTTCGTTCACCAATTCTGTCTGTTTGAAGTTTCTTTTATTCAACCCTTCCAAAACGCGTTCTTTATTCTCGCGCAGAAAATTTACCTGTAACATATATCTGAAATGACATTAAATTAATAGTGAAAATGATGAGAAATCCCATCATTACAAATGCTTTACAAATTTAAGAAATTATTTTACGATAGTGATGATATTCTCCTTCCCTTCTTCCTTCTGGAAAATTGAACTGTCGTTGTAAAAAACCGATTTAATTTGAAAAATCTGAGGTGTCCAGTCGTAGAAAATTAACATCCGGTCTTCGACAATTTCTGAGGTCGTCGATGTTTTGTACTGAACCGCAATATCAGATTTGTAGGTTTTATTAGTATCTGTTCCGCCATCTTCCAAAGTTCTTGTCGCTCCGGCAATATACTCGTGATAGTAAACTGAATCTTTGTCCACTTTTAAAGAAGTTCTTACTGAAACCCTGTCCTGCAACGCTCCCAAATCTTTAAACTCAATGGAATAAAATGTGCTGTCCATCGCTTTGTTCAGTAAATCATTGCCGGAAGCATCTTTTATATAAATTTTCAATATCTGATCGATTTTCTGAATATCACTTTCGCTCTCACCGCGACAGGAGAAAAGGACTAGAGATAATATGAAAAGTTTTATGAACTTCATTGTGTAAAGATAAAGTTTATTTCATTTTTTTTAGGCTTATTGCCAACATCACAAATAAAAAAATACTATTGATGCTTATGGCTATAAACATACTGTAAACCATTCCCATTTCTCGATATAATGGCATTAGGATTAAAGAGGAAATAATTATTACTAACACAGAAATAATAGTGCCATAAGTTACATAACTCATCTTGCCAATTGCCGATAAAAGATTTCCAAAGAAAACTTTGAAAAGCATACTGATTAAAAAAGTAATCAGAAAAACCGAAAACATTTTGGATACATAAAGATACCTTTCTCCAAAAAATAGACTGATAATCTGCTCTTTAAAAAAATATCCAAATAAAAAAATGAAAACACTAATCGGAATAAATATTTTGAAATACTGTTTGATATAGTTTTTTATAAACTTTAAATTTTCACTGTTTGCAACAATCTTTGGATAATCGCTTTGAATAAAACTTTGGGTAAGAAAAATTACATTTGCCGGAATAAGTATTGCAACTTTATACCCGGCGACGGAAGATTCGGTAAAAAAATAACTAAGCAACAAGATGTCTGCTGCAAACAAAAGATCTGTTCCAAAATTGGTAAACGAGGCATGTAAAGAAAACTTATAAACTTCACGTTTATCAAAAGAATAAAATTTTTCTTTCAGATTAAAATGCTTTTTATCCGTCCAAAATAATGTGAAATAAGGATGAATTGCAATTGCAATTAGATAGCCGTAAAAACCCCAAAGATAGCAGGCAACTGCCACTAATATTACTCCTATAGCAGCATTATAAATATTAAGTGATGCAAATTTATTGTTCTGAAAATTGATTCTGAAAACAATTTGCTGATGCATAAATATTAAAAAACCAAACAGCCTGACTGCAAATGCAACAAAAATTATAAAAATATCTTCGTATTTCCTAACAAAGAAAACACTGATAGAAATAAAAAAAACTGAAAGCAAAATCTGAAAATAAAATCCATCCCGAAACATGGTTGAGATGAATTTTCGTTTCTGGTTTTCATCTTTTACTAATGAACCATATCTTAAAAGTCCAACCGGTAAACCAAGCCCTGTAAATGGAGCAAACATCACAAAAACAGCAGGCACAATACTCAATAAACCAAATTCTTCTTTAGTTAGCAAACGAATTACAATAAGAGAAATAATGAAGGCCGATAACTTCTGAATAAAAAAAGATACAAAAACCAAGAATCCGTGATTTTTATAAAATTCTTTTAAAAAATTTATCAGCGTATGCATAGCAGAAAACGGATGTTTAAAGTAGTTTTTACAAATATAACTGAATTAAAAAACCCTTCCAAAATATAATCTGAAAGGGTTTCATATATTGGCTCTTAATGGTTTAGTCGACATAAATCCCTGCCCAACTTCTTCTTAAAGGCAGAAGAAAATCAGAAAGGAAACTTACATAAGTGGATTTTGAAAAATCGAAAACTTCAATATCTGTTGATAATTCTCCGTTTTTCAGTGCTTCTCTAAAATCGTGCAGTTTCATAGTTTTTACTTCCCCGTTTTCAACAAAGCTGGCCTTCATACGGTTGAAGAGTCCCAGTTGAAATTCGTCATCAATCTCACGCATGATACCATTCAGAGAATCAATAGAGCAACCAGATGCTGCTTCTTTTTCTTCGTCTACTGCAATAACGATAAACTGATTTCTTTCAACTTTGAAAGACGATGAAAGCGGCTTTCCGTGCGCAGCCCAACCGCCAAGAAAATCGTAAAGTTTTTCGGCAATCACTTTGCTTTCCTTTGCGCTGAAAGGTCTTGATGAAGGATAAATTAATACCCTGTAATCGTTGGTTTCAACAATATTTGATTCTTCAATTTTCATTTTTCCTTGCTGTTTTTTAATCCGTTAATTCCGACAATTAATATAAAAACGTTCGACAGAGCTGCCAAAATATAGCCTGTTGTCACTTCCCTTGTCAATAGATAAGTATTCACCAACAATAATAACGTTGAAACAATTATCAAAACTAAAGTAAGTGTTCTGTTCATTACAGGTCTTCAGCTTCAGCCAAAAGCTCTGCAATATCTTTCACTTCAACATCTTCACTGTTGAAATGCTTCACGCCATCCGTCATCATCGTGTTGCAATACGGGCAACCGGTTGCAATGATATTTGGTTTTTCAGCCAATGCTTCTTCCGTTCTTTCAACGTTGATGTCTTTATTTCCTTTTTCAGGTTCCTTCCACATTTGCGCACCTCCTGCTCCACAACACAATCCGTTGGATTTGCATCTTTTCATTTCAACCAGTTCCGCATCCAGTTTTTGCAGAAGCTGTCTTGGCGCTTCGTATTCGTCATTGGCACGTCCAAGATAACAAGGATCGTGGAACGTGATTTTTTTACCTTCAAATTTGCCACCTTCAATTTTTAGGCGACCTTCTGACATTAACTGTTTTAAAAACTGTGTATGGTGAACCACTTCGTATTTTCCACCTAAACTTGGATACTCATTTTTAATGGTATTGAAGCAGTGCGGACAAGCCGTAACGATTTTTGTAACGCCGTAAGCATTCAGAATTTCAATGTTGGTCATTGCCATCATCTGAAACAGAAACTCATTTCCTGAACGTTTTGCGGGATCTCCGGTGCAGCTTTCTTCCTGCCCAAGAACCGCAAATTCAACATTTATATTATTTAAAATCTTGCAGAATGCTTTCGTGATTTTTTTCGCGCGGTCATCAAAACTTCCGGCGCAGCCTACCCAAAATAAAACTTCAGGCATTTTTCCTTCGGCAGCATATTCTGCCATTGTTTTTACTTTGAAATCCATGTTTATTATATGAATTTAATTAGTTTTATTATTCAGAAGCCCAGTTCAAACGGTCTGCTTGGTTATACTGCCAAGGCGCTCCGTTGTTTTCAATATTATTGTTCATCACGTTCCATTCCTGCGGAGCAGAACTTTCTTCCATAATGAGATATCTTCTCATATCCACAATAATTGAAAGTGGGTCAATCAATACAGGGCATGCTTCCACACACGCATTACAAGTGGTGCAGGCACGCAACTCTTCTCTTGTAATATAATCGTCAAGAAGTTTTTTGCCGTCATCAACAAACTTTCCGTTCTTATTGATATTTTTTCCAACTTCTTCCAAACGGTCTCTCGTATCCATCATAATCTTACGAGGAGAAAGTTTCTTCCCTGTAATATTTGCCGGACAAACCGATGTGCATCGTCCACATTCCGTACAGGTATAAGCATTAAGTAGCTGAACCTGATTTAAATCGAAAATATCGCTCGCTCCAAACTTCTCAGGAACGGCGTTTGGATCTGCTTCAGGTGGTGCTGCATAAGGATCTGCATTTGGATCCATCATTAGTTTAATTTCCTTGGTTACAGATTCCAGATTATTAAGCTGTCCTTTCGGTTCAAGTTTTGCAAACCAAGTGTTCGGAAATGCAAATATGATGTGAAGATGTTTTGAGTAATAAAGATAGTTCATGAAGAACAGAATTCCCACAAAGTGGAACCACCATGCGGCACGCTCCGTAAATACCAAGAATGGCGTTCCGAACTGGAACCAGTCTATAATTGGCGCAAACAGCATTTCACTGATTGGGAAATATCCGTGTACAGGATTTACTCCGGCATTTTGAAGCAACAAATCTGCTGAATTCATTTTGAAGAAAGCCATCATCAACGCAAATTCAATGACTAGAATCCAGTTGGCATCGCGTTTTGGCCAGCCAAAAAGTTCTTTCATGGTAAGACGCTTCACACCGTAGAAATTTCTTCTGATAAAGAAAATAACCACTGCGATTACTACAAGCAATGCAAGAATTTCAAGCGTTGCTGTAAATGCTTTGTAAAGGGATTCTCCGATTACGGAAGCCAGAAAGCGGTGCGTTCCGAAAATACCGTCAACAATAATCTCAATAAGTTCGATATTGATGATTACAAAACCAACGTAAACAAACACGTGAAGCAAACCTGCAAGCGGCCTCGCTCCCATTTTACTTTGTCCGAGAGCAACGGTAGTCATGTTTGCCCAGCGTTCACTTTTTCGGTCAGAGCGGTTGATTTCCCTGCCTAATTTGATGTTTCTGTAGATTTCCATCAGACTTTTGTAGAAAAGCCCGAAACCGGCTACGAGCAGAACAACAAAAAGAATATTGTCAAGATACTGCATTATGATTGAGTTTTAGTTACTGTTCTTACCAAACACCGAGAAGTTAAGATATCTTTTCGGATTTGCCTTCAGGTCTTCAACCAGTTTGTTGAGATTTTCGGCCGTATTGTTCAGATTCTTGTAAAGTTCTTCATCCTGCGTTAATTTACCAAGAGATCCTTTGCCATTATTTATGCCAGCAATAACGTTATTCAGTTGGTCTGCAGTTAAACTAAGCTTATCAATGGTATTATTAAGTTTCTGAACATCTACTTCTTCAGCAATTCTTCCGTAATTATCAATCGCTGTTTTTGCGCTTTGTGTTGCCAGATTGGCATTATCTAAAACACGCTGAACCCGCGGATCGTTGTTAGCCAAAAGCTGATTGGTCTGTCTTGAAGTCGATTCGAACGAAGCAACGGTTCTGTTCAGATTCATCAATAATGCTCTGATTTCCGCCTGATTTCTTGCATCTGTAATCGCATTGGCGTTCAGCATCAGCGAATCTACCCTTTTCAAAACCACTTCAACCTGATCTTTCACCGGACCGATTTGTGAGGAAATACTGTTCATCATCGAAGGTTTATAGGCACCCGAAAGTGTATCGCCGTCTTTAGCCAAATCTCCGCCGTATTGAAGGTTGATTCTTACCTGTTTCCCGGACATCAGTCCCGGTTCGAAAATTTCAATCGTTGATTTTCTTGAAAACTTATATGCATTATCAACAAGCACCCGAATCACGAAATGATATTTACCGGTTTCATCTGCAATTGGTGTAATCTTATCCACCTGCCCAACTTTTAACCCATTAATAGAAACCGGACTCGAAGGCTCCAGTCCTTCAACATTATCAAAATTTGCAAAAAACTCATTATCAGTAGAAAACAAACTTTTTCCTTTCATAAACTGATAGAGAAGAACAAAACTTATGATGGCCACTACCGCAATTAACCCCGCTTTAATTTCTTTACTAAATTTCACTGTTTTGTTTTGTATAAATTAGACACAAAGATATGACAATTTTAAATTAAACTCCGTTTAAATATGCCTTTCACAAAATAAAAAAGCGGCAAAAATTCTGCCGCTTTTGTTATAAAATGATTTTTTTTTACTGAACCTGAGTTCCCTGATTCCAGATTTCAATTCTGTGGTCTTCAATCTTCGCATTGTCCTGAAGACTCTTCAGCATCATCTGCGTAAACATCTGTACGTTTTGCTGTGTCATAGATTCTGTAATCTGCTTCACATCACCAGGTTGTTTATTTGTAGTTTCAGATTTCTTTACCAATACATAAACGCCGCTCATTCCTTCTACCGGATTCGAAACTTTTCCTTTTGCATTTCCGAAAGCAGCACCTGCAACTTTTGGCTCCATCGCCATTCCAAGCATTGGGTTAAGAATGTTAATCTGTCCGGCTTCTTTCTTGGCTCCGAAAAGCTTAGCAACTTGGTCAAGCGTTGTGGCATTTCCTGCTTTTATCTTGTCCATAATCTGTTTTGCAGCCATTTGGTTTTTCACAATTGGCTCCAGCTGTTCTCTTACAGATTCCGGATCTGCAAGACCGGATTCCTGCTTACCGTTTAGGAAAGCAACTACTCTGTCGCCGGTTCCTTCAACAACGAAATATTCAGTTTCGCCTTTAGTTCTCTTTTTATTGAAAGCCCAAGCAATAATCTCTTCGTCTTTTGGTGTTCCTAAACCTTCAAGCTGTCCGTCGAAACGTTTAACCGCTTTTGGATTTGTAAACTGGAAGTTTCCTTTCTTAGCAACATTGGCGAATTCGTTAAACGATTTTCCCTGTACTTGCTGAATGAATCTTCTTGCATTTTTATCAACTTCATTTTCCGTAGCATCAGAAGGTCTGATCGATTTCACAAGGTTAGCCAGTTTGTAACCCATTGCTCCGGTTTTCTTATCCTGAATGTTGATGATATGATAACCAAACTGAGTTTCAACAACTCCGGTTGCTCCTTTAGGATTGTTTACAAGATAGTTTGTGAACTCAGGAACGAAAGGTGTTTCCGGTGTCGTCCAACCAAGACTTCCGCCTTGCGCTGCAGAACCAGGATCGTTTGAAAGATTTACAAAATCAGCAAATTTCGCTGGGTTCGCTTTCACAACCGCTCCAATAGAATCTGCCAATTTCTTAGCTTCTTCCTTTGTTCTTGTAACTTCTCCACCTGCCTGATTTCCTTTGTAAGAAATCAAAATATGTCTCGAAAGGATTGAATCTGATGTTTTCTTATCCAAAAGTTTAGAAACTACATAGTAATTCTGCTCTTTGTAAGGTCCGAAAGTCTGGCCAATCGCTGCACCTGGAACTTGCTCAGCAATAGTTGGAGGCAATTGTTCTTTCTTAAAATAAGTTGGGTTGAAAGATAAGTCAGAATTCAAAGTCACAAACATTGAGTCGTTTGTAGTATTCTGAAAATTCTCAGCACCGCCACTTGCA
The DNA here is from genome assembly GCA_964588705.1 of uncultured Chryseobacterium sp. GTDB lineage: Bacteria > Bacteroidota > Bacteroidia > Flavobacteriales > Weeksellaceae > CAZPQV01. Next base: position 43,618 of record CAZPQV010000010.1, read on the forward strand.
TCAGTTCCTTGTGAAAAAAGTTTTGTAATTTCCTTCTTTACTGCTTCTTCGTCAGCAGCACTCGGTCTTGCAGGGAAATATACAAGTCCTAAATTTCTCGAAGGATCAGCCTTGTAAGTTAATGGGCGTGCTTTAATATAATTTGCTAAATCTTCAGTAGTAACTTTTATAGGGTTTTTAGCAAGGTACGAAGCGTAATCTACTTTCACGTAATCGATATCAGCAACCTGGTCTCTCTGTCTCAAAACCTCTTCAACTTCTTTCTTGCTAACAGTAACTCCGGCTTGAACGTTCGCAAAAAACTGGCGCGCCATCATTCTGTATTCAATGGCTTTTCTTGTTTTCAGCCACTGATTGTAATCCTGAATTCTGTCTCCGTTCTGAAGGCTTTCTATATCTCTTTTCAGCTCCTGAAGTCTAAAGTTTCCTTTCTCATCAAAATACTGCGGATTCTGCACAAACATCGGATCGTACTGAATTTGGCTCCAGAAATAATCATCGGTCATTTTCAGACCCATTTTCTCGAACTGCTGCTTTATCAGTTTACTCTGCACCGTCATTTGCCACGCCTGCTCTTCAAGCCCGGTTACCGGCATTCCCTGTTGTTGCGCCTGTTGTTGCAGAACGTAAAGTTGGTCGCTGTACTCATCTCTCGTAATATCTTCTCCATTTACAGATCCCAAAATATTCGGATTTTTCTGAAAAATCTGGTCAAACTGATCCGGTGTAAGCAAAAATGCCAATAATGCAAATGCTACCAAACCAATCATCAGCCAAGATCTTTTTCTAATTTCCCCTAAAATTGCCATTATTTATTGTCTTTTTTATCAGTCTGCGAAAATACACATTTTTAAGATATTATAAAAAGTTTAGCGCATTTTTTATCATATAATATGGGCAATCCCTCGTTCCTGCGCTCCAGCTCTTTCGTACTCGGGCCGGGCTCTACGCTGCAATCTTTTTTATTCGTCGTACCTCCTCACAAAAAAGGATTTACGCTGCGATCCCTATTGCGGGATTCGGCTTCGTAATAATACAAGGTGATAAATAAGAAATTTTGTCCGTTAATATTGCGTTCATTTCGATGGCACAGGAATTGAGAAATCTAACGAAAGACACTTTATTCAGGCGAAATTCTGGCAATACCACAGATTTTCGTCTGTTGATTAATTAAAACAAATGACAATCTGTCATCCTATATTTTATGATTGAATTTGAAGATCTCGATTTTGGCGAAATTTTAGAAAGCAGTTTCAGCATTGTAGCAGAAGAAATTTCCGAGAACGACCTTATGGACACCAAGGAAAACGACGGACAAACAGTATTTCCCATTCTTCCTGTACGCAATATGGTGATGTTTCCGAAAGTGGTAATTCCTATTACCGCCGGACGCGAACAAAGCAAAAAACTTCTTGAAGAAGCACAAAAAAAAGGAGATATTATTGGGATAATCAGCCAGAAAAACTCTGCGATTGAAAACCCGGAGGAATCTGATCTTTACACCGTTGGAACATTAGCCAAGATTGTAAAAATCATCAAACTTCCTGAAGGCAATATTACAGCTATCACTCGCGGAATACAGCGTTTCAGAGTTAAGAAATTCACCTCAAAAGCACCATATTTCAAAGCTGAAATCACAAAACTGAAAGATTCCGAAACCAGAAATAAGGAGCAATACGAAGCCCTGATTGAGAATATAAAGGATATTTCTCTGAAAATCATTCAGCTCGATCCAAGCATACCAAACGCGGCTAATTTCGCTATCAATAACATGAACAACAGCGAAGATTTGCTGAATTTCATCTGCACGAATGCCAATTTTGCACCTGCAAAAAAACAGTCGCTTTTAGAAGAAAAAAGTTTGATGAAGCGTGCGGAAAAATGCTACGAAATGCTTCACGATGACTTCAGAAAATTAGAACTCCGTAATCAGATTCATCAAAAAACATCCAAAGATTTAGACAAACAGCAGCGTGAATATTTTCTGAATCAGCAAATCAAAACCATTCAGGAAGAACTGGGCGGTGGCGTAGAATCCGATGCCGACGAACTTCGCCTGAAAGCTAAAAAACTAAACTGGACTGCCGAAGTTCAGGAACATTTCGAGCGCGAACTCAATAGACTTCAGCGTCAGCATCCAAACTCTCCGGATTATAACGTTCAGCGCAACTATCTGGATTTCTTTACCGATTTGCCTTGGGGAAATTATTCCAAAGATATTTTCGACATCATCAAAGCAGAAAAAGTATTAGATAAAGCACATTTCGGACTTGAGGACATCAAGAAAAGAATCCTGGAACACATGGCAGTTCTGAAACTGAAGAACAATATGAAATCCCCGATACTATGTTTGGTTGGCCCTCCGGGAGTTGGTAAAACTTCCCTTGGAAAATCGATTGCTGATGCACTTGGAAGAAAATATGTTAGAGTTTCACTTGGCGGTTTGCACGATGAAAGCGAAGTTCGCGGCCACCGAAAAACTTATATCGGTGCGATGGCGGGAAGAATTCTTCAGTCCATCAAAAAATCCGGAACTTCAAATCCGGTAATCGTTTTGGATGAAATCGATAAAATCGG
>CAZPQV010000010.1:46294-48861 GCA_964588705.1 uncultured Chryseobacterium sp.
TGGAAGAAAACGGTTTGACTTCAAAATCGTACAGAATCGGAAATCCTGAATTAAAACATATCATCGACGCTCACACTTCCGAAAGTGGTGTGAGAACTTTAGAAAAAAGAATCGCGGCAATTTCACGTTGGGTAGCACTGCAAATCGCTATGGAAAAGGAATATAATCCGAAAATTACCATAGAAAAAGTTGATGAAATCCTGGGTGTTCCGAGACCAAAAAGTTTATCGGAAATCACGGGAGTTCCCGGAGTTGTTACTGGTTTGGCGTGGACTTCCGTTGGAGGCGATATTCTGTTTATTGAAAGTATTTTAAGCAACGGAAAAGGAAATCTTACCATGACCGGAAACCTCGGAAATGTAATGAAGGAATCCGCAACCATTGCCTTGGAATACATTAAAGCCAAACATAATGAAATCGGTATTTCGCAGGACGATATTGAGAAGAAAAACATCCACGTTCACGTTCCCGAAGGTGCCACACCAAAAGACGGACCTTCGGCAGGAATTGCAATGCTGACTTCGATGGTTTCCAGTTATAAAAACAAAAAAGTAAAACCGCATTTGGCAATGACCGGCGAAATTACTCTTCGCGGAAAAGTGCTTCCTGTTGGTGGTATTAAAGAAAAACTTCTGGCAGCAACTCGCGCGGGAATTAAGGAAGTGATTCTCTGCGAAGCCAATAGAAAGGATGTGAACGAAATAAAACAGGATTATCTGAAGAAACTGAAAATCAGTTACGTCAACCGAATGAGCGAAGTGATTGACATTGCTTTGGAGAAATAATTTTTTGCCACAAATGCACCAATAAATAATTCGTGCATTAGTGGCTAAATCATAAATTCAAAAACATTAAGAGATTAAGATTTATAAAATCTGCTCAATCCGCTTAATCTGCTAGAACTGTAAAAAAATATTTGCGTATCCGTGGCAACCTCAAACACAATGATTATTCTCACAATTAATAAAAACACAACCTCCGAAATATTTCGGAGGTTTTTATTTTCCGTAAATTTGTCTTCAATTTTTATTAAAACAGAAAAAATTTATGCTCCCAAATATCAATCCTTTACATACCAATGCGTGGCAGGAACTTGAAAATCATTTCGAACAGAACGATTTTGATTTAAGAACACTTTTCCAATACAACCCTGAACGTTTCAACCAGTTTTCTGTAAAAAGAGATAACTTTCTTTTCGATTATTCAAAGAATTTAATTGATCGAAGAACCAAAGATTTACTACTCAATCTGGCAGATGAATGTCAACTGAAGGAAGCGATTTCTGCAATGTTCTCCGGCGAAAAAATTAATGTTACCGAAGGAAGAGCCGTTCTTCACACTGCTTTAAGGGATTTTTCAGACAAAGAAATACTTGTTGACGGCGAAAACATCAAGCCTCAGATTAAAAGAGTTTTGGAACAAATGAAATCCTTTTCTGAAAAAGTGATCTCGGGTGAACATAAAGGATTTTCAGGGAAAGAAATTACGGATGTGGTGAATATAGGAATCGGCGGTTCTGATCTTGGACCCGTGATGGTGGTTTCGGCACTGAAACATTTTAAAACCAGACTGAATGTTCATTTTGTTTCCAATGTTGACGGCAATCATATCGCAGAAGTCTTAAAAAACCTGAATCCTGAGACGACACTTTTCATCATTGCTTCCAAAACGTTTACGACACAGGAAACGATGACAAATGCCAATTCCGCAAAAGACTGGTTTTTGAAATCCGGAAAACAGGAAGATGTTGCAAAGCATTTTGTGGCTTTATCCACTAATATTCAAGCCGTTAAAGCGTTCGGAATTGCAGAGGAAAACATCTTTGAATTCTGGGATTGGGTTGGCGGAAGATATTCCCTTTGGAGTGCGATTGGTTTAAGCATCGTTCTTGCGGTTGGTTATGAAAATTTTGAGCAATTGCTGAAAGGCGCGTTTGATACCGATCAACATTTTCAAAATACTAATTTTTCGGAAAACATCCCGGTTCTGATGGGACTTTTGGGAATTTGGTATCGCAATTTCTGTGGTGCAACGTCTTACGCTATTCTTCCTTATTCGCAATATCTCGACCGTTTTGCGGCGTATCTACAGCAGGGAGATATGGAAAGTAACGGAAAATGTGTGGACAGAAATGGCGAATTTGTCGAGTACGAAACCGGACCGATTATTTGGGGCGAACCTGGAACTAATGGTCAGCACGCATTTTATCAGCTGATTCATCAGGGAACTGAGCTTATTCCTGCGGATTTTCTGGCATATGTAAAATCGTGCAACGACGTTTCAGACCATCAGGAAAAATTATTGGCTAACTTTTTCGCTCAAACTGAAGCATTGGCTTTTGGAAAAACCGAGGAAGAGGCAAGAGAAGAATTAATGGCATCAGGAAAATCAGAAGAAGAAACCGAAAAACTGTTGAATTATAAAGTCTTCCACGGAAATACACCAACTAACTCATTCCTATATAAAGAATTAACTCCATTTTCATTAGGTCAGCTGATTGCACTTTATGAGCACAAAATATTTGTGCAGGGTGTGATTTGGAATATTTTCAGTTTCGACCAGTTTGG
>CAZPQV010000011.1:0-48509 GCA_964588705.1 uncultured Chryseobacterium sp.
GCCATTGCAAACGACGGAACTGTAGTTCAGGTAGGCATGGGAAAACTGGAAGCTACAATTAATACGAGAACGCTTATTCTGAAACGTGCGACACTGCGTGGAAGTCAGGGCGGTGACGGACAGGATATTGCAATGTTTTACCGATTGATGGCAGAAGGCAAAATGGATGCTGATCTTACTGAAATTAAATTTGAAGAAGTTGCCGAAGGTCTCGATAGACTAGCAAAAGGTGGTGTAAAAGGCCGATTGGTGGCAGTTCAGGAGTAATTTCTCATGATTTGATTATTTAAAAAGACCTCTATTTTGGAGGTCTTTATTTTTGTTTTAAAACCAGTTAATTAGAATCAAAATAAAATTATTAATATTTTAATCATAATTACTTTTTTTATTATTTTTGATATCTTAAATTCTTAAATGAAGAACTATCTGAAAGAAAAGGTAAATCCTGAATCATTGATAAGCCTTTTTTCACAGTCTCCGCTTGCATTATCAATGTTGGTAGGCGAAAATTTTATTATTGAAGCCGCAAATCACCAAATGCTCGAACTTTGGGGAAAACCACATTCCATTATCGGTAAAACATTGATGGAAGCTCTTCCTGAACTTGAAGGGCAGGAGTTTCCCGGTATTTTGAAGCAGGTTTACGAAACCGGAAAAGCTTTTCATGGCAGTAAAAAACTTTGCTTTTTACAAAGAGAAGGCGTGCTGCAGAAATGTTATTTCGATTTCATTTATTCTCCAATGTATGATGAAGACGGCAAAATTACAGGTGTAAGCGTAGTTGCAACTGAAGTAACTAATCAGGTTGTTTCAGAAATTAAGCTTAAAGACAGCGAGTTGAGATTTAAGGATTTGATTCTAAATTCTGATGTTGCAACGGCAATTTACATTGGCGAAGACCTTATTATAGAACTTGCAAATGACAGAATGCTGGCAACTTGGGGAAAAGATAAATCCGTAATTGGGTTGCCTCTGGAGAAAGCTGTACCCGAATTGGAAGGTCAGCCATTCATTGAAATATTGAAAGATGTCTATCGAAAGGGCGAAACTTATTCTGCAACTGAAGACGAAGCAAAACTGATGCGCGACGGCGTTTTAGAATCAAATTATTACACCTTTTCATACAAACCTATTCGAAATGCATTAGGAGAAATCTATGGAATTCTCAATATGGCTGTGGATGTTACAGATTTGGTTCATTCCAAAAAGGAATTGCAGGAAAGTGCCGAAAAACTTAAATTATCTGAAGCCAAATACAAAAACCTGTCTGCTGTGATGCCTCAGATTGTGTGGACCACTGATACTGAAGGTAATTTCACTTATTTTAATGACCGGATTTTCAAATATTTTGATATCTCAAAAGAGCATTTAGGAAAGTCAAGTTTCGTTTCATTCATTCATCAGCAGGATCTTCGTAAAGTAGCCGATGTTTGGTTTGATGCAAAAGAAAATAAAAAAGGTTTTGAAGTTGAATACCGTGCAAAAAGGAAAGATTCTGAGGAATATGTATGGTTGCTTACAAGGGCAATTCCGGAGTTGGATGATGAAGGAAATATAAAACAGTGGATTGGAACAAGTGTAGATATTAATGAACTTAAACTGCTTCAGAACCAAAAAGATACATTCTTGGGAATCGCCAGCCACGAACTGAAAACTCCGCTTACAAGTATTAAACTTTATGCACAGGTTTTAGAAAGAACCCTTAAAAAATCCGGTGACGAAAAAGCAGCAGATTATGCCAAAAAAATGAATGACCAAGTTGACAAGCTTTCATCCTTAATTAAAGATTTGCTGGACGTTACCAGAATTAACAGTGGAAAAATACAGCTCAACGAAGCCGAATTCAGTTTTAATGAGTTGGTAAATGAACTTACAGAAGAGCAACAGCTGACCTGTAAACACAAAATTATTAACCAATGTGATGATGTAGGTACGGTTTTTGCCGATAAGCATAGAGTAGGGCAAGTGATTACTAATTTCCTTACCAATGCAATAAAATATTCACCCAATGCAGATTCTGTAATTGTGAATGCTAAAAACACAGGAGATTCAGTAGTGTTCAGCGTACAGGATTTCGGAATTGGATTGCCGGAAGATAAGACTGAGAAAGTGTTTGAACAGTATTTCCGGGTAAGCGGTGACGAGCAGAGTACATTCTCCGGTTTAGGGCTTGGCTTATATATTGCCTCACAAATTATTGAGCGCTCTAACGGTAGAATTTGGGTTGAAAGTAAATTGGGCGAAGGTTCAACCTTCTATTTTTCACTGCCAAAAAGTGAAATTTAAATATTAAAAAATGAAATTAAAGAAAATATTAATTGTTGATGATGATGTGGCGATCTTAGATTCGTTGGGCTTATTGCTTGATTTTGAAGGATTTGATGTTAAAGCATTTGAGCGGGGTTCAGAAATATTCAACTGTATTGAAGATTCCTGTAAGCCCGATATCATCTTGCTCGATATGTGGCTTTCGGAAGAGGATGGGAGAGATATTTGTAAAAAACTGAAAAGCGACGATAAAACCAAAAATATTCCGGTAATCATCATGTCAGCAAGTCGTGGACTTGAAAATACCGCAATAGAATCGGGAGCGAATGCATTTATACCAAAACCGTTTGAAATCGATGATGTTCTCAGCAAATTGAATCAGCTCACAGCATAAAAAATATATTTTAAAATAATTTCAGACCATTTTTAATGGTCTTTTTTAGTTAATTATCATTGCTGAATGACTTGTTTTTCAGCAATATTTTTATTATATTATAAAACGTCAAATCGCCAAATCTCTTTACATTATGATCGAAAAATTAAATAATCTGCCGGGAAGCGTTTTGGGATTTAGCATCAACAAAATGACTAAAAAGGATTTCTTAAAACGCATCATACCCGAAGTATCACAGGAAATAAAAAAAAATCCTGAAATTGATTTTCTTTATATTTTGGAACAGGAACCTGCCGAATGTTTCGGAATTTGGTTTGAAGATGCCATCCGAAAAGTTCAAAATATCGGCAAATGGAATAAAACGGCTTTCATCACCGATTCTGAAAAGCTCGATAAGCACGTTGATAATTTTCAGAACTTTATGAAAGGAGATTACCGGATTTTTAAAAAAAATGAGAAGAGTGATGCCATAAAATGGCTAAGTAAAAACTGAAATATTTTGATTTTGAAATAATTGCCGGGCAAATTTTGCCCGGAATTCTTTTTATTAACTTTACATCCGTTTTTGAATTCTCTTTTCAAAACCATACTTTTGTAATTCTTAATTTCTCACACCAAAATGGATTATCTGAAAGGACTCAATGAAGCACAACACGAAGCCGTAATCACTACCGAAGGACCACTTATGGTGCTTGCAGGCGCAGGTTCTGGCAAAACGCGTGTGCTTACGATGAGAATTGCCCATCTTATTACAAAAGGTGTAAGTCCGTTCAATATTCTGGCTTTAACTTTTACAAATAAAGCTGCCCGTGAGATGAAGGAACGTATCGCAAAAGTGGTTGGGGAAAGCGATGCAAAAAGTCTGTGGATGGGAACATTTCACTCGGTTTTTGCCAGAATTTTGAGAAGTGAAGGGCATTATCTCGGATTTCCTTCCAATTTCACCATTTACGATACTCAGGATGCACTGAATGTGATGAAAAAAGTGCTGAAAGAACTCAACATCGATGCGGATTTATACAAACCGAAGAAAGTGATGTCGAGAATTTCGGCGTATAAAAATAATCTTATTACCGTAAGAGCTTACCGAAATAATCCCGAACTGATAGAAGCCGACGAACGCGCCAATATGAAACTGCTCGGCGATATTTATGCAAAGTATGTCGATGTTTGTTTCCGGAACGGAGCAATGGATTTTGATGATTTATTGTTGAGAACCAACGAATTGCTTACGAGATTCCCGGAAGTTCTTGCAAAATATCAAGACCGTTTCCGGTATATTTTGGTGGATGAGTATCAGGATACCAACCATTCGCAGTATCTCATTGTGAAGGCGTTGGCTTCAAAATTTGAAAACATTTGTGTAGTGGGCGATGATGCGCAGTCGATTTACTCCTTCCGTGGTGCGAATATTTACAATATTTTGAATTTCAAAAAAGATTATCCCGATGCTGTGACGGTTTCGCTGGAGCAGAATTATCGATCCACACAAAACATAGTGGATGCTGCCAACGATGTGATTTCCAAAAACGTGCAGCAGTTCAAGAAAAATGTTTTCAGTGATAACGAAATCGGGGAGAAAATAAAAGTGTACCGCGCACTTTCTGATGCGGATGAAGCCGGTTTTGTGGCAGCAAACATTTGGGAACAGCACAATTCCCAACAAAGAAAATTCAGTGATTTTGCGATTCTGTACCGTACCAATGCGCAAACCCGTGCTTTTGAAGATGCTTTAAGAAAAAAGAATATTCCGTACCGTGTGTATGGCGGTTTGTCTTTCTATCAAAGGAAAGAGGTGAAAGATTTGCTGGCTTATCTTCGTCTTTTAGTGAACGAAAACGATAACGAAGCCTTCACGAGAATCATCAATTACCCTACCAGAGGAATTGGAGAAACGACTCAGAATAAACTGATTGTTTTTGCTGACAGTCAGAATGTTTCACTTTCTGCGGTGCTCGATAATCTCGGATTTTATTCTCAGCAATTGGGATTAAACAACGGAATTCTGACCAAACTAGCCGACTTTTGGTCGATGATTAAAGCATTTCAGGTTCTACTGAAAACTGAAGATGTTTATACCGTCGCCATGGAAGTTGCCAAACGCAGCGGACTCATCAAATTTCTGAAGGACGACCAAACTCCTGAAGGAATTTCACGTGTAGAAAACGTTCAGGAACTTTTAAACTCCATGCAGGGCTTCATCGATGAGCAAAAACAGTTGGAAGACGGAGATCCAAGTTTGAGTAATTTCCTTGGAAATATTGCCCTTTCCACCGATCAGGATAATAATAAAGACGACGATAAAGACAAAGTGTCGCTGATGACCATTCACCTTTCCAAAGGTTTGGAATTTCCGGTGGTACATTTGGTTGGGCTCGAAGAAAATTTATTCCCAAGTTTCATGAGTTCATCCACAAGAGAAGAGTTGGAAGAAGAGCGCCGTTTGTTTTATGTTGCTTTAACCAGAGCAGAAAAACAGGCGTTTTTCACTTACGCCGTGTCCCGTTTTCAATGGGGGAAAATCACCGATGCGGAACCATCAAGATTCTTAAGTGAAGTCAACAGCGAGTATATTGAGTTTATCAATCCGGCAACAGAAAGCCGTTTTGTAAATCATTCCGGTTTGAGATCCAATATTTTTGATGATACACCAAGTGAACCGAGATTTTACAAAAAAGTTGAGCCGAAGAAAAAACTCGAACGCAGCGAATCTTTAAAACCGGTCTCCAAAAATCTGAAACCGGTAGCCACAGCAAGAATTATCAATCCGAGCGGACAAAGTTCAGAAGATATTGAAGTTGGTGATAAGGTGCGCCACGACCGTTTTGGAGTTGGCGAAGTGACTTTCCTCGACGGAACGGATCCTCAGAATATTAAAGCCAAAGTGGTTTTCCAGAATGAAGGTGAAAAGAATTTGATTCTGAAGTTTGCAAAACTGACGAAATTGTAACAAAAATTATCTCCCGCAGATTTCACAGATTTTTTTATGTCGTCACGCTGTGATATAAGAGAACTATTGCTCAAAGAAAAAATCTTCATCTAATGTCTTGACTTCATAAACAGATTTTGTTTGAATGCCAACATTGAATTCATACATTAAATCAGCAAGTTTATTACCATTAATAAGAATGATTTTATGATGTGCATTTTTTGCTTTTTCCACAGCACCTGCATCAAATTGAGAGGTTGTTACAAAAACTCCTTTGTTCGTGTCTCCACTCATAGCTCCAATGAAATTTCTAATATCTTTCTCTCTAACTTTATTTTCTGTGAATCTTTTTGCCTGAATGTAGATTTTGTCTAGTCCCAATTTGTCTTCATTAATAATACCGTCAATTCCTCCATCCGAAGATTTTGAAGTTTCTATAAACTCTCCATAACCCATCCTTTTCAACAGTATTAAAATTACTTTTTCAAAATAATATGGATCAATAGCCTTCAGTTTTTCCAAAAGATCATTTTTTATTTCTTTTTCAATTTGGGTAAAACCTTCATCTATTAAATCTTGTGGTGAAGCGTTATCAATTTTTTCAATTTGGGACAACTCTTTCTTTGTTTTTTCGTCCGTATAAAAATCGTTTTCTGTATTTGAAGTAACAGTTTTTAGATCAAGTTTAGAATTTTGATTTTTTCCTTTTTCAGTGATTTGAACGAACCCTCGTTCAGGATAAAAAATATAACCACCCTTTTTCAAATAAGATTTTCCCCAAGCAATTCTGTTGTTAATAAGAATTTCTCCTGATTTTGTTTTTTCATTTAATAGGCTCTCTGGCAGATTGGAGTAATATTTTTCGATGACTAAATTTTGCATCTCACGGCTATGAATCTTTTCTCCGTTTTTCAGTATGTCTAAAATTGGATTGAAGGTTTCATGAAATTTTGGTATTTCCATAATCAATAGTTTATTTAACAAGCTCCTCAAACAACCTCTCAAATGTTGCATCCAAATCCTTTGTTTTTCCGGGATGCGGTCTCGAAGTCTGCACCACAGAACTTCTCACAGCGGTTAACCAACGGAAACGTTCAGGAATATCAAGTTGAGCAATTGGTCCGCCGTCTTTTTCACCATTAGCGATTTTCTTGAAATTTTCCAGACTTTCTGCTACTTCATCGTATTCCAGTTTGCTGTGCATCAGTTGGAATTTATCTTTACAGATATGAAACTCCACACGTATGTATTTTTCTTTTTTCTTAAACAATACCAGTCCGATGTTGAAAAACTCTTCTCTTTCAACCTTCGGTACCAAACGGATGACAGCGTATTCGTACAGTTTATCCTCTTGCATTTTTTGCTTCGTTTAAAAAGATTTCAGAATGTTCCAGCCTTGTTTTCAGGAAATTAAAATACACTTCCCGGATTTCATCCGGCGTTTCTTCGGTGTCGTTCCATTGCAGCCAATCCAAAGGAATCAGATTCACAATATCACGGAAAGTTTCGTCGTTCAAAACAGATTTTGCAAATGTATCTGCTTCGTCCAACATACTTGCCTGTGGAAGTAGAACGTGGTCTTTCACATATTTAAAAGGTGTTTTTGCAGCCGCATCAAAATTTTGCCACGAATGGTGAAAATAGAACGATGCACCATTATCAATCACCCAAAGTTCACGGTGCCACATCAGAAGATTGGTGTTTTTGAAAGTCCGGTCGATATTGGTGATAAACGCATCCAGCCAAACAATTTTCGAGGCCAGAAGCGGATCGATTTTCACACTGGGTTCATAAGCCAAAGCTCCTGAAAGATAGTGTAGCCCGAGATTTAAACCTTCGGAAAATTTCAACAAATCCTGAATTTCTTCATCACCTTCAGTTCTTCCAAAATCTACATCAAGATTAATAAAAACCAGTTCCGGAATTTTCAGTCCAAGAATCTGTGCGATTTTCCCACCCAATAATTCAGAAATCAGCATTTTCACGCCATGTCCGGCACCCCGAAATTTCACTACATATTTAAAATCATCGTCGGCTTCTGCCAATGCCGGCAAACTTCCGCCCTCACGAAGCGGCAGAATGTAACGCATTACGGTGACGGTGCGGAGTGATATGTCTTTCACCATAGTTCAAAAATACGGAAAAGTTAGAACACGTAGCCTGAACAACAAAGTTTTATTAGTGGGTATGAAATTTCTTCAGACTTCGGACTTCGGACTTCCGGCTTTTCAGTATATTTGTCTTTATGTCACACAACAACGATAAACGACTGTTTTTAGTCGATGCTTATGCCATGATTTTTCGCGGTTATTACGCGTTAATCCGTAATCCGAGACTCACCAGCAAAGGACTTGATACTTCTGCAATTTTTGGTTTTACCAATTCATTAATCGAACTGATTCGTAAGCAGAAACCTACCCATCTTGCCGTAGTTTTTGATGTTGGAAAAGCCAATGTAAGAACTGAAGATTTTGCGGATTATAAAGCCAACCGCAGTGAAACTCCTGAAGCTATAAAAATTGCAGTTCCATATATCCACCGGATTTTAGAAGCGATGCATGTCCCCATTTTGGGTGTGGAAGGTTATGAAGCCGACGACGTAATCGGAACGATTGCCTGCAAAGCCGAAAACCTCGGCTATACCACCTATATGGTGACTCCGGACAAGGATTTTGCACAATTGGTGACCGATAATATCAAAATTTACAAACCGGGCTTAAAAGGTGCTGATTTTGAGATTTTGGGTGTTGATGAAGTTAAAGCCAAGTACGAAATTGAAGATCCTAAACAAGTCATCGATTTCCTTGCAATGATGGGTGATGCCGTGGATAATATTCCGGGTTTGGAAGGTGTAGGTGAGAAAACCGCGATGAAGTTTCTGAAAGAATACGGCAGCATTGAAAATCTGCTTGCAAACACCGATCAGCTGAAAGGAAAGCTGAAAGAAAAAGTTGAAAATTCTGCTGAAAGAGGAATTCTTTCGAAGAAATTGGCAACCATCATCTGCGACGTTCCCATTGATTTTGATCACGATAAATATAATTTGGAAACACCGGATTTCGAGAAAGTCCGTGAGGTTTTTGATGAAATCGAATTCCGTAGATTATACGAAACACTTTACCGTGCATTTGCAGAAGAAACTCCTGAGAGTAACGGCGTCACAGATCCTAATAAAGTGTCCAAGTTTGACAAAGTAGAAACTGAAAAGAACGGTCCGGTGCAGTTGGATTTATTTGCAAATTTTGAGGAATTGGAGCAGGCAACTTCTACAAAATCTACGATTGAAGAGAATGATCATCTTTATCAGTTTGTAGATAATCCGAAAGCTCAGCGAATTTTGGCAAATAATTTAATGAACCAGAAAGTGGTTTGTTTTGATACCGAAACCACATCATTAAACGAGATGGAGGCGGAATTGGTAGGGATGAGTTTCAGTTACAAAAAGGGTCTTGCATATTATATTCCGTTTTCTGAAAATAGAGAGGAAGTATTGGAAACTTTAGAAATCTTCAAACCGTTTTTCGAAAAAGAAGACATCCTGAAAATTGCTCATAATCTGAAATATGATTATAAGGTCTTGAGACAATACGGTGTTGAATTTAAAGGTAATCTGTTCGATACGATGATCGCCCATTACCTGCTGAATCCCGACGGAAGACACGGCATGGATTATTTGGCGGAAATGTACCTGAATTACAAACCGGTTTCCATTGAAACGATTATCGGTAAGAAAGGAAAAAACCAGGGTAATTTCCGCGATGCAGATTTGAAAACCCAAACAGATTATGCAGCCGAAGATGCTGATATTACCTTCCAACTTTATGAAATTTTTGCACCGCAACTGAAAAAGGAAAATCTCGAAGATCTCTTCTATAAAGTAGAAATGCCTCTGATGGAGGTTTTGGCTAAAATGGAACTGGAAGGCGTTTCACTGGACGAGAGATGGTTAGCTCAGGAAAGTAAAGACCTCGAAAATGATTTGGCATAACTTGAGAAAAAGATTGTTGAACTTTCAGGTGAAGAGTTTAATCGGAACTCACCAAGACAATTGGGAGAAATTCTTTTCGATAAAATGCAGCTCGATCCGAAAGCAAAGAAAACCAAAACCGGACAATATGCTACAGGCGAAGATGTGTTGCAGAAACTGTCATCAAAACATGAAATCATTCAGCATATTTTGGAATACAGAATGTACCAGAAACTGAAATCCACATACGTAGATGCGCTGCCAACGCAGATTGATAAAGATGATAACCGTGTACATACCAATTTTTCACAAACCACTGCGGCAACCGGTCGCTTGGCTTCTGTGAACCCTAATTTGCAGAATATCCCAATTCGAACGGTTCGTGGACAGCAGATTCGTGGTGCTTTCGTGGCGGACGAGGGCAAGAAGATTATCGCTGCCGACTATTCTCAGATAGAACTTCGTTTGATTGCAGAAATTTCAGATGAAACCAGTATGATTCAGGCGTTTCAGAATGGGGAAGATATTCACGCTTCCACAGCTTCTAAACTTTTTAATGTTCCATTGAGTGAAGTGACTAAAACGCAGCGTTCTCAGGCAAAAACCGTGAATTTCGGAATTATTTATGGTCAGGGAGCATTTGGTTTGGCAGAACAAACCGGACTATCGCGAACGGAAGCCAAGCAAATGATTGACGCCTATTTTGCAACCTATCCAAAACTGAAAGAATGGATGGCAGAACAGGTTCATAAGGCGAGACAATTAGGTTATGTTGAAACCATTCTGGGAAGAAAACGACATTTGAAAGACATTAATTCCAATAATTTTGTGGTGAAAGGTCATGCAGAAAGGAATGCGGTGAATGCACCGATACAAGGTTCAGCAGCTGACATTATTAAAATAGCCATGATTAATATTGATCAGAAACTGGAGGAAGAAAAGCTTGAAACCAAAATGCTACTTCAGGTGCACGACGAATTGGTTTTTGAAGCTCCTGTTTCTGAAATTGAAACGGCTACAAATCTCATCAAATCCGAAATGGAAAGTGCTGTAGAGACTAAAGTTCCGCTGCTGGTAGAAGTAGGAATTGGAGATAATTGGCTGGAAGCGCATTGATGAATTGGAGAGTTGGAATTGTTGGAGAGTAATTGAGTTATTTATTGACTGAGTAATGACCAAACAAAAACCCAAAACTCGAACCCTGAATTTGAAACAAATCAAAAACATATGAAAACAGTCGTATTTTACGAGAACAATCCTGAGAAAACCATGGACGATTTTATGGAAGCATTTCCGCGTCATCAGGAGAATGAAAAGAAATTTG
This sequence comes from uncultured Chryseobacterium sp., assembly GCA_964588705.1. Taxonomy (GTDB): domain Bacteria; phylum Bacteroidota; class Bacteroidia; order Flavobacteriales; family Weeksellaceae; genus CAZPQV01. The sequence goes on from CAZPQV010000011.1 coordinate 10,883, forward strand.
TAGATGCAGGTAAAGTTATTGGTTTAGGTCCTTTTGCAGTTCCCGGAGAAGGTGCAATGGGGATTTTCAGAGACCGCGAATCTGCAGAGGCATTTGTAAAAGGAGATCCTTTTGTTTTGGAAGGTTTAGTGTCGAAAGTAACGATCAGGGAATGGCACGACGAATACCTTACTTGATTAAATAGAGTAAATTGTTTATAATAACTAAAATGGCCGATATTCGGTCATTTTTTTTAACATAATATAACAAATATCATTTTTAATATAAACTGAAAAACTTATATTTGAATTCATAAACTTATTTGCTTTGAGTCCGCGGACGAACTATGATGTATTAAAAAATTCGGTCAAAACCAGGTTTGGTAAACCTCTTAATTCTGTTAAGAGTTTTGAGGAATTGGCTATCGAAGTAAAAGTAAGTTCACAAACACTCCGCAGGTTTTTCGGTAAGATTGATAAGGACAAAGCTGTAAGCTACACTACACTTTCTCAGATTGCAAAATATGTCGGTTTCCGCGATTGGGATGATTTTCTGGAAACATCACAAGCCGGAAAAATTGATGAAAAAGACCGTATTCTGATTGACGGAATGTCTCCATTTTTTATAAATGGTGAAAAGTACAATCTGGATTATGAACAGAATACTCTTGCTGCGGATACTCTTAACGATTATGCCCGAATCATATATAAGAATAGAGAGAACGTTGAGTATTTCTATAAAAAATATTATAAAAATAACTGGGCTACAGATTATATTTTGGCTTGGCTGCCTAATTACAGTTATTTTGGGCAAAACTGGTTTCGTGCCATTTTGAAGGATAAGGCAAAGCGTACCAAAGTATCTCATGTGCGACTTTCTCAGTCTAATTTTTTGGTTTTCGGAAGCTGGTTAACGGGAGATACGGTTGAATTCTTCCAGGATGTCAATCAGGTTAGAGATTTTTATAAAACTTATCAGAACGATTTTCCTTATATGCCATACCATGAGATGCGTTTCTGTACCATTCAGATGATTGATGCTAAGAGGAAAAATGATGAAGAATCGTTATTCAAAGTATTACATGAATATTTAATAAATCTAAAAAAGCAGAATTTTACGAAACTTCATCAGCAGGAAATGATTATTTTCCTTGCCAACACTTTGCTGTGGCTTCAGGAGTATGAAGCTGCTGCATCACTCCTCAATGAAGTGAAATCTTTCATAGAAGAATTTCCTGCAAGCCTGAACATCGATAATCCTTTTCACTATTTTGGGATAAATATGGCCTTTGTAAAAACAACATTTGCGATGGCCTCTATCGCTGCAAATGAGAAAAATACTGAAGAATTTGAACTTACTAAACTGGAATTCAGCGATCCAACCGGTATTTTGTACAACAGTTATATCCGTGTGATGTATTTGGCAAAATGTATACTTGCTGAAAATGGAATAACGCATAAAAGAAAGATTTTCAGTGAGTTAAAAACGTTGGTGAATGAAACCCGTTACTTCAGAATCTATTCCGTTCTGGAAGATTTAGATCCTCTTTTCTCCAAATATGTCCAATAAATTTCATCAATGTAAATTGGACAACTTTGGACAACTTTTCTATTGAAACTATACTTATCTTTGCAAAAGGGTAAGACGAAATAACCATGATATCCAATTGTTTAAGATTAAATATCGGAGTGAATTATTGAAGAAAAGGAGATAATCTTAAAATAAAAAATTGCCTTCTTAAGAAAGCACATAGATGAAAAAGAAAAAGCAGCCTAATTATTAAGGGCTGTTTTTTTTTGCTATAAATTCAAATATCAGTATTTTTGAAAGTTTACGAAAAATATGATAACAGAATAATTATGAAGAAAATTCTAACAGGATTAACACTAACTTTTATGCTGACTGCAATGAATGCACAGAAATACGAAACGGTATCGCAGAAAGACAAAAACGGATACGAATACGCTACCGTAAATAACGACGAAAATAAAGTAAGGGTTTATACTTTGAAAAATGGTTTGAAAGTTTATCTCGCACAAAACTTTGATGCGCCAAGAATTCAGACTTATATACCGGTGCGCACGGGAAGTAACAACGATCCAAGCGATAATACCGGACTTGCCCATTACCTGGAGCATATGATGTTCAAAGGAACTTCGAAGCTCGGAACTACAGAATGGGAGAAAGAGAAAAAGATGCTAGCCGAAATTTCGGATTTGTATGAACAGCACAAAGCAGAAAAAGATCCGGAAAAAAAGAAAGCCATCTACAAAAAGATTGATGAAGTTTCCCAAGAAGCAAGCAAACTGGCAATTGCAAACGAATACGATAAAGCGATTTCCTCTTTGGGTGCTACCGGAACCAACGCTCACACTTGGCTTGATGAAACCGTTTATAAAAACAACATTCCAAATAATGAGCTTGAAAAATGGCTTAAAATTGAGCAGGAACGTTTCTCTGAATTAGTTCTGAGATTATTCCATACAGAATTAGAGTCAGTTTATGAAGAGTTCAACAGAGCGCAGGATAATGATGGAAGACTGGTGAGCTACGAAATGAATGATGCACTGTTCCCAAAACATCCGAACGGACAGCAAACTACAATCGGAACGGCTGAACACTTGAAGAATCCTTCAATGGTGGCTATTCACAAATATTTTGATGAATATTATGTGCCAAACAACTATGCCGTGGTTTTGGTCGGAGATTTTGAATTTGATAATACTATTAAACTTGTTGATCAGTATTTCGGGAAATTCCAGTACAAACAGCTTCCGGCAAAAACAGCCATTACAGAAGAACCAATGACGAAAATTGTTGAAAGAACTGTAAAAAGTCCTACAACACCTCGTTTGCAAATGGCTTGGAGAACCGATAGCTACGGAACAAGAGATGCCAAACTGGCAGAAATTGCAGCAAATATTTTAAGCAATAATGGTGATGCCGGTTTAATAGATTTAAACATTAATCAGCAGCAGAGAGCGCTTCGTGCAGGTGCTTATGCAATGGCCTATAAAACTTACGGAATGTTATCGCTAATGGTTGTTCCGAAAGAAACTCAAACTTTGGATGAAGGCAAACAAATGCTTTTGGAGCAGGTTGATCTTCTTAAGAAAGGAGATTTTCCGGATTGGTTAATTCCTACCATCATTAATGATTTGAAGGTTCAGAGAATCCGTCAGATGGAAACTGCAGACGGACTTGCAACCATGCTGTATGACGCTTACATTAAAAACCGTGATTGGAAAGATGAAATGAACGACCTTAATGAGTATGGTACCATTACCAAAGATGAGGTTGTGAAGTTTGCAAACAGTTTCTTTAAAGATAATTACGCAATTGTTTACAAAGAAAGAGGAACTAATGATAAACTGATTCGTGTTGAAAATCCAGGAATAACACCAATTAAATTGAACAGAGAAGCACAATCACCGTTCCTGAAAAATATTATTGCTGAAAAGCCCGCAGAAATAAAACCGGTTTTCATTGATTACAAAAAGGAAATTACAGTTGATAAAATCAATAATAAAAAAGTAAGCTTCGTTCCCAACAAGTATAATAATCTTGCGCAGGTACATTATGTTTTTCCTTTTGGCAGCGATAATGATAAGGAGCTTTCTTTGGCAAACTCTGTTCTTCAGTATCTTGGAACCGATAAATATTCGCCGGAGCAACTGAAACAGGAGTTCTACAAATTGGGAATCAGCAATAATTTCAGAACAGGGAACGATCAGCTGATCATTTCTTTAACCGGACTTGAAGAAAATTTACCTAAAGGAATTGAACTTCTAAATCACTGGTTGAAAAATGCAAAACCTGATGCCGCAATTTATCAGAACACCGTAAAAACTATTCTTGAAGGACGCGCAGTTGCCAAAAAAGACAAAAACAGAATTATGGCAGCACTTACCAATTATGCAAAATACGGTAAGGATTCGAGAATGACAGATGTTGTTTCCAAGGAAAGATTGGAAAGCATCAATGTAAAAGATTTAACCGATAAAATCAGTAATCTTACGAAGCAGCCGTACGAAATTTTCTTCTATGGAAAGGATTTCAAAAATTTCCTGAAATATCAGAAGCCGTTTGTAGAAAAAGAAACTTTGACCGTTCCTGCAAAGAAAGAATATCCTGAACCTGCAACATCCGGAAAAGTTTATTTCACCAACTACGATATGGTGCAGACGGAGATGAGTAAAGTTGCTAAGGCAAGCGATGTGAATATTAAAAACTACGGAAAAATCAATGTGTTCAACGAATATTTCGGTCGCGGATTGTCGTCTATTGTATTCCAGGAAATTCGCGAAAGTAAGTCTTTGGCTTATTCCGCATACGTTTCTTACGCACCAAGCGGTGAACTGAAAAAGCCGAATTATGTGACTACTTATATCGGGACTCAGGCCAATAAACTTCCGCAGGCAGTTTCAGCAATGGATGATTTGATGGCAAATCTTCCGCAGATTCCTGCACAGTTTGAGAATGCCAAAAATGCTGCAATGAAGCAGATTGCATCAAACAGAATCAACAGAACCAATATCTATTTCAATACTTTAAACCTGAAAAAATTGGGTATCGATTATGATTTCAGAAAAGATATTTATAATGAAATCTCAACTTTAACGCTGCCGCAGTTAACAGGTTTTTATGATGCTGAGTTGAAACCTCTTCAGTATAACACCGCCATTATCGGGAAAAAAGAAAATCTTGATATGGAAGCAATGAAAAAATTGGGAGAGTTTGTTGAAGTAAGTGTTGAAGAGATTTTTGGGTATTAATTTTTTTTCAGAATATAAATTTAAAGTCCGGATTTACGCCGGACTTTTTTTGTTGAAAAATTGAAAAATAATTGAAATTTTAAGAAAATTTTATAAAAGATTTTTAATTAAAATTCTTTTTTTTGCAGAACATTTTTAAAATAATTTATGGATTTATTTTCTGCTTTAGAATTTCCCAACTTTGCGGAACCACAGATTTGGGTTTCGCTTTTAACACTTACTTTTCTTGAGATTGTTCTTGGTGTAGACAACATCATTTTCATCTCCATTATTTCAGATAAATTACCGAAAGAAAGACAGCGTTTCGCACGTAATTTAGGTCTGGCATTCGCAATGATTTTCAGAGTCATTTTGCTTTTGATGATCAACTGGATTATTGGATTAAAAGACCCCGTCCTTACGCTCGACTTTCTGCAGGAACCAAATAGTGATGCTCCGCTGCAATTAAGCTGGAAAGACATTATACTGCTTGCCGGTGGTATTTTCCTGATTGCAAAAAGTACCTTTGAAATTCACAGTAAAATGCAGATTGATGATCTTCACAAGCCTAAATCTTCTTCGGCAGCATCCGGCTTGATGATGATGGTGATTGTACAGATTATCCTGATTGATATGGTATTCTCCCTTGATTCCATTTTAACGGCGGTAGGTTTAGTAGATAACGTGATGCTGATGATTATTGCAGTTGTAATTTCTATCGGAATTATGATGGCATTTGCAGGACCGATTTCACGAATCATCAATAAACATCCGAGTTTGCAGATGCTTGCTTTGGCATTCCTTGTTGTAATTGGGGTAATGCTTGTAGCGGAAGGTATTCATCAGCATGTGAGCAAGAATATTATTTATTCATGTCTCGCGTTCAGTTTAGCGGTTGAGATGCTGAATATCAGACTGAAGAACAGAAAAGAAAAATATTTCAAACTCAATCCTGATTTGAAAAATAATCTTGAAATCGACAAAGATTCAGAATAACGGTAAAGGAGTGAAGTTTCGCTCCTTTTTTATTAATATGAATCAGTATTAAAAAATATAATATATTTGTAGCCTTACCTTTTTCGAAGTTTCAGCTATTTCAGAAAAGGATTTCAAACTAATTTCATGAAGAATAATACAATTTCTCCCAATGGGAATATACTTGCGGCAACATTAAGAATTTATTCAAATCCAGATCCTGGATCTGAGTATGTTGCGCGCCAAATTGCTGACGTGATTAAAGAAAAGCAGAGTAGAGGACAAAAAACCATTCTTGGTTTGGCAACCGGTGCTACGCCAAAAGGGGTTTACAGGAATTTGATTAATCTTCACCAAAATGAAGGATTGAGCTTTAGGGATGTTATTACATTTAATTTGGATGAATATTATCCGATTGAACCTACACATGAACTGAGCTATGTGACTTTTATGCACGAACAGCTTTTTAATCATATTGATATGGCTCCGGAAAACATTCATATTCCGTGTGGAACGCTGAAGCGTGACGAAATTGAAGGATACTGCAATGTTTATGAACAAAAAATAACGGATTTGGGTGGACTTGATATTCAACTTCTTGGTATCGGGCGCACAGGGCATCTTGGTTTTAATGAGCCGGGTTCCGTTCCGGAATCTTTAACGAGACTTGTGGATCTTAATGAGATTACACGTAACGATGCGATTGATGATTTTGGAGGAATTGAGAATGTTCCTGTCCAGGCAATCACCTTGGGATTGAAAGCGATATTGAATGCTAAAAAAATATTTCTTGTTGCGTGGGGAGATCGCAAAGCAGAAATTGTACAGAAAGCATTGGAAGGAACGGTTTCAAGTGATGTTCCGGCTTCATTTTTACAGTCTTTGCCTACTGTAGAATATATTTTAGATCAAAATTCTGCTGCTTTGTTATCTAAAGTTGGATAGTAAAATTAGCAGTATATAAAATAAAAGAGAGCAAATTTGCTCTCTTTTTTATTCGATTAATAATTTCCAAGCCTCTTGAATTTCGCTTTTTTCAAGTAGTTTCTGTGCTTCCTTATGCACATTTTCGTCGGCACTAAATTCAGCATTTGGAAGTTCTTCAGTATTGGCCAGCATTCCCAAGTCATTTCCTGTAAATACTTTGCTGTATTTTATTTCATCAGGAAGAAGGTCGAACCCTATTCCTTTTGTTACCAAAGGTTTTGGAACTTCAAAAAGATTATTTTCGTTATTTCTTGAATACCAGTTTCCGCCAAGTCTTGCAACTAAATCCAGTTTCCTTTGATCCAGTTTTCCTTCTTCATTCAGATATTCTTCACGAATGTGAATTTTCTGAACTTCACAAATCACAAGATTTCCGGCGCCGCCTTCATTTCCAAGAGATTTTACTTCAAGCACTTTACACTCAAAGTTTACGGGACATTCTTCAATCAGTTTTGGTTTTACCAAATCGGCATCTTTCATCGTCAATCCCGATTTAATAAACTCGTTGACTTCCTTCTCATATTCCGTTGATGAAAGAGAAATTTGCTGAACAATATTGTAATTTACCACACCAATTAACACTTCAGGAACTTCAAGAACATTCTCCAGAGTGTGTTTCGTGGTATTGTCTCTCACTCTTCTTGAAGGTGAAAATATCACAATTGGCGGCACAGTGCTGAACATATTGAAAAAACTGAAAGGCGAAAGATTGATGTTTCCGTCCTTGTCAACTGTTGATGCTAAAGCAATCGGACGCGGCGCTATTGCCGTTTGCATCACAGTTTGGAGTTCCATTGATGAAACTTCTGATGGTATAAGTGTTTTCATTATTTTGCAGGTAAAATTTTTCCGGTTACTTCACCGAAACCAACTCGTTTTCCGTCTTTTTCGGCCCATCCTTTCATCGTCACCACATCATTATCCTCAATGAATTTCCTTTCCTGTCCGTCGTTCATTTTTAAAGGATTCTGTCCTCTCCAGGTCAGTTCAAGCATCGATCCGAATGAGTTCTGCTCACTACCCGAAATCGTTCCGGATGCATAAATATCACCAACCTCCACATTACATCCGTTTACGGTATGATGTGCCAACTGCTGAGCCATGTTCCAGTACATATATTTATAATTACTTTGGCTTACAAGAACTTCGGTTCCTTTGTGCGGTTGAATATAAACTTCAAGATTGATATCGTAATTTTTATCTCCATCGAATTTCAGATAATCCAGAACTTCAGGTTCCTGTTTTGGCGAGGCTGTCCTAAACGGTTCCAGCGCTTCCAGCGTTACTACCCAAGGTGAAATTGAGCTTCCGAAGTTTTTCCCAAGAAATGGTCCAAGCGGAACGTATTCCCAACTTTGGATGTCGCGCGCAGACCAGTCGTTGAAAATCACCATTCCAAAAATTGAATCTTCAGCTTCCGCTGTAGAAATGCTCTCACCCATTTCTGTATTTCGGTTTACTATGAAAGCCATTTCCAGTTCAAAATCAAGCTGTTTTGAAGGTCCGAAAATAGGTTTGTCTGCATCGGCAGGTTTCATTTGTCCTTTTGGTCTGTGAATATCCGTTCCGGAAATTACAATAGAAGATGCGCGCCCGTGATATCCAACCGGAAGATGTTTCCAGTTCGGAAGCAGAGCATTTGCAGGGTCACGGAACATTTTTCCAACGTTGGTGGCGTGTTCAATACTGCTGTAGAAATCGGTGTAATTTGGAACATGAACCGGCATCAGCATTTTTACTTCATCAAGATTGAAGAAACATTCTTCCATGGTTTTTTCGTCGCGTGATAGACTTGATCCTTCAAGCAAAAGTTCCTGTATTCTCAATCGGACTGCATTGGTAACAGGTTTGCCAAGTTCGATGAATTCGTTTAAAGTATAAGCTTCAAATACATTGTCGTTCAGTCCTTCAATATTGTCTAGAAAACCGAAGTCGTAAAGCGTTGCAAGATCTACAACAATGTCGCCGATTCTTGTAGCGCAGGCAATATATTCTTTGTTGAAAACTGCGACTCCAAACGGAATATTATGAATTGAAAAATCTGAATTTTCAGGATAGTTTACAAAAGATTTCATTAAATTTATTTTCTCGTGAATTTACGGATTATTAAATAAAAAAAGGCTCAAAGTCTCTATAACATTGAACCTTTTATGTTTTAGGTTTCATTTATTGCTTGCCAAAAGAAGCTTCATCAATCCAGCGTTCCTTGGTGTTTATGTCCACCAGATAAAGAATTTTTTTCTGTTTCGTCATCAGAAGAGTCTTTGAAAGTGGCATTGCAATTTTTTTGTTTTCAAGTTTATCAAATCTGAAGGAAAGGATGTTGTTATTGGTTCTTACCATATCTCCGGTGAAGACATTGGAAGAGCTTTCGCCCGTTTTTTTATCATCAAAAACTTCTGCAAAAGTTGCAACATTTCCGTTTATTGAGATGAAAAGTCTTTCCGTATGATCGTCGAAATCTTTAATAAGAACAAATTTTTTATTGTTAATATCAACATCAGAAAGGTTCTGATTGATTCCTTTTCTTTCTTCAAGACGCTGAAGTATTTTATTAATCGTTCCATACTGTGCACTGAGTGACGATGAAACCAAAATAAACGCTAAAACAAAAAATATTTTCTTCATATGTGGTGTTTGAAAACTTGGACTGATATCAACAAATACCAGTCCAAAAATATGCTTTAAAGAGTTCTGTTATAGGTTTCCTCTTCTTGCTTGTTCTCTTTCAAGGGCTTCGAAAAGCGCTTTGAAGTTACCTGCACCAAAACTTTGTGCACCGTGTCTTTCGATGATTTCGTAGAAAAGAGTAGGGCGGTCTTCAACAGGTTTTGTAAAGATCTGAAGCAGATATCCTTCCTCATCACAATCTACAAGAATTCCCAAGTCCTGCAGTTTCTTGATGTCTTCATCAATTTCTCCAACTCTTTCAGGGATCATTTCGTAGTATGCTTCCGGCGGCGCAGAAAGGAATTCTACACCTCTTGCTTTCAGTTCAGTTACCGTTTTGATGATGTCTTTGGTTGCAACGGCAATATGCTGAACGCCTTCATCTTCATAAAAATCCAGGTATTCCTCAACCTGAGATTTTTTCTTTCCTTCTGCAGGCTCATTAATTGGGAATTTTGCGTATCCGTTTCCGTTGGACATTACTTTAGACATCAGTGCAGAATATTCGGTATTAATCTGCTTGTCATCAAAACTCAGGATATTTACGAATCCCATTACATCTTCATACCATTTTACAACAGGAAGCATTCTGTCCCAGCCTACGTTTCCAACGCAGTGGTCAACATATAGCAAACCTACATCAGAAGGGTTGTAATCGCTTTCCCATTTTTCGTATCCCGGCATGAATGGGCCGTTATAATTTTTTCTCTCTACAAACATGTGAACAGTTTCGCCATACGTGTAAACTCCCGACATACGTACTTCTCCCTTTTCATCAGTTAAAGTTACCGGTTCCATATATGGTTTTCCGCCTCTTTTTGTAGTTTGCTCAAACGCATCGTAAGCATCATCTACCCAAAGAGCCAAAATTTTCACACCGTCGCCGTGTTTTTTTACATGTTCATTAATTGGAGAATCTGATTTAAGACCGGTGGTAAGAACCAATCTGATTTTTCCCTGTTGAAGTACATAAGACGCTCTGTCGCGAACTCCGGTCTCAGGTCCTGCATAAGCTACACTCTGAAAACCGAATGCTGTTTTGTAATAATGCGCTGCCTGTTTTGCGTTACCAACATAGAATTCGATATAATCTGTTCCGTTGATGGGCAGGAAGTTTTCTGCCTGTGCAATTTTCTCCGCAAATGTTAGTGTTGACATCTTCTAAATTTTTACTTTTTGTTAATTGTTGCTAATTTACTATTATTTGATGAGATGATAAAACGCATGTTTCCAATTTTTTGAATTGAAAAATATTGCAGATAAGATGAAGAAATGAAAACTTAGTGAAGAAGCTTTTTCTTGCTTCTGGAATAGGTTTCAGGCGTAATTTGAAGGTATGACGCAATGATTTTATCTGTAAGTCGCTGTAATAGATTCTTATGTTCTTTCATGAAAATGTATACTTTTTCCTGCGGCGTATACTAGGTAAGAAATTCGATTCTGTGAATTTGAAAGTTCTGATACTCTTCCAGTATTTTTGTGTAAATATTTTGAGCATTTACAGATTTTGAAAGAAAAATTTTAAAATCTTCGAAAGTGATAGAAAAAAGCTCACATTCTTCCAAACACTGGATGCTTGCTGCACTCGGAACATTTCCGGTAAAACTTATCAGAATAGTGCAGAACCTGTTTTCGGGACAGAAAAGACGTGTGAATTCACTGCCGTTTTGGTTGGTATGAAAAGTTCGTAGAAGTCCCTTGTTTACAAAATAAAGTTTATGACAGATTTCTCCGGCATTCAGAATAATAGCATTTTTGGGATGGGTTTCATGCCGAAAATATCTATTTATCATTTGCTCTTCTTCAGTGCTTAGTTCTGAGAAGGCCTTAACTTGGTTGATCAAGCTGTCAAAATTATTCATCCCTTTAAGAAAAAGATGAATAAAATTAGAAAAAAAATTAAAATTCTAAAGATAATCCAACAGTTTTGTAATTTTTATTTTCTAAGGAGCTTACATTTCCTGTAGAAGGAATTAGTTTATAGTATTTCTTTTTGTTGTGCTGAGACGAAATATAAAACGGAATGGATGCCAACCCCGATAAAACACCAAATGTAAAAATGGATGCACCAATCAGTTGTCCTTCCGAGAAAAACCATCCGCCATCATCCGCAGTGCTGGTTACAATGAGTCCGGTTGCAATGCGCACTCCTCCGGTGATTGCCAGCATATTACCGGTTTTTTTTCTGTCTTTCTGCCTTGTGAAGGAGAAAATCACTATTGGAGTTTTGTTGTGGAGTCTCAGATATCTGCGCATTTAAACCAATACTGATAATTAGCGCAAACCAAGTGATATATATTTTCATTTTCAAACGATTTACCTCATCAAAATTAAACTGAAGAGAAATGAAAATGAATGATTGTAATCAAGAAATAAAAAAATCCCGAAAGTTCCGGGATTTTATAGGTTTTAGTGTTTGAATCTTTCGAAGGCTGCTCTTTCAAGATTTTCTCGGTCATCAGGGTGAGATATGCTGATCAGCTCATTAGCTCTCTGTCTTAGATTTTTACCGTAAAGGTTTACAGCACCAAATTCTGTCACTACCCAATGAATGTGCCCTCTTGTCGTTACGACACCTGCTCCCGGTTTTAGGAAAGGAACAATTCTCGGGATTCCTTTTTTCGTTCTTGATGAAATTGCGATAATTGGTTTTCCGCCTTCACTTAACGCTGCTCCTCTCATGAAATCCATTTGTCCGCCAATTCCGCTGAACTGGAATGTTCCGATGGAATCTGCACAAACCTGACCTGTTAAATCAACTTCGATGGCAGAGTTGATGGCAGTCATTTTTTTGTTCTTCATGATGTTAATCGGGAAGTTTACATGCTGCACATCCATAAATGCAATGGAAGGATTATCATCAATAAAATCGTAAAGTCTTCTTGTCCCGAAGCAGAAACTGGTAATCGTTCTGTTGAGGTGAGTGCCTTTAAATTTGTTATTTACCACGTCTTTTGCAATCAAATCAATCGCACCGTCACTTAGCATTTCGGTATGAATTCCTAAATCTTTGTGGTTTCCTAAACTTTTAAGCACCGCATCCGGAATGGTTCCGATACCCATTTGCAGTGTAGATTTATCATCAATAAGCTCCGCAACATTTTTACCGATTAACAGCTCTTCTGGACCTACTTTTGCACCATAATCTACGGTAAGAAGTTCTTCCTCGTGCCAAATCATTTTATGAATTCTCTGCACGTGAATCATACCATCACCATGGGTTCTTGGCATTCTTGGATTTACCACTGCGATGATTGTTTTTGCAGTGTCCACCGCCGCTCTTGCTACGTCAACAGAAGTTCCCAAAGTACAGTATCCGTGCTGATCCGGTGGCGAAACCGTAACCATTGCAACGTCAATCGGAAGAAAACCTTCTTTAAATAAAATAGGAATTTCGCTTAAAAAAACAGGAACAAAATCTCCTCTGTCTGAGTTTACCGCATCACGCACCGGTGTAGAGGTGAAGAGTGAATTGATGAAAAAACTTTCCTTGTATTCCGGTTTGGCAATTTCTACATTTCCCTGTTGTGTGATCGAAACAAATTCTACGTCTCTCAATCTTCCGGCCTGTCTTGCCAATTCATCGAGCAGAACATTTGGCGTGCAGGCACTACCGTGAGAAAAAATTCTGTCGCCACTTTTTACTACCGAAACCGCTTCTTCAACGCTGACATATTTGTGCATAAATAGTAATTTTAAGATTTAATATTTTCTGTTAATCTCTGCTTCAAAGATAATGTTTTTAGCAGGGAATTAAAAGATGACTTTTATCAAAACGTGTTTAATTTTCTATAAATATTGATCAATATCAACATTTTAAAAGTTTTAATAATGATGTTTTCTATTATTAATAGAAAGAGAAAATCAATTTTATTTTTTTATATTTTTAAGATTGAAAGTACCATAAAAAAAAGATTCAGAAAGTTCTGAATCTTTTTTGTTTTATTCCTGTGACCGGTCATCGAGATGATTTTCTTCTGTTTCAATCCACGATGTTTTATATGTCGGGTCTTCCACTTTCATCGCTTCTTCTGTTAGTTTCAGAGGTCTGAAAGGATCCACCATTACCGCATATTCTTCAGTGAATTTTTTTCCGATGCTTCGTTCCATTGCGCCGGGATGTGGCCCATGAACAACGCCTCCCGGATGAAGTGTGAAGTCCATTAAATCGATATGGTTTCTGCTCATAAAGTCGCCTTCGGTGTAGAACAGAACTTCGTCGGAATCGATATTGGAGTGGTTGTAAGGTGCCGGAATTGCCAACGGATGATAGTCGTACATTCGTGCCACAAACGAACAAACCACAAAATTGTGCGCTTCGAAATTCTGGTGAATTGGCGGCGGAAGATGCACACGGCCGGTAATCGGTTCGAAGTTTTTGATATTAAATTTATATGGATAAAAATATCCGTCCCAGCCAACCACATCGAACGGATGCGTGGCATAAACGAAATCCCAAATGAGATTTTCTTTTTTTACTTTAATTAAAAACTCCCCTTTTTCGTCTTTTGGTTCAACAAAAGTCGGTGCAATAATATCTCTTTCACAGAATGGCGAATGTTCTAAAAGTTGCCCGAATTCGTTTCTGTAACGCTTTGGTGTGTAAATAGGAGAGTGTGCTTCGAGAACGAAAAGAACATTATCCTCGTCATTGAATTCGATCTGATAAATCGTTCCGCGTGGAATAATCAGGTAATCCCCGAATGAAAATTCGAGATTTCCAACAAAAGTTTTTAAAGTTCCGCTTCCCTGATGAATGTAAAGAAGTTCGTCGCATTCAGCATTTTTATAAAAATAATCTGTGGATTTTCTTGGTTTTGCAAGACCCATTTTCAGGTCGTTGTTCAGCATCAGAATTTTACGGCTGTCCAGAAAGTCGTCTTCAGCGGTAACGTTCATTCCTTTGAACATTCTTGGCGTAACATTCTTTTCGACTGCAATTTTTGGCGTCACGTCTTTTGGTTCGCCAATACTTTTAATCTGCGTTGGGCGATGAATATGATAAAGCAGTGAAGAAATTCCGTGGAAGCCTTCGGTTCCAAAAAGCTGTTCGTAGTAAAATTTATCGTCTTTGGATTTGAAAACGGTGTGTCTTTTCTGTGGAATATTCCCCAGCTGTATATATCTCATTTTTTAAATTTTATTTGATTCTCGTAAATTTAATTAAAATAATTATAATTAATAAAATGAAGTTAGAATGATCATATCCGGAGGTGAAATTTTCAATTCTGTTTAAATAAAAAAAGCACTTCTTAATGATAGAAGTGCCTGAATTTTGTAAGCATTTGTTTAACGAAAACTCATCAGCGATTCGTAAAATTCTTCTTCCATAATCCGGAATTGCTGGCATAAAAGTCTTACACCTTCAATATGCGGAATGATTTTTTCGTCTGTAACTGAAACCGGAATTTCTCCAAATTCTGTATTTATCAGCCCATTTGAAATATCAGTTTTTTTGTAAGGAATTCTTCTGAAATAATTCGTGGTTTCACTCAAAGCTGATTTCAGATTTTCGTCGCTTTCATCATAAATCAGAATGCCGCCACTAACTATTTTGTTAAGTAAATCCGTGTAGTTTTCAGAGGGCGTTTCGTTTGCAATTAATACCACAATTGGCTGAAAATTGCCAACTTCAGAAATATTATGATTTTCAAGAATTAAAAAATCATTTCCCTGAATGTTTTGCATCCCGTTTTCAAGAATATAATCGGCCTCCGTTCCTGTAAAATCAAGAGTATGAATTACCAATTCAGCAATTCCAGAAACAGAACCGGTTATTAGAACGCGTGTTTTTTCTCTGTTCTGCTCGTAAATCAGTTCAGGATTATTCGTTTCCAAGGATTATTTTCTTAGGTTTTTAGAATTGATGAGGGTTTCAAATTCAGAAGTGATATTATTCCATCTTTGCTGATGCTCCGGAATAATGAAGCTTCCGTCGTTTTTGAAAGTATTTTCTGCAGAATTTCTAACCTTTACTGTCGTGGTGATATTATCGTAAACCTTTTTAATGTCTTCACGAATGGTTTTCAAGTCATTGGCATTAATGGCATCGTAAAGTTTTTGTTTTTCAGCGTTAGAAACTGCAACTTTTTTACTGAATTTCGTTCCCTGTGATTCAAAGAAGTAATGTCCTGTATTTCCTTTAATCAGGAAATTCTCGTAAATCGGCGCATAGCCTCCGCTTCTGCTGTAGCTCAATTCGTATGTATCAAAAATTTTCTGGCTATTGCAGGAAGCCAACAACAATAAAACAAATAGTGCAAGTAATTTTTTCATATTTTTTAACTGTTTGCAGTAGCGTTTTCTTCCTTTTTAGCTTTCAGTTCCTCATCGTATTCATGCAGAACATTAAAGTCTGAAGTCTGTTCAATCGCTACCATTATTTTTTCCAAAATGTCCTGTGCGCTCTCGTCATCATAATCAATCTGCAATGGCGGTTTGAACTCCATGGTTGGTTTTACACCGGTTACTTTTATTTTAAGACCTTTTTTATCAAACGCTCTTCTGAAACCATTTATTTTAATAGGTACTACAATTGGTCTTTGCTGCTTCACGAGCTTGGCGGTTCCTTTTCTTCCCTGTGCAAATGCAGAGGTTGTTCCCTGTGGGAAAGTTATTACCCATCCGTTATCCAAAGCACGCATGATGTTTTCTACCTCGCTCATGTCTACCATACGGTTAACGTTCTGACCTTCGGCACGCCAGGTTCTTTTCACGGTAACCGCACCTGCAAGTTTGAAAATTCTTGAAAGCAAACCTTTATTCATGGTTTCTTCGGCAGCAACATAGTAGAAATCAACTTTCGGATTCAGCAGATAAACCGGATTTTTAATGGTATTCATATAACCGTTGTTTACTGCAAAAAACACGTGATACATTGCGGCCACATCAGCGAAATAAGTCTGATGGTTTGATACAAACAATACGTTTGAATCCGGCAGATCCTTAATGTGTTCGGTGCCCGAAATTTTTAGCTTGTTGAAACCGTTGAATCTTCTGTATGAAACTACTCCTAAAATAAAGATGATGAGTCTTTTAAGGAAATAAGGTGTTCCAAATGCGTCGCGGAAAATATTTTTCTTCGCCATTATTCAGTTAACATAATCTGCGAAATTACAAATTTTTCATCAATTTACTGAATTCACTTAAAATCATTGAAGTGGCCCCCCAAATAATATATCCGTTGAAGTTTATCACGGGAACTTCGAGCCCTCGCGAACCCGGAATTGCCATCATCTCAGGCTTTTCATTCAATTCTAAAATTGATGAAATCGGGAACTCAATCAGTTCCACAGCTTCGGCTTCCTCCAACTTAAAAACCGGATTTTTTTTGGTGTAAGAAATATATGGATAAACATAAAAATTGCTCGGCGGAATGTAAATCGGTGAAATCTCACGGATGATTCTCACATAATGCTCATCAATTCCCATTTCCTCCGAAGTTTCGCGTTTAGCCGTTGCTTTGAAATCAACGTCGGATTCATCGCGGCTTCCTCCGGGAAGAGATATCTGTCCGCTGTGACGGTCGTTTTCGTTTTCTGTGCGCACCATCAAAGGGAAATACCATTCGTTGTCTTTTAGATAAAGCAAAATGTTAACCGCTGCAAATCTTGGGTTGCGCTGCAGAATTTCATCATAAGTAAAAAGCGGACGGTAAGGCGGAGAATAAACCGAATGTGCTTGTTCTCCATGCAAATCCATCTCCTTTATTTTTTGCAGTAAATCCTTGCCAAATACTTTCATATAGCAAATTTACGGAAATTAAAAGTGATGAGGTTTTAAAGAAAAGTTAATTTTTGAGGTAGGGTGTAGGGTGTAGGGTATGAGATGTGGGATGCGGGCTGCGGGATGTGGGAAGCAAGATGCAAAATTTATTATACTACCAGTTGTGCATTTAGGATTTTTTGAAACGCAAAGACTTTGGAGTAACGGAATATTTGCAAATAGATATTTGTTTGTAAGCAAGAAGCTCCGTAGAAGTGATCCCTTTGTAGAATATCAACGAATTATTAAAAAAGCTCCGTAGGAGCGACCTCTTTATTTCCCCAAAATCAAAAAAAAACTTCCGAAAAATTCGGAAGCTCTTATTTGCTCTTTGCAATTTTTTTAGTTCGAGTAACCTGCCAATTCCTCTTTTTTGGCGTTATATAAACGGAACTCCAAATATTTGAAACTGTCTCTTGGGATAATGGTTACCCATTTCTTGAATTTCAAATACCATTTCGTCTGGATGCTCATTATTCCTTTGGTAAGATAGGCTTCTACGAAAGGATGAACATGAAGATAAAGTTTACCTTTCTCTTTCTGAATCATATTTCTAATGATTTCTTCCATACGTTCCACTACTACTATCGGTGCGAGGATTTCACCGTCGGCATTTGGATTTTCTTCTTTTGTATCAATCTGTTTTTCCGGGCGTACGCGCTGTCTTGTCAACTGTATCAGCCCGAATTTACTTGGTGGAAGAATTTTGTGACGTGCTTTATCGCGCTTCATTTCTTCCTTCAGGTGTTCGTAGAGTTGTCTTCTGTGATCAGGGTTGGTCATATCGATGAAATCCACAACAATAATTCCGCCCATATCACGCAGGCGAAGCTGTCTTGCGATTTCAGTTGCTGCCATTTTGTTCACGTTCAGTGCGTGGTCTTTGTTGGTGGCCGCAGAAGCGATGTTTGGACCGGAGTTGACATCTACAACGTGCAGTGCTTCAGTATGTTCTATAACCAAATAAGCACCTTTGGAACTTGGAATGTTGACGTGTTTTCCGAAACTCTGTTTCAGTTGTTTTTCTACATTATAATATTCCAAAAGCGGAATGTGTGAATCGTAGAACTGAACAATTTTGTTGCGTTCCGGTGCAATTACATCTAGATAGTTTTTGATGTCGTTCACCATATCCTCATCGTCACAGATGATTCCGGTGAAATCCTGATTGAAATTGTCTCTTAAAATTGCCGAAGCTCGGTCTTCTTCGCTCAAAACTTTTGATGGCACTTTCTGCTTCTGTAAATTCTTGAAAGTGTTCTCCCATTTCTGTATCAGCTGATTCATATCGTTATGAAGTTCAGCGACTTTCTTGCCTTCGGCAACGGTTCTGATGATTACTCCGAAACCTTCCGGCTTAATGCTTTCAATTAAAGTTTTAAGACGTTCCCTGTCTTCGGGATTCTTAATTTTTTTTGAGACTGATACTTTGTTATCAAAAGGAATAAGAACCAAAAAACGTCCTGTAAGAGAAATCTGAGTAGAGATTCTCGGACCTTTTGTAGAAATTGGTTCTTTGGTAATCTGTATCAGCACTACATCGTCTTTCGCAAGAACTTTATCTACCGTTCCGTGCTTGTCGATGATCTTCTGTACAGGGAAATTTTTCAGACTTGAGTTTTGCTGCCTTTTAGCAAAAGTGTCTTTTAGAAACTTCTGATAACTTAAGAAATCCGGGCCCAAATCCTGGTAATGCAGGAATGCGTCTTTGCCATATCCGATGTTTACGAATGCGGCATTGAGGTTTGGCGCAAGTTTTTTTACCCGACCTAAAAATAAATCACCAACGGTAAACTCATTGTTGTCTTCCTCTTCGTGAAGTTCAAAGAGTCTTCCGTCCTCGAGCAGCGCAATCTTGGTGCGCTCATCTTCATAAGAAATAATTAATTCTTTCTTCATTGCTCAGATTTATAGTTAGACTTTAGTTAATTGTATTTTTCACGGAAATACAAACCGTTTTTAAACAAAAATATAGTTAATGAATAAAGCTTCATCAACTATATTATATATGTTTTTAAGAAAAATTATTTTTTCTTTTTATGTCTGTTCGCTCTTCTTCTTTTCTTTCTTTTGTGCGTAGCTACCTTATGTCTTTTTCTTTTCTTTCCGCTTGGCATTGTCGTAATGTGTTAGGTTAATATTCAGTTATAATTATTTTACAGCTACTTTGGCTTTTACCTTCTCTACGAAGCTTTTAGATGGTTTGAACGCAGGAATATTGTGAGCAGGAATTTCAATTGCAGTGTTTTTAGAAATATTTCTACCTGTTTTTGCTGCTCTTGTTTTGATGATGAAAGAACCGAATCCTCTTAAATAAACGTTATCACCGTTATACATTGAAGTTCTGATTTCCTGCATGAATGCTTCGATTACTTTCTGTGTTTCGTTTTTTTCTGTTCCCAACTTATTGGAGATGGTGTTTACCAATTCTGCCTTTGTCATTTCCTTTTTTGTTTTTAATTTTGGTGTGCAAATATAAAACTTATTTTTGAAACGAAACAAACAAAACCCTGATTTTCTTCACATTGGTGGAAAACTTCTCAACTGGTATCAGTCTAATGCGAGAGATTTGCCCTGGAGGAAAACTAAACAACCGTATAATATTTGGATTTGCGAAATTGTTTTGCAGCAAACACAGGTTAAACAGGGGCTTAATCATTACATCAATTTTATCGAAAGATTTCCGGATGCTGAAACTTTGGCAAATGCTGAAACTGATGAGGTTTTATTGTATTGGAAAGGTTTGGGTTACTATTCCCGAGCATTAAATCTGCATAAAGCCGCAAAACAAATTCAGGAGGATTTTGGTGGGGACTTTCCAACAGATTATAATGATATTCTAAAACTGAAAGGTGTAGGCAAATACACTGCGGCTGCAATATCCAGTATTTGTTTTGATGAAAAGATTCCTGCGGTCGACGGCAATTTTTATCGAGTACTTTCAAGATTATTTGCGGATGATTTTGATATTTCTCAAAGTTCGGCGTTCAGTTATTTTACTGAATTGGCTTTGCAGATGATGCCTGAACACAGCGCCGGCGATTTCAATCAGGCGATGATGGATTTGGGTTCAGAAATCTGTAAACCAAAAAATCCGGATTGTTGCAACTGCCCTTTAAATGAAGATTGTCTCGCTTTTGCTTCGGGAACAGTGCAAAAATATCCTGTAAAGCTTAAGAAGACGAAAGCAACTGATCTTTTGCTTCATTATTTCTTCGTTCATTGTAAAGACCAATTTTTGATCCGTCAACGACACGATGATTTCATCTGGAAAAAACTTTATGAATTTCCAACAGAAATCCCGAAAAATTTTAGGGATAACATTTCAAAATCAATTATTTTAAAACATAAACTTACGCACAAGAATCTTGAAATTCAGATAAATACGGTTTCTTTGAGTTCGGCAGAAGAATTAATTTCACTTGCAAATAAAAATCAATTTAACATAATAGATTTTTCTGAATCTAATAATAAATCTTTCCCCAAGCCCTTGGAAAAATTTTTAGATAACTGGATTCAGGAACCGTTAGAATTAAATGATTAAATAATTGATATGCAAAAACAAAAACCGGCTCCTGAATCTTTTTATTGTCCGAAAAACCTTATTTTTGCAGGATGTTAAAAATTCAGTTTTTCGTATTCATTTCGATGCTGTTGGTTTCCTGTGGAAAAGATCCTATTCCAAAACCAATGGGAGAACTTCGGTTAGAATATCCAAACGCTGAATATCAGTCATTTACAACTCCCTGTCCTTACACATTCGAATATTCAAAATTCGCCCGGATTGATAATGCAAAGCAGAATTGCTGGTATTATATTTCGTATCCGAAAATGAAAGCCAAAGTATTTATCACTTATTTACCCGTAAAAAACGATTTTGAAGATCATGTAAAACAGGCCGAAAAAATGGTTTACAGACATACCGTAAAAGCTTCTTCCATACAGACGAAGGAATTCAGTTATCCTGAGAAAAAAGTGTATGGAAATTTTTATGAATTAAGCGGTCACAGCGCTTCGAATATTCAGTTTTATGCAACAGACAGTGTAAAACATTTTGTAACAGCAAATTTACAGTTCAGCACACGACCAAAACCTGATTCTCTGGCGCCGGCGGTAGATTATATAAGGAAAGACATTCTCCACATGCTTGATACTTTTGAGTGGAAGAATTAATGATGGAAGTTGGAAGATGGAAGTCAGGAGTAAAAATTTGAAACAAAAAAAATAATATAAATGAAACTTTTAGTAGTTGGTTCCGTAGCATTTGATGCGATTGAAACACCATTTGGAAAAACAGATAAAATTCTTGGAGGTGCAGCCACATTTATTGGTTTGGCAGCGTCTGTATTTAAAACGGATGTAAGTCTTGTTTCCGTTGTAGGAGGCGATTTTCCGTCAGAATATCTTGATCTTCTCGAATCTAAAAATATCAATACCGAAGGTGTAGAAGTTGTAAAAGACGGAAAAACTTTCTTCTGGAGCGGAAAATATCACAACGACCTTAATACGCGTGATACTTTGGTAACCGAAGTAAACGTAATGGAAAATTTCGATCCGAAAGTTCCTGAACACGCAAAAGATGCAGAGGTTCTTTTACTTGGAAACCTTCATCCCTCAATTCAGCTTTCTGTTTTGGAGAAAATGGAAAAGCGTCCACAACTGGTGATTCTCGACACGATGAATTTCTGGATTAATACTGCTTTGGATACGCTTCTTGAAATGATTTCCAAAACCGATGTTATCACGATTAATGATGAGGAAGCTCGTCAACTTTCCGGTGAATATGCTTTGGTAAAAGCAGCTCAGAAAATTCATGAAATGGGACCGGATTATGTGATTATTAAAAAAGGAGAACACGGCGCATTGCTGTTCCACGAAGGAAAAGTATTTGCAATTCCTGCGCTTCCTTTGGAAGAAGTTTTCGATCCTACAGGAGCTGGAGATACGTTTGCAGGAGGTTTTGCAGCGCATATTGCTAAAACCGGAGACTTCAGTTTCGATAATATGAAATCGGCAATTATCGTAGGTTCTGCAATGGCTTCATACACCGTTGAAAAATTTGGAACAGAAAGATTACAGACTGTAACACAGGAAGATTTAAGAAACAGAGTGGCGCTGTTCAAGCAGCTTACAACTTTTGAAGTTGACCTTTATTTTGATTAATATTGCTAAAAATCATTGGATGAAAAAAATCACATTATTATTGTTTTTAGTTTTAGGAAGTTTTGCATTTTCACAATATATGATTGTGGGTAAAGACAGTGTTTCGCTTCAGGATTTCAAGAAAGACAATCTTTACGGATTGCAGAATACCGGAATCGAAAAAACACTTACCAATACTCAAAATTTCATGCTTTTGCAGCAATTGGCAGCGGAGAAGAAAGCAGATACTTTGACTTATTTTAAGCAAAGAATGAGTCAGAAACTTGCAGAGTTGGCTGAGGAACATTTCTACCCGAAACCGCTTGTACAGTCGCTGCTTACCGATTTTGTAAAAAACAATCAGCAGGAGCGAAGCATTTTTTTCTTTGCAAAACAAAAAACTGCTGACGACAAAACCGACTATCAGAAACTATATAATGACGTCGTTGCCGGAAGAGTGAAAATGGAAGATGCTATAAAAACTCATTTGGGAAATGAAGTGGAACCAGTATATGTAAAACCGGGAATTATGGATGAAGCCATCTACAGCGAGCTGCTTCGTTTGCAGCCGGGTTCATATACAAAACTGAACAATAATCCGGGATTCGTTTCTTTTGCAAAGCTTGTAAATGTAAGACCAAGTTTGGGATATCTTGTTTTCGGAACGGTTTCTTATACAAATGATGCTGAGGCCAATACAAAGAAAACTCAGATTCTGAACGCTTTAAAATCAGGTAAAAAGTTTTCTGAAGTTGCCAAAGAATTTGGCTCCACAGATCACGAAAAGAATAACGGTGGGGTTGTCACAGGTTCGCCAACATTGCCCGATGCCGTATATAACGCTCTAAGAGGAAAGAAAATTGGAGAATATACTGATCCGATTTTGGTGGGAGATAAGTATTTTATTTTCAATATTTACGATTTGGTTCCTTACCAATTGAATGAGAAATCTGAGCCGCTTTTCAAAAGAGAAATGATGAATTCTAACTATGCAGATAAACTTCAGAATCAGCATGTAAAAAATCTGAAATCAACTTCTGCATATAAAGAATTTAAAGACTACGAAACTGTTAAAAAATCGTATGCTGCATTTCAGGCATTCAAAAATGATAATGCGCTTCTTTATCAGTTCAACAAACATCAGATGAAATTTGGAGACCTTAAAAAACAGGTTTCTGAGCAGTTTAAAGAGCTGGACGGAATTACGCCTGCAGAATGGAGCTCATTGATGGATTTTGTAAACAATCAGTTTGTGATGATGTATTATTCGAGAGATTTTGAATATTTACCACAGGTGAAAAAAGAAATCGATGAGTACAGAAGAAACATTTATTCTGAATATATTTTCACAGATTACCTTAGAAATGAAATCCAGAAACATCCGGAATGGTTAACTGAACATTTCAATAAAAACAAAAGCAAATACGTTTGGGAAACCCGAGCACAGGGAAGAGTCGCTATTATTGCGGATGACAAACTGGTAGATGGTGTAAAAAAAGATATTAAAGACATCAAAAAATGGGATGCTCTTAAGAAGAAATACGACGGGCAGCTGAACGACAAAAACCAAATTTTAGTTCATTTCGAAGAAGGAAAAATGGCGAAAGATGCCGATGTGTTTGCAAAACACAATGTTCCTTTTAAAACCGGGGTTTATACTACAAAAATCGGAGAAAGAAGTCTGGCGCTTGCCATTGACGAGATTTTGCCGCCAACTGCAATGACTTTCGAAGAGGCAAAAGAACTGGTGCAGGATGCGGTAACCGACGAAACGCTGCAGAAGACGATTTCTGCACAGCGAGCAAAAACCAAAATTGTGGTGGAACCTGCTTTTATGAAAGACTTGGAAGCAAATTTTAAGAAATAATTATAATATTTAATTCAGCAAAATTCAATTAGAATCATAATTTTGCAACTTATAAAATTTTGAAATGATAAAGAATATAAAGTTTATTCCGTTTTTAATTGCATTTTTCACGCTTTTAGCGGTGGATTTCAATGCACAGCAGTTGAAGAAAGGTGATTTGGTGGACGGAATTGCTGCAGTAATTGGAGACGAAATTGTTTTGGAGTCTGATATTGCCGAGCAGATGGTTTATGCGCAGCAGCAGGGAATGAAAGTTGGTGGGAAATGCGAATTCATGGAGAATATCGTGAACAATAAACTTCTGATTTATGAAGCAAAAAGAGACACTCTTATCGAGAACAGAAGTGCTGCAATTAAAGAAATGGCAGACAACAAATATCAGCAGATTCTTGGTCAGTTTCCGGACGAAAAAACGATGCTTGAAGCATACAAATTCAGAACATCTTACGAGATGAAAAATGCCATCGAGAAGATTGATACTGACCAGTATTACGGACAGCAGAAATATGCGAGAGTTACTCAGAAAGTGGACGTTACACCAAATGAAGTAACCGATTTCTATAACACGTTTAAATATCAGTTGCCTTCAGTAAAGGATGAGGTTTCTATCTCCCAGATTATGATGTATCCTAAACTTACCGAGGAACATAAAGATGAGATTAAAAGCAGACTTCTTAAAATAAAGCAGGATATTCTGAACGGTGAAAGCTTCGAGCAGATGGCGCGTATTTACTCCGAAGATCCGGGTTCTGCATCCAACGGAGGTCTTTACAAAAATGTTCCGAAAGGAAGAATGGTGAAGCCTTTCGAAGCCGCCGCTTTAAATCTTCAGGAAGGTGAAATTTCAGATCCTGTTGAAACGGATTTCGGTTATCACATTATCCAACTGGTGAGAAAGAGTGGAAAAATGTACGATGCAAGACATATTTTGCTGAAAGCAGAACCGAACGCAGAAGAAATAAGTGCTGCAAGAGAAGAGCTGAATTCTATTAAAGCTCAGATTGAGGAAGGCAAAATCACATTTAAAGAAGCCGCTTTTAAATATTCTGATGATAAAAACACCAAGTTTAACGCGGGAAGAATTTTAAGTCAGGATGGAAGTGATAAATTAGAGAAAATCGACCTTCCACCAACTGTGGCATATCAGATTGCAGGTCTTAACCAAAATGATATTACCGATGTTTATGAGGATGAAAACAATCAGAAAAAATCGTTGGTAATTTTGCAGGTTAACGAAATTATTCCTGCACACCAACTTGCTTTGGAAACCGATTACGAAAGAATCAAAAACCTTGCATTAGACCGCAAGAAGGGAGAAACTGTTCAGAAATGGGTGAACGAAAAACTGCCTGAAACTTTCATCTCGATCGATAACAGATACAGCGACTGCAGCTTTAAAACCAACTGGAATAAAGAAGCAGTAGTACAATAAAAATCAATCCCGCAGAAACGCGGGATTTTTTGTATGCCTATTTTTTCACATCATCAAATTCATTAAATTTACATATGAGTAATTTTATCGATTTTGGTGCGGCCAAAAAACTAAAGGAAATGCAGAGTAAAAACAGGATTACAGAACTTTTCAATATTAAATATCCCATCATTCAGGGAGGTATGATTTGGCATTCGGGATGGCGTTTGGCTTCTGCGGTTTCCAACAGCGGTGGTCTCGGCCTTATTGGTGCCGGAAGTATGTACCCGGATATTTTACGCGAGAATATTCAAAAATGCAAAGCAGCAACCGATAAACCGTTTGGGGTGAATGTTCCGATGCTTTATCCGAATATGGAAGAGATTATGAACATCATTCTTGAAGAAGGAGTAAAAATCGTTTTTACGTCAGCAGGAAATCCGAAAACTTACACAGAAACTTTGCAGAAAGAAGGTCTGAAAGTCGGTCATGTTGTTTCCTCCACAAAATTCGCTATTAAATGTGAAGATGCCGGCGTTGATGCCATTGTAGCCGAAGGTTTTGAAGCAGGTGGACACAACGGACGTGACGAAACAACCACCTTGGTGCTTATCCCAAACGTGAAAAAACATATCACAAAACCGCTGATTGCAGCCGGAGGAATTGCCTTGGGTTCGCAGATGAAAGCAGCGATGATACACGGTGCAGACGGTGTTCAGATTGGATCCCGTTTCGCAGCAACTGTTGAAGCAAGTTCGCACGATACCTGGAAAGAAAAAATCACTCAGCTGAACGAAGGCGACACGCATCTTACACTGAAAGAGCTGGCACCGGTTCGTTTAGTGAAAAATAAATTCTTTTACGATCTCGAAAAGCAATATCAAATCGGCAGAGATATCGATGCCCTAAAAGAACTGTTGGGAAGAGCCCGAGCAAAACGCGGAATGTTCGAAGGAGATATGGACGAAGGCGAGCTCGAAATTGGGCAGGTTTCTGCTTTAATTGATGAGGTTTTACCGGTGGAACAAGTGTTCGAAAAACTGCTTAAAGAATTTGATGAAGCAGATTTCAGTCGCTTTTAATTACTTTTAATTCAATAATCACAATTCAAGCAGGTTTTGTCATTCAGGAGGAATTTCTATAATGACTTTATTTCTTCTGGAGTTTAGTGAGGTCATAAGACTTTGCTTTCGAAAAGACTTATATTTGCAGCACTTTTCAAGTATTTAATTATTTCAAATCGATATCAATGTTGGTAGAATATTTCAATCCTTTCGAGGAGATGATTTTTGATGAAAATTTCTGTTTTTTAACAGGTAAATTAACGACAGAATCTGTTTCGATTTTTCCGGAATGGCTTTTAGAACACTTTAAAATTGGTGATGATTATCTGGAGTTGATGGACAAGTCTAAATCAATTCGTTATAAAGATTTGAAAATGCCTTGTACAGCTGAGGTTAAATCTGCATTTGAGGAACTCGAAAATAAAGTTCAGGATGCTTATAAAAACGGCTATGAAGGTATGAAATCTCTTCCTGAAGAACAGATTTTTCAATGGGTGGGGAAAATGCTATACGGTATGGTTTATACCGAAATGCTTCACGAATGGAAACGTAGACAAAAATTAGGCAGGGAATTCAAAATTTCACCGGATTTAAAGGAGCGCTTCGGCACTTTCCACTTGATGTTGCAGTCTATTGTGGAGCCGATTGAATTTAAAGGAAGAAAACCGTGGAGTTTAGTGATTTTTCCGCTTAAATATTCCGAAGATATTTTCAGTTACCGCGATGATATGATTAATCTGCTGTTCACAATGGGAGTGGATAAATTCGGGTTAATCATGCATATGCAGGATAACGGTGCGATCGCGGAAAAAGAAAGTGATTTACTTTCTAAAATGAAAGGACATGTTTTGCATCCGGTACAGTATGAGGAGCTTTACGCCAAGTTTCACTACTCCGATTATATTTTACAGTACAAACCGAAATACAATATTGAGCGTTCCGAAAACGGAATTACCATTGAAGCTTTACCAATGGTTGCAGATGAAGGACGGCCACTTTTCGGTTTCTGGGACGAGCATACTTATGCGCAGCTTTTATCCAATTATTGGCAGGTTTACGGCATTGAGGTGAATGATATCCGCCAGTTTCAGAAACCAATGCTCAGTTATCTGCAAAATCCTTATACTTTGGATTTTATTAATCCTGAGACGATTGATTTACCATTTTAATTTGAATGATACAATAAAAAAAATCCTCTCATTTTGAGAGGATTGTTATTCTATAGATTTTCTAAAGTTCGTTTCAATTCAGCCCAGCCGCCTCCGTTGTAGCCGTTTTGTAAACCTTCAGAGTTCAGGAAGTCTAATGCTTTTCCGCTTCTGTTTCCGCTTCTGCAGAACAGAACTATAGGTTTATCAATACTCAGAATTTCGTCTTTTCTGCTTTCAACTTGTCCTAGCGGAATGTTTTGTGCACCATCAATTTCTCCGTCCATATCCAGTTCCAATGGTTCGCGAACGTCGATTAATGCATAGTTTCCTGATTTTAATACATCAATTAAATTTTCCATTTTTAAATTAAATTTTTGCTAAAATACAGACTTTTTATCAAAATCTAATTGATGTTGTGGAGATTTACTGCTGTCTCATATAATTCAGCATCATAAATCCGCCACCGTTGTAAACTTCCTCAATTTTGTTTTGCTGAAGAAATCCTACAACACCTGCAGATCTTCCACCGCTTCTGCAGAAAATGATTTTCGGACCTTTTATTTCTTTTATTTCTTCAATTCTTGCCTGTATCTGTCTTGTAGGAATGTTAATGGCATCGTCGAATTTTCCGTCCATCATCAGTTCCATTGGTTCGCGCACATCGATTAGTGTGTAATTTCCGTTATGTAATACGTCTTGTATATTCATTTGTCTAATTTTTTATGCAAAATTATAATTTGCAGTATCTTCGCAGCGCAACCTATGTTACATTTCTCTGAAAAATATTCGGAACTCATCAAATCCAAGGCAAAAAATTTTGGATTCCAGAGTTGTGGGATTTCAAAATCGGGTTTTTTGGAGGAAGATGCCAAACCTTTTGAAGCGTATTTGAAGAATAATTTCCATGGAGAAATGCAGTATATGGAGAATTATTTCGATAAACGCTTAGATACAACGAAGTTGGTTGAAGGTTCAAAATCAGTAATTTCATTATCGTACAATTACTTTCCGGAAGAACAAATCTCATCCATTGATAATTTCATGATTTCGAAATATGCTTATGGTGAGGATTATCACGAAATAATTAAAGAAATTCTTCGCGATATGGTTGCTGAACTTCAGGAAGAAATTGGAGATTTTCATTTTAGAATTTTTGTAGATTCGGCGCCGGTTTTAGAACGGAGTTGGGGCAGGAAATCCGGTATTGGTTGGGTTGGAAAAAATGCCAATCTTATTACTAAACAAAGAGGATCTTTCTTCTTTTTAGCCGAAATTATCTGTGATCTGGAGCTTATTCCGGATTCGCCTACGACTGATCATTGCGGAACCTGCACCAGCTGTATTGACGCGTGTCCAACCGATGCCATTGTTGGCGATAAGATTATTGACGGCAGCAAATGTATCTCTTATTCGACCATTGAACTGAAAAATGAAATTCCTGAAAGTTTTCGGGATAAAATGGAGGATTGGATGTTTGGCTGCGACATCTGCCAGGATGTTTGTCCGTGGAACCGTTTTTCTGTCGCTCACAATCAGCCAAAATTTCATCCGAATGAGTTTCTGAAAAAATATCGAAAAAGTGAGTGGAAGGAAATTACGCAGGAACTGTTCTCTGAAATCTTCCGTAAATCTCCGGTGAAAAGAACTAAGTTTGCCGGACTGAAACGGAATATTGAGTTTCTTGAAAACCGTTCAAAAAAATCATAATTTTTTCCTCTCACAGATTCCACAGATTCATCAGATTTATTATTAATCATAAATCTTATTGTTCTTAATTCCTTAATGTTTTTTATTAACCATTAAGAAATTAAGTTAATTAAGTTTTATTTTTCTTAAATATAAACCCTGTGTTACTCCGTGAAATACTCTAAAACTCTGTGTAGTAAAGGATTTTTTTTATTTTCAGAATGCCTTAATGTTTAAATAATAACCATTAAGAAATTAAGATAATTAAGTTTTATTTTTTCTTTAAAATAAACCCTGTGTTACTCCGTGGGATACTCTGGAAACTCTCTGTAGTAAAGGATTTTTTTTATGATATGAATGCCTTAATGTTTTAATAATGAGCATTAAGAATTTAAGTTAATTAAGTTTTATTTTTCTTAAATATAAACTCTGTGTTGCTCCGTGAAATACTTTGGAAACTCCGTGAAATAAAGAAAAATAAAAAGGGGAGAAAATCCTGTTCCGGAATTTCGAAGTCCGGATTTTTTGAGGGTTGAAGTCCTGTTCTTAAATTTTAACAATTAAGATTAGATCTGAACTTCTTCGGAAAAGAGGTTGCCTATAAAGAAAAAATGACTTTCAGGGAGACAGTGCGTCTTTGAAAATCAATATCTTTTCTGAACTCTTTTAGGGGCAACTTTTACTCTGAATTTGAATCTTTTTTGGGATTTGGAGCGTTTCTGCATATTTTGTTATTAAAATTACAATTTATTTTTAATTATCCAAATAATTTGCCATTTAATTAGTATTAAGTTTTCGTTAATAACTTTCTTACCTTTAAAGAATGAAAAAGTTTCTTACCGTAACCGGAAAACTGTTGCTGTCGTTGGTTTCTGTTGTGTTGTTATATTTATTTCTCGGATATTTCCTTCCGATTATTCCGGTGCAGGCAGTGGCAACTCCGGAGCAGAAAGTGGTGAAAGGTTTTATAAAAACAAACGGTATGCACACCGATATTGTGGTTCCTGTAAAGTCTGATTATGTGGATTGGAGCGAAAAATTTCCGTTTGAAAATACGCTTTCTAAAAGAACAGATTATAAATTCGTTGGAATAGGATGGGGCGATAAAGGGCTCTATCTTGATACGCCGACTTGGGCAGATCTGAAATTCTCAACAGCGGTGAAAGCAGCTTTTTGGATGAGTGATGCCGCAGTGCACACTACTTTTTATGACGAAATGAAAGTGAACGATTCGGTAAAAAGTTTCACCATGACCGAGAGACAGTATGAGAGACTGATAAAATATGTGGATGACAGTATGGATAAAGACCGGGAAGGGAATTACATCAATATTCCAACCAATGCGGTATACGGAAAGGACGATGCTTTTTATGAAGCGAAAGGGGCTTACAGTTTTCTGTTTACCTGTGATACGTGGACGAATAAAGGCTTGAAAGTTGCGGGACAGAAAGCAGCCTTATGGACGCCCACTGATTTTGGAATTTTCAGGCATTATAAGTAGCCTGAAGAAGTAATGTCTCAGGATTAAATTAATAATTGTTCAGCGTAAGAACAAGGTTCAGAACGTCGTTTACCACAACCATTCCACCCATTTTCGTGGGAGCTTTCAATCCGAAATCACTGAATTTTACATATTCTCTTCCAACTAACGTTTTTCCTACAGGATAAAAACTTGTGGTGTAGTATTTTGTCTTATCTGTAAGTTTTACTTCTATTTTTGCGGTGTACTGTTTGTCTGAAATTTTCTGAAAAGAGAGAAATTTCACGTACATCATAGGGTATTTCTCCGCTTTCAAAGTTTTACGCATGTCTTGGGTCATAATCCGGTTTCTGCAGTCGAAATTGTTTACTTCGAGCTGCAAGAAAGGAAGCTGTCCCTTTTCGAAAGAATAGGCATTGCTGGCAGCGTTGAATTTTTCATTGACGCACATGAAGGTGTTAATGTTTGTCTTCCCGTTTACAACCACATTGTTGATCTGTGAAGACACGGCACTGAAGGAGAATAAAGCGAGTAAAAAGTAAAATTTTTTCATCATTTTTAATTATAAAAAAAGGGGCAAAAATGATGCCCCTTTATGAAAAATTTAAATTAAAATTAGAAACCAATCGTTGCTTCAATCATTACTCCATTAAATTTACCACCGTATAGAGGAGATGCCATACCCCAAGCATCACTTTCATTATATTTCTGAGAAACATACTCAAGTTTTGTAAGAACGTTTGGAGTTAGATACCAACCACCTGCTACGTTGAAACGGTTGATTTTTTTTTCTTTTTCACCGTCCAAGTCTTTACCAGTTACGTTGTTGTATTTTGTACCTAAGTAGAACTGTTCTTTAGCTCCAAATCTGTAAAGTAATTCAGCTGCAAGTTGAGTGTAGTTACCGTCAGAATCTCTCTTAGTTGTAGGGTTTACAAGTTTGTTACCAGATACGTGTTCGAAAGTACCGAAGAATTCAAGACCTTGATATTTTACGAATGGGTTGATTTGGAAAGCAAGCATTTCTTTTAGACCTGGGTTGAATCTACCAGTTGTATAGTTAGAAGTACCCATTGCGTCAGCTTCATTAAGAAGTACGAAATAGTATCTTGATCCGGCTCTGTCTGCTCCGTAAAGGTATCCACCAGTACTTAGACCGTTAGTTTTAAGAACAGATCCAGTTAATCTTACTCTAAGGTCAGAATCAACTTGTTTGTCATAACCAACTTTTGCGTAGATTGTTGGACCGTTGTCCGTAGTTGCAGTTTTAGTTACGTTTTGGTTAAGTTTACCGTTAGTAATACCACCCATTACGAATAATCCGCTGTCGAAGAAACCGTAAGCTTCCATGAAAGGTTCAGTAAGGAAAGAGTCCATAATGTTGTTTCCTACGAACATGTTAGTGATAGCTTTCGCGTTGTCTGATCTTCTGAAGTGAGAGTCACCATAGTTTACGTCATCGTAACCAGCTTTAATTCTCACGTGTTGCATAACGTCTGATAATAGACCTTCTTGAATGAAATCAAGGTTATCAATCTGCATGTATCCTCCTTTTACCCAAGCTTCGTTGTGGTGACGAGCAGATAGGTAAGTTCTCATATGTAATTTAAGACCTTTTGCAAGGTAAGCGTTTACGTCTAAGTTCGCAGTTGGAAGGTTAACGTCAGTACCCATTTCTTTAAGTGTTGCAGTACCGGCAGTTTCGTTATCCAATCCTTGGATTTGAAGTGCGAAGTCACCACCTACAGTTACTTTTACTCCGTTGAATTCTGGAGCAGCAATTTTAGGATCTTCGAATACGTTTTTGTTGTATTTTTCAGGTGCAAGATACTCTCTCATCGATTGTTCTTCCTGTGCACTTACCATAGCACTAGCAAATACCATTGCGAATGCTGAAATTTTAAATAATGAAGTTCTCATTGTTTTTATTTATTTAATAATTTTACTTAAATTTAATTAGTTAGCAACGATTGTTACAGTTACTTTAATACCGTCACCGGTTCTTACGCCCATAAATCCAGGTCTTTCCATTTTGTATTCAGAAAGAAGTAGGCTGTGAGTTCCTGTGATGGTGTAAGAAGCACCGTTTTTAGTAACAGTTACAGGGATTGCAACGTTTTTAGTAGCACCCGCAATTGTAAGTTTACCGGAGATAGTTCCTTTACCTACGTTCATTGCTGTAGCAGTAAAGTTAATGTTTGGATTAGCGTCAGCTTTCAGAGCAGCATAAGCTTTGTTATCCATCATTTTACCTTTAGTACTTTTAAGGCCTTTAGCTGCAGAAGTGAACTTCACGTTATTAATAACGTTACCGTTTACTGTTGCGCTGAATGAACCTGAAGTAGATGTCATTGTCCAGTCGTGCATAGGAGATGTGCCGTCAACAGAAATTTTTACAGATTTACCTGTAATGTTTTGTGCAGCTACAAGTCCTGAGATTAGCATGAAGGCTAATGCAAGAAGCTTGATTGTTGAAAATTGTTTCATTTTTCTATATTTTAATTTGTTAAACTTTTTTCCTCTTTTTTACATAACAAAGATACAATCATAAATTAAACTTTTATCAAAAAAAACAATCAATTTTTATGATATATATCTTGATTTTTGTTAAAAAATAATGAATTGTTTTTAAATTAAGACTATTTATGAATAAAAATTCATATTTGAATTGAAAAAATAAAAATAGTTTAAACTTTCGTTTGAAAAATTGACGATTTATAAACGGAAACTGCTAGCGAAAGCACGTAATATGACGAAAATCAGTGTTTTGCTATTGTTTTATTCAAAAAAATATTTAGCTTTAATTTGAAAAATTCAGAAAATCGATCATCTACTTGAATTTCGTAGATGCAATTACAATAAAATGTATTAATTGTTGACTATAATAGAAAGATTTACCGAATTAAGTAGAAAGTTGAATTTTGGATTCATAAGGTGGGTGCCTTATTTATTAATTTAATCTTAAATTTTAAATGCGAAAAATAAAAATCCTCTGATAACCATTGTTACAGAGGATTTCTTGTACCCAGGACCGGGATCGAACCGGTACGCCAAAGGCATTGGTGTTTGAGACCAACGCGTCTACCAATTCCGCCACCTGGGCTCATAATTGGGACTGCAAATATATGATAAAAATTATTTTTCAGGAAAAAATTTTCAGAAAAAACAAAAAATCAGAAATCCAGTTCTAAACCATCGTAGGCAAGATGTATATTATCAGGAAGTTCCGCTTCAACTTCATCATGAAATCCAAGTTTGTGGCTGATGTGCGTAAGGTACATCTGCTTTGGTTTCAGTTCCGCTGCCAGCTCCAGAACTTGAGGCAGAATAAAATGTGCGGGATGCGGATCTTCTTTGCGCAGACAGTTTAATATCAAAATATCAAGATCTTTCAGTTCTTCTTTATTTTTAATATTACTGGCATCGGTGATATAAACCAAATTTTTGAACCTATATCCATATATTTCAATTAAATAATGCTCTACTTCAACCGGTGTAATGGTCGTGTCGAACAGTTGAAATGTTCCATCAATATAACTAAGGTCAAAACTGGGTGCTCCCGGATATAGTTTTTCAGCGAAAGCATAGGGAAATCTTGCGGTAACTTCTTTTCCTACACGTTCCTTGCAGAATAAAGGCATTTTCATTTTATTCTTAAAAATCAGTGGGCGCAGGTCGTCCAGTCCAATAACGTGATCGTTGTGTTCGTGGGTGAGCAGGACGGCATCAATATGGTCTTCGTTGTTTTTCAGCATTTGCTGGCGAAAATCGGGGCCGCAGTCAATGAGGATTTTTTTACCTTCATCGGTCGTTACAAGAGCCGAAGCCCGAAGTCTTTTATCTTTTGGATTTTCTGACAGACAAACCGGATGTGTAGAGCCAATGACGGGAATTCCTTGTGATGTTCCGGTTCCTAAAAATTCATATTTGAGGTTGGGGTTATATTTTCGTAAATTTACGCAAAATTTTAAAATGCCAGAGATTAAGCAATACTTAACCCCTAAGCAGAAAGCACTCGAGATAAATCTGAACTCGGATATCTATGGAACCTTCGCTGAAATTGGCGCAGGGCAGGAGACTGTTCGCCACTTTTTCAGAGCAGGAGGGTCATCAAAGACGATTGCAAAAGCAATGTCGGCCTACGATAAAGATTACAGTAACGCAATATACGGAGCAGAAGAAAAAAACAGGTTCGTAACCGAAAACAGACTTCGCAAAATGCTCCGCCATGAAATCCGTCTGATTAATGAACGACTGGATAATACAGAAACGCCGAACCGACGTTTCTTTTCGTATGCAAACACCGTTACCACCATCAATTACCACAAAACGTTTAACGGTCACGGTTGGGTCGGACTGATGTTTCAGCATGAAGGTGGAGCAGAATATTCCGAAATTATTCTTCACATTCGTTTCCGCGAGAATGATGCAACGCTTCAGCAGGAAACTTTAGGGAATCTTGGCGTAAACTTAATTTACGGGGCATTTAATTTTTACGATAACCCCAGAAATTTAATCAGATCGCTTTACGATCATATTTCGGTTGATAAAATCGAGATTGATATGATTCATTTCGAAGGACCGGCGTTCCCATATGTTGATAACCGTTTGATGTCGCTTCAGTTGGTGAAAAAAGGAATGACCGATGCTGTGATTTTCAATTCTGAAGGGAAAAACATGCTTCCGGCAGATATTCTTTATAAAAAAGATGTTTTTGCGGTTCGCGGAAGTTTCCGTCCGGTAACTCTGGTAAATACAGATATGTTCGAAAAAGGAATAAAAATGTTCCTGAACGATACCGAAGGAAGACCGGAAGATACCGTTATCATTTTTGAAATTACTACGTTCAACCTTCGTGCAACAGGAAAAATTGACGAACGTGATTTCCTTGACAGAGTAGATGTGCTGGCAAAACTTGGCTATACGGTAATGATTTCGAACTTCTCTGAATATTATCGTTTGGTGGAATATTTCAGCAGTTACAACATCAGATATCTTGGGGTAACGATGGGTGTAAACAACCTTCTGATGGTTTTTGATGAAGAATATTACAGCCATCTTTCCGGTGGAATTTTGGAGGCATTTGGTAAATTCTTCAAGAAAGATATGAGAGTTTATTTGTACCCTTATAAAGATCCTGAAACGCAGCAACTGTTGACTTCTAAGAACTTGAAGGTGAATGACAATCTGAAGGAGCTCTACAAATATTTCATAGCTAACAGAAGAATTGTAGATATCGTAGATTATAACCCGGATTATTCTGAAATTTACTCAAGAGATATTCTTGCGAAGATTGCAACCCACGAATCGGGTTGGGAAAATCAATTACCTAAAGGTGTTGCAGAAATGATTAAAGAAAGAGGATTATTTGGCTATACCGAAACCCATATTATTGAATAATGAGCGAACTAAAAAGACGGCTTTCATCGATTATTGAAAGTCCAAGCAAAGATACAAACGATAAGCTGCACAAGATTTGTCAACTTCTTGATCAGGAAATTTCATATTTCAACTGGACGGGTTTTTATTTCAAAAATGGGGATAAAGACGAATTGGTTTTAGGACCGTATGTTGGTGCGCCTACAGACCACACCGTTATTCCTTATGGAAAAGGAATTTGCGGACAGGTTGCCGTTTCCAACGAAACTTTTGTAGTGCCAGATGTTAATGCACAGGATAATTACCTGTCGTGTTCCATTGATACAAAAGCTGAAATTGTGGTTCCGATTTTTAAAAACGGTGAAAATATCGGCCAGATTGATATTGATTCGCACAAGCTGGATCCGTTTACCAATGAAGACCGCGAAATGCTGGAATGGCTTTGTGGAGAAATCGGAAAGATTTTATAGCAATTCTCTCTGAAGATTCTTGAAATAATCTTCCCTTTTTGCAAGGTGAGTTCCGTACCACGAGAAGGCTTCGCCATCAACGATTTTAAATTGACATTGAGGAATTTCTTTCTGAAGTTCCTCAATATTTTTTTCTTTAAAAGGGTAGGGTTCCGTTGAAAGTAAAACGTATTCCGACGATTTCATTTCATTTAAAGTGATTTCAGGGTAACGGGTTCTGTTGCTAAAGATATTTTCCAGCCCAATTGCTTCGAGAATATGATTGATGAAAGTATCGGAACCAACCGTCATATATGGGTCTTTCCAAATAAGGTAGGCAACTTTCTTTTTTCTTTTGGTTCGTAATTCTGAAAAGATTTGATCGATTTTTTTATTGAATTTTTCAGCAGTATCTTCTTTGTTCAGCAATGCTCCAAGGTCTGTGAGAAACTTTCTGTTGTCGTCTAAATCATCAATTTCTGTAACCCACACTTTGAAGTCCTTCATCAGTTTTTCAATCTGTTCCTTTACATTTTCTTCTTTGTTTGCAAGGATGAGGTCGGGATTGAGGTTTTTTATTTTTTCAATATTTAAATTTTTTGTTCCGCCGACAACTTCAACCTTTTTTACTTTTTCTTCTGGATGAATACAGAATTTTGTTCTGCCGATAATTTCGGTTTCATCTAAACCAAAATCGAAAAGTGCTTCTGTGATTGATGGAACAAGAGAAATGATTTTCATGTCTGAATTGTTTCAGAGCTAAAAATACTCTTTTTTTTAACAATCAAAAACAATGAAAATTTTAAGTAATATGATAGTCTTGGAACGAGAAAATCTAAATCGATACGCTTAAGAATAATTAAAACTTC
>CAZPQV010000012.1:0-2980 GCA_964588705.1 uncultured Chryseobacterium sp.
TTCAAAAGAAGTTTGAATAAATTAAAAATTAATTTGTGCTAAATGCACAACAGGTTAAAGATAAATGTTTCACCCGAAATAAGGCAAAAACTAAACCCTTTCGTTTCGGAAGGGTCATATTTTTAAGTTAATAGGGAAAGAATCTTAGTTTTCGACAAGGTCTTTCAACTTGTACAGACCTTCGCCATAAGATTTATCCATCGCTGAATTCATGAAAAATTTCATCAGATTCATCGGGCGCTCCAGTTCAGAATCCAGCGTCCAGGTTACTTTTGTGCCGTTTCCGTCCTGCGTCAGAATGATATCGGAATACGCATCACCCATTCCTTCAAATGCCATTTTGGTCGATTGTTTTTGATTCGGAACCAAAGCTGTAATTTCCTGACAACCGTTTCCCACATTCTTATCCTCGCTCTTCCAGCAATATTTATCGCCAACTTCTCCCGAGGTTCCGGTGTATTCCATTTTCAGGTTGGGATCCATTTTCAGCCATGGATTCCATTCATTGAAACTCTTCATAGAAGACATATGGCTATACACTTTTTCGGCAGGAGCATTAATGACAATCGATTTTTCAAAATGATATTTTTCACTAATGGCGAAAACTGCAATCGCTAAGACTGCCAGCAAAGCCAGCAAAACGTAAAGGACTTTTTTCATAGTTTAATTTTTAAAGTAAGACAAAAGTAGAAATTTTGTCTGTAATTCTGTCCAAAAATTTAATGGGAACAGATTTTGTAAATTTGATTCAAAATCAGATTTATGTCAAACATTCTTACGCAAGATTTCAATACTCCAAAACATTCAGCACCATTTGATCAGATAAAAGAAGAGGATTTTCTTCCCGCATTTAAAGAACTGATTTCGGTTTCAGAAAAGGAAATTGAAGAAATTGTCAACAATCCGGAAGCGCCCTCTTTTGAAAATACAATCGAAGCCATGGCTTATTCCGGTGAAAAATTGGATGTAGTTTCCAATATTTTTTTCAATCTGAATTCTGCTGAAACCAATGACGAAATACAGAAAATTGCGCAGGAAGTTTCACCATTACTGACAGAATTCTCCTCAAAAATATCTCAGAATACCCAACTATTTGAACGGATTAAAAAAGTATTTGAAGAAAAAGAAAAATACAGTCTGAACGAGGAACAACAAATGCTTTTGAATGAAACATATAAAGGTTTTGTTCGCAGCGGTGCACTCCTTAACGATGAAGACAAAAAGAAACTGGAGCAGTTGAATATGGATTTATCCATAAAATCGCTGAAATTCGGGCAAAACGTTTTGGCCTCTACCAATGCATATTTCAAACATATTACCGATAAAAGTCTGTTGGCTGGAATTCCGGAGGCCATCCTTTCGCAATATGAAGAAGAAGCCAAAGAAAGAAATCTTGAAGGATACGTGATTACGCTTCAGTATCCGAGTTATTTGCCGGCAATGATGTACGCCAACAACCGCGAATTGAGAAAAGAACTCGCCCTTGCCAACGGAAAAAAATCATTTGACGGTGGCGAACTCGACAACCAGAATCTGATTAAAGAAATTATTGCTTTACGACAGGAAAAAGCAAAACTTTTGGGCTATAAAAACTTTGCAGATTTCGTACTAGAAGAAAGAATGGCAAAATCACCGCTGAAAGTTCAGGAGTTTCTGAACGAACTTTTAAATAAAGCCACGCCTTACGCACAAAAGGAAATTAATGAGTTGAAAGCCCTTGCAAAAGCCGACGGCATTGAGGAAATGCAGAGCTGGGATCACGCGTATTACGCCGAAAAACTCCGCAAAGAAAAATTTGATTTGAATGATGAAGAACTGAAACCTTTCTTTCAATTAGAAAAAGTGGAAGAAGCCGTTTTTGGATTGGCAGAAAAACTGTTCGGGCTCACCGTTAGTGAAAGAACCGATATTCCGAAATATCATCCTGAAGTGAAAACTTACGAAGTGCTGGAAAACGGCGAATACAAAGCACTTCTTTACACCGATTATCACCCCAGAAAAGGAAAACGTGCCGGCGCCTGGATGACGAGTTATAAAAATCAGTTTAAGAAAAATGGTGAAAATTCAAGACCGCATATTTCTGTGGTTTGTAATTTCAGCAAGCCTACGAAAGATACTCCAAGTTTGTTGACTTTTCAGGAAGTTACGACGCTGTTCCACGAATTTGGTCATGCGCTACACGGCATTTTGGCAGATACGCAATATCCGGGACTTTCGGGAACTTCTGTGAAATGGGATTTCGTGGAGTTGCCATCGCAATTTTTGGAAAACTACTGTTACGAGCCTGAATTTTTGAAAACCTTCGCCAAACATTATCAAACCGGAGAAGTTTTGCCGGATGAAAAGATTGAAAAGATTGCAGAAAGCAAAAATTTCATGGAAGGTTACCAAACGTTAAGACAACTTGGTTTCGGACTTTTGGATATGGCTTACCATACCAAATCTGAAAAAGTGAGCGATGTAAAAACCTTTGAAGTGGCAGAAACCCAAGCCACTAATCTTTACCCAAGTAATCCGGAAGCTGCTGTAAGCCCTAGTTTCTCGCACATTTTTCAGGGTGGATATTCTGCAGGATATTATTCGTACAAATGGGCAGAAGTTTTGGATGCCGATGCTTTTCAATACTTTAAAGAAAATGGAATCTTCAATGAAGAAATTGCTGCTAAATACAAAACTTTGCTTTCTTCAGGCGGAACCAAAGATCCGATGGAACTTTATAAAAACTTCAGAGGCAGTGAACCGAAAGTGGAAAGTTTATTGAAACGTGCTTTTGGATAGATTTTAAATTGTCACGGATGCACAAATAAAATACGAGCGTATTTACGACAAAAATTTATTGATTTCTAAACTCCTGATTTTTAACCGCCATATTTCTGGCTTTTGTTAGCATCGGAATGGAAATGAAGCCCATTACCACCATAATAACCAATTGCATGGTGTGTGATATAAATGCGTATGCTAACCCAACTTCGGCACCTTC
>CAZPQV010000012.1:2990-36259 GCA_964588705.1 uncultured Chryseobacterium sp.
CTTCTTCATAGGATTTTCCCATGGAAAGAAACAGTGCGCCTATTCCAATTTTTAACGCAAAATGAAAGGCACCGATACCTCCGGAAGCCGGAATCATCATTCCTAAAGTTCCTACAACAATGATGAAAAATCCATCTGCGATGGTGAAGTTTGAAGTCTCAGGAAGCGAAAAGCAAATTAAATACGCTGCAAGATAATAGCACACCCAAATAGCGACCGAGTAAAACACAAATTTACCGGGATGTTTCAGTTTGAAAATCGACAATACTCCCTGCAACAGTCCATCTACAATTTTATAGATACTATTTAGAACCGGAAGATTTTCAAGATGTTTTCTTAAAGCAAAAAATAGAATTCCACCAAGAGCCCCAACACCATGAATAATCCAAATCCAGTAAGAAGAATCGTTTTCTGCACCAACGTTCTGCTGAGTTGCATATTTATAAAACTCAACAATTGCATCGTATTTAAAAGCTAATGTCAAAGCTAAAAATCCGAGCATGCAAACCAAATCCACCACCCTTTCAAGGATGATTGTGCCGAAAGATTTATCAACAGGAACTTTTTCAACTCCGTATAAAGCCGTAGATCGTGCCAACTCTCCACTTCTTGGAATGGTAAGATTCATCAAGTATCCAAAAGAAATCGTCCAGAAAGAATTTGAGTTTGAAATTTTGTGTCCCAAAGGCTCAAGCAAAAGATTCCAACGAACAGCGCGGAACCAATACGCCAAAATTCCAAAAAATGCTGCAA
Source organism: uncultured Chryseobacterium sp. (assembly GCA_964588705.1). Taxonomy (GTDB): domain Bacteria; phylum Bacteroidota; class Bacteroidia; order Flavobacteriales; family Weeksellaceae; genus CAZPQV01. Next base: position 3,744 of record CAZPQV010000012.1, read on the forward strand.
CAGCCACCCAAAAATAATCGGCTTTTGCAAAATATCCCTTTATTTTTCCGAAATCCAGCCCACGAAAGGCCAGCCACATAAAAAAAACGGCCACTGCCAAAGAAATGGCAATGGTAAGTATGATTTTAGCCGGACTGGTTTTTTTCTGTTTTTCCAAGTTTCAGATCAGGTTAAAAGATTGGTTTTCTCGTCCGGGAAAATAATTTTTGGCTGGAATGTTTTTGCTTCCTCAGGTGTCATCTGAGCATAAGAAATAATGATGATGATATCATTTTTCTGCACTTTACGGGCAGCAGGTCCGTTCAGGCAAATTTCACCGGATTTCCTCTTACCTTTAATCGCATACGTATCGAAACGCTCACCATTGTTTACGTTCACGATATATACTCTTTCGCCAACCATAATGCCGGATGCTTCCAACAGATCTTCATCAATAGTAATGCTTCCAATATAATTGAGGTCGGATGAAGTTACCCGAACACGATGAATTTTTGATTTGAAAATTTCGATAAGCATGGCTGCAAATTTATTAATAAATATTGAAAAACAGCATTATGCAGCACATTTATGTAAAATTAATATGGAGAATAATAATTTCACAAATATCATTTATTAGATATAATTATTACAGATAAAGCAAGTATAATAATATTTATTTAATGATTTTAGCCAAATTTCGGAATTCGTAATTTAATGCTACAATTAAACAATTATTTAAAACATCAATGTTTATAGGCGTTTGGCATAATATTAGTACGTGTGAAGGCTGATTTTTGGTAAGCAATTAGGATTATCAATTTTCAATCATTAAACAAAATTTGATATAATTTTCATTATTTTTCTTTAAAATAATTTGCATATATTGAATTTTGTATTATATTTGCTTAAACAACAAAACATAACTAACTTTTAATAACAACAATTATGAACAAGTCTGAATTAATCGACGCAATGGCAAAGGATGCCGGAATTACAAAAGTTGCTGCTAAAGCTGCTTTAGAATCTTTTATGGCTAATGTAACTGGAACTCTTAAGAAAAAAGACGGAAAAGTTTCTTTAGTTGGATTCGGGACTTTCTCTGTAGCTGAAAGAGCTGCAAGACAAGGTATCAACCCTGCTACTAAAAAGCCGATTAAAATTGCTGCTAAGAAAGTTGCTAAATTCAAAGCTGGTGCTGATTTAGCTAACGCTGTAGCTGGTGCTAAGAAAAAATAATCTTAGATAAAGATTAAAAAATGAATCCCGCAAATTGCGGGATTTTTTTATGGTGCCAGTCTAGAAATCTTCCAGTCGAAATCTTCGGTAAGTTCGTAGAGAATTCTATCGTGCAAACGGTTTGGACGACCCTGCCAAAATTCTATTTCGTAAGGTCTTGCCATATATCCACCCCAATTTTCCGGGCGCTCTACCTCTTTATTTTCAAATTCTTTTTCAAGTTCTTTCAGTTTATTTTCTAAGAACTCACGGTTGGGAATTACCTGGCTTTGTGGAGAAACCAGCGCTCCGAGCTGACTGCCTTTAGGGCGCTGCGAAAAATATCCGTCGCTGAGATTTTCCGGTAAACGTTCGAGCTCAGCTTTAATAATCACCTGCCGTTCCAATGGCGGCCAGAAAAAATGCAGACATGCGCGGTGTGAATTTTCGATTGCTTTGCCTTTTCTGCTGTCGTAATTCGTGTAGAAAATAAAACCTTCCCAAGTATAAGCTTTCAACAAAACCATTCGTGTTCTTGGGCAACCATCAGCTTCGACCGTTGAAATTGCCATCGCATTGGGTTCAGAAATTCCAGCGTTTTCTTCGGCATCCAGAAACCAATCTCTGAACTGTTCAACAGGGTTCTGTTTGATGTCTTTTTCCAGGAGTTGAGATTTGTCGTAAACTTGTCTTTTATCGTGGAGATTCTCCATAATTTTTTATAAATTTGAGTATGAATTACTCTTACAAAGGTAAAATATTAATCTCCACGCCCGATGTTTCGGGAGATATTTTTTCCCGTTCGGTTGTTCTGATGATTGACCATAATGAAAACGGAGCCTTCGGATTAATCCTCAATAAAAAGAATAAAGACGTCAGTAAAAGCCTGCTTGAAATCTTCGGATTTAAAGTGGATGTTTACGAAGGCGGACCTGTGGAAAACGACAAGATTTTTTTCATCGTAAAAGGGAAGCCAACCAATGAATTTTCAATGGAAATCAATGACGATTTTTACCTTACTGAAGATGTGGAAACCATCGTTACTGAAATATTTGAAAAAAGACTGAGCGTTTCCGATATTAAAGTTTTTTCAGGATATTCAGGTTGGGCAGCACAACAGTTGGAGGGCGAAATTACAAGAAAATTCTGGACGGTCGTAGATGTTTACAACCTCGATTATACGTTGCCAAATGATCAGGGATTATGGAAGAATATCATGCAAAATCTTGGTGGAGAATTTCTGCTTTGGGCCAATGCCCCGGAAGATGTTTCTCTGAATTAATATTTAACAAATTTTAAAACATCCTTTAATACATTTTAAGAAAAATAGTTCGTTAATTTGTTAAGCAATTTTTACGGATATAGCGATACCAAATCCACACAAAATTCACAAAAATTAAGTATTTATTTTCTGTTTACACAGAATTTTTCAAAACCCGGCAAATGACTTAAGGAAGGTTGTTTGTCGGGTTTGTCAATTTTTCATTTTGGCAAGAATGCACGAATGATTTTATGAAAGGATAAGATCTTACTCCTGATGCTTTTCAAGCCATTCTTTCCAACCTTCAATCATCTCTGAAAACCTCTCATTCCCGAAAGTTTTATTACGGATTTTACTTACTGAAAAGATTCCTTTTTCATCTGAAATCATTAGAATTTCATCCGATTTTTGGCTTTCGAATGCAATAATTTCTGCCTGTTCAATAATGACAAAATTACTTTTATGGATAAAGGTCACGAAACTTTCCATCAGCGGTGAAATATAAGCACCTTCGGACTGTTTTGGGATTTTGATAATTTTATCCTGAAGGAGCAGAAGATTCCCGAAAATACTTCGTGCCACTCTTTTGTTTGGGTTCAGCAAAAGAACATCATCCAAATCATTTTCTTTAGCATAAATCTCAGCGTAAACGTTCTCCGGACAGTGAACACGGATATTGCTTAAAAGATTCGTATTCACGTTGATTTCTTTGATCATATCCAGTTCATAACCGTATTTTGCCGACAGCACATCATCGGTTTCGGTAATATCGAACCAAAAAGAAATTCCTGATTTCTGAAGCGGTTTATCATCCGAATCACGGTAAACGAGGAAGTTGATGATTCCGTTTGATATCCCTTTAGAAATCACATTTTCATTAAACAAATTCTGAAAAAATTCCAAAGTATAACTCAGCGGAATATTCATTCTCATTTTTCGCATCGAAGCCATCAGAAAAAAATAACATTCTTCGGCAAGAATCAGTTCAGAATTTCTCACAAAAAATGAAACTTTCACGGCATCACCAAAAAGGAAAGCACGGTTTTTAAGTTCAATATTTTCTGAGGTGTAAGTGGTATTAAATGACATTTCTTTGGCTTTTATAAAAAAATAATGAACGATTGCTCGTCCATCAGTTTATTAGTTTTATAAATCAACTTATGCTGCACCAAGTTTGATTTGAAGGTTTTCGATTAAATTTTCCCAGTAAAGTTTGTTTTCCTCTTCGTCGCCGGGATCGCAGAAATCGGTAATATTCAGTGAAAGGTCTTCGGTAATTTCATCGATAACGATGGTCATCTCGAAGAAATTTTTTGTTCCTTCGTCTTCTTCCCAACGGAAACGCACAAAACTCTCCGGCTTATATCTGATGAGCGTAGCCCTTTCTGCCGGTCCTCCGCCCCAACTGAAATAAAAATCGTCCCCTTTTTCTACAACTTCATCTGCAAACCACTCTGCAAGGCCTTCTGCACTTGCAAGGTATTCGTACAAAATCTCAGATAGGCAGTGCATTGGGAACTCGTAGTGCACTTTCTGCTTCGCCATATTTCTCTTTTCTTAATGTGTCGCAATATATAAATTAATTTCTTATTAACACAATAGAAAAAAGGTGATTTTTATATGTTGAAATTCTATTTTGTTTGAACTTAACCGATTCTAAATATCTTCATCCAAAACCTCAAGAATGATTTTGCAACCTTCAGCAATCTCTTCTTTTGAGATGGTCAGCGGCGGCGAAATCCTCATATATTGATTATAATACAGTTGCCAAAAAACAATCAGTCCTTTGTCCATACAGCGTTTTGCGACATTCAGAGTGTATTCCGGCGAGCCAAGGTTTACAGCAAGCATCAGTCCGCGACCATTGATACTTTTTATTTTCGGATGAACAAGCAGTTCACGGAACAGTTTTTCTTTTTCATCAACTTCATTCATTAGTCCGCTTTCAAGAACTTCTTTCAAGGTTGCATGAGCAGCCGCTGCAATCAAAGGATTTCCGCCGAAAGTCGTAATATGTCCCAATTTTGGAGAATGCGAAAGTGAACTCATAATTTCTTTAGAACTCATAAATGCGCCAACAGGAACACCTCCTCCCATTCCTTTGCCCATTACCAGAATATCCGGAACAATTCCGTAATGCTCAAAGGCAAACAGTTTTCCGGTCCTTCCAAATCCGGGTTGAATTTCATCTAAAATAAGCAACGCTCCAACTTCTTCGCAGCGTTTTTTAAGCTTGATTAAATAATCATTTTGTGGAACAAGAAATCCTGCTGCGCCCTGAATGGTTTCAACAATAACGCAAGCAGTTTTCTCTGATATTTTTGCTAAATCGTCTTCTTTATTAAATTCAATAAATGAAACCAAAGGTAGTAACGGCCGGAATTCACGCTTATGGTATTCGTTTCCCGCAACTGAAAGTGCGCCATGTGTATTACCGTGATAAGCATCTTTGAAAGAAATAATTTCTTCTCTTCCGGTAAAGCGTTTTGCCAATTTCAGACTACCGTCAATCGCTTCTGCACCTGAGTTTACAAGATAAGTCACTTCCAATGGTTCAGGCGTTGCATCGGCGAGTAACTGACAAAGTTTCACCGGCATTTCCTGCGCATATTCGCCGTAAACCATGACGTGCAGATATTTATCGGCCTGTTCTTTAATAGCTGAAACTACTTTTGGATGCGAGTGTCCTAAAGTATTGGCTGAAACTCCAGCAACGAAATCGAGATATTTTTTTCCGTCGGTTCCGTAGATGTAACTGCCTTCGGCTCTTGCCACCTCAAAACCTGAGGCAAACTGCGTTGTCTGTGCCTGATATTGAAAGAATTCTTTTTGCATGGTGCAAATTTCGGAAATTTTAAAAGATTAAGGATTAATCTCTCACTGATTTAGCGGATTATGTAGATTTTATTTTCGCACCCTTTTCGGAACGGCTGGTTTATTTTTCGCCCGTTCTTCTTCGATTTTCTTCTGTGCGGCATCGTAAAGTGCGTCATCCGAAACATAAACGGTTTCCTCGTAATTCGGGGAATCGAGATATACGTCCTGCCATTTTCGGATACGGTCTCTGGTATTGTAATTAAAATCAGGGAAAAACCGTTTATCCCGCGATATCATCGACATTGGATAAACCTCGTTCTGAGCGCCAATATTACAGGAAATAATCTGAATTTTCCGTTCTTCAAACTCTGCTTCAATCGTACCGCATGTTGACAGCGCAACACCAATTCTCTCAAGTTCTTTGGTTTTTTCATCCTCAGATTCGGCATAAGTAATGGCCTGTGCATTTCCGAGAACACGCGCCAATTTTATATCGCTGTTTTCGTAATAAACAATCATTACCGTTCCTTTCACCTGGTTGAATTCGTCTTTATTATTCAGCGAATCCACTTTGCTGATGGCAAAAGCATCACCAATGACCTTTAACGAATCGATTTCCTCAGTTTGGGTATTGAAGTAAGCTTCAATTTTCTTTCCGGTTACCTGTTTTTCTCCGCTCCATAAAATTGGTTTTCTGTCGAAATGCAGAACGCCGTCAGTTTCATTAAAACTTAAAGAATCGGCTCTTGCCTGCGCATTGGATTTATAAAATCTTGCTTTTTTGTATGCTCTCAGAAAACTTTTCTTCTGCATTGTAGAATCCATTTTCTGAAAAGCGAGAATTCTTTCTGCAGAGAAATACATCGAATCTTTTTCAAGAATTTTCACAGCCAATGGTTTTTGGGTAATCATGGCTGAATCCTGTTTCTCGTAAATTTCACCATAACCGCCGGAAATATATCGGTTTTCCTGGGGATCGCGGAGCAGAACATTACCTTCAGCCCTACCAAAACCGGTTAGCTGATTATAATACATCTTGTCTCCGGTGAGAATTTTATTATTGTAATGAATTCTTGAATTTTTATTGAGATAAACTTCCTTCTGATTCATCAGATATCTCCCCTGTTCCGTATAAACGTAGTTCTGCGGATTTGCTTTATTGGTGATTGTTGTCGGCCCAAAAAATTCAGCAGTATTGGTGTTTTGATTCTGCTTGATATTGGCTCCTTCTACAATATATTCAGGATTGTCAATCTTTACATTTCCTGAAAAATCAATGATTTTGGTGGAAACATCGTAAGTTGCAGAATTGGTGTACATCATATTCTGTCCGTCCGAAATGGTTCCTCCCGTATTGAAGTATGCTTTATTGGAACGTCTGTCGTAATAAAGGGTTTGGGTTTTTATCGTCTGTTTTGGATCTGTAAGAACCACATTTTTTCTTGCGATTCCGCGTTCTGTATTGCCGTCGTATTCCATTTCTTCGGCGGTAATTACCGAACCGTCAGCATTTTGAAGACGAACATTTCCGATGGCTTTTACGAAGTTTTGGTCACGGTAAAGAATAACCACATCGGCACTAAGCAAAGATCCCTGATGTGAAAACTGAACATTTCCGTAGAAGTGCGGGTTTCCATCGTATTTTCCAGGCTGAACACCGAAATTATCAGAGTGAATAAGCTCCACCCTTTCACCTGGATTTACCGGCTGCTGCGTTTGATTTCCGAAAAATGGGTCTTTCACGGCCGGTGTTGACGGCTGTGTCTGAATTTGTGCAAAAACATTTACACACGCAAAAAGGAAGATTAGAAAATATTTCTTCATTAATCTTTTTTCGTTCCGTAGAAATACAGGGAATGAGAATCAATATTTACGCCAAATGCATCTTCAATCGCATCTTTGATTCCCTGAATCCGCGGATCACAAAACTCAATAATTTCTGCAATTTCCTTGTCCGAATCCTTTTTGTAAATCACAAGATGATCGTGCTGCTTATCGAAATAAGATTTCTCGTAAGATGAAGATGTAAGCGTTTTCTCTCCAAACTGATGTTTACGGATCAGTCCGGCATCAAGAAAAATTTCGATGGTGTTGTATATGGTTGCTTTAGAAACATGGTATTTTTTCTGCATCATCAGCAGGTAAAGATCATCCACATTAAAATGGTGATCGAGGTTGTAGATCTCTTCAAGAATCGTGTAACGTTCGGGTGTATTTCTAAAACCTTTCTCCTGAAGATAATGTCTTAACACCTCTTTGATTACCTGATTGTTTGTTTCTTTCTGTTTTGGATCCATCTTCGTAAAATATGTACAAATTTATTAAATTTTAATGAGATTAATTCTAAACAAAAAATCCTCCCAATGTGAGAGGATTAGATTTATGAATCGTATTTTTTGAAGTCAACCTGCTGGATTTTCTTCGTGACAATTTCCTGATCCAGAAGCGGCGCAGATTCAACCACCACATTGTGCGGAGATACACCCCAAGCTTTGAAATCGTCGCTGCCAATATATTTCACAAAGTTGTAGATATTGAGCGTGATTTTTTCTTTCACGGTTAAAAGCTGATCGTTGATATACGTATTATCAATGATGACATACTTCAAATCCGGCGGAATATTATAATGTCTTAATGATGGGTGCGCGCTTCTTTCCGGAATTACGCCTTCGTGCATTAAATCTTTCAGTACATCGTTAAAATAATCGTTGATTCGGCGGTCTATTTTAAACCCTAAGAGGAAATTAATTTTATAAATCGTTCCGGGAAGAATTTCATCTACCGTATATTTAAAAGTATAAGGGTCTTCCTGATTGACAATATTCAGAATGAAATAATGATCAGCGCGTTTCGGCTGCTTCCTCATGATGGAATAAATAATCTTGGATTCTATTTCGTCCTCGCGTTTTGCACGGCTTAGAAATGCAAGATTTGTCGCATATTTCGGAATCGTTTCGTCCAGTTTCAGCTCTTTAATAATCGGAACATATTTATCAAACTTCACATATTTGATGAACTTTCCTTTAATCTGTCGTCCGTTAAACCAGGCATACATACAGATTCCGATGAAACCACCAAGAACCATAGTCAACCAACCGCCGTCGAAAAATTTGATGACGTTGGCATAGAAAAATCCAAGTTCGATGGTGAAATAAGTTAAACCAAAAATCAATACAAAAAGTACCGACATTCTTGTTCTTCTCAGCCAGAATGTGAGAAGCGTTGTGGTCATCAGCATCGTAATGGTAATGGTTAATCCATAAGCTGCCTCCATTCTACCGGATTCCTTGAAGTAAAGAACGACAATGATACAAAGCAGTAAAAGTCCCCAGTTGATTCTTGAAATATACATCTGACCTTTCACGCCCGAAGGATAATCAATCTTTTGGTTTGGCCAGAAATTAATGGACATTGCTTCCGAAAACATAGTAAATGCACCGGTAATCACCGACTGACTCGCAATAATCGCTGCTGCCGTTGCTAAAAGAACTCCGGGAAGAAGTATGTAATCCGGCATTATTCCGAAGAATGGATTGATGCCTTGGTTCTGCACTTTATCAATATTATCCAAAAGCCACGCTCCCTGACCGAGATAATTAAGCACCAGCATGATTTTAACAAAAACCCAACTGACACGAATGTTGTTTTTTCCGCAGTGTCCAAGGTCAGAATACAGTGCCTCTGCTCCGGTAGTGCAAAGAAATACCGCTCCCATGATGACAATGGCACTTGGTGAAACTGTGATAAGCTGGTAAGCATAATATGGATTAAATGCTTTTAGAATATCAACATGATCCATGATGTGCAAAGAGCCGAAAACACCCAAAGACAGGAACCAAAGCACCATCACAGGACCGAAAAATTTACCGATAAAACTTGTTCCAAACTGCTGAATAAAGAACACCATAATAAGAATGGCACAGGTAATCAAAACTACGGGAGTGTGCGGATTATAGATTTTCAAACCTTCAACTGCGGACATTACAGTAAGCGATGGCGTAATAACACTGTCTGCAACCAAAGTTGCAGCTCCGATAACGGCAATGATATAGAGCCATGGTTTCTTTACTTTTTTCACTAAAGAATAAAGTGCAAGAATTCCACCTTCACCTCGGTTATCCGCCCTCAACGCAATGACAACATATTTGAATGTGGTTTGAAAAGTCAGTGTATAAATAATACAGGAAAGTGCTCCTTCAATATATTCATCCAATGGAAGCGAGCCTTCGTTGAATGCCCCGACAATTGCCTTCATTACATAAAGCGGAGACGTTCCGATATCGCCGAAAACAATTCCAAGCGAAACCAAAACTCCGAGAAATGAAAGCTTTTTTATATCCAGATGATGTGAGGCAGAATCTGTTGCCATAGTTCAAAAAAATATCGTCAAATATAACTACAATATTTTTTGTCTTACAATACTGTTTTAAAACTATTTATAAATAAAAAAACTCTCTTTCGAGAGTTTTTATCTATTTATGCTTTGATGTACATTGCTTTTTTAAGCTCTTCTTTTACCTTCTCCAGTTTCGGGAACCACTCTGCGAAAAGTGCTGCAGAATAAGGTGCCGGCGCATCCGGAGTTGTAATTCTCTTAATAGGCGCATCAAGATAATCGAATGCCTTTTGCTGAACCATATATGTGATTTCAGAAGCAACTGATCCGAAAGGCCAAGCTTCTTCAAGAACTACCAGTCTGTTGGTTTTCTTTACAGAGTTTAGTACTGTTTCATAATCCAAAGGACGAACAGTTCTTAGGTCAATTACCTCAACGGAGATTCCTTCTTTTTCCAGATCTTCTGCTGCCTGCATCGCCAACTTCATGATTTTACCGAAAGAAACCAAAGTCACGTCTTTACCTTCTCTCTTCACATCTGCTTTTCCGATTGGGATGTAGTATTCTTCTTCAGGAATTTCCATTTTATCACCATACATCTGTTCAGATTCCATAAAGATTACAGGGTCGTTATCCTGAATTGCAGTTTTCAGAAGTCCTTTTGCATCGTAAGGGTTCGACGGAACCACTACTTTAAGACCAGGACAGTTGGCATACCAGCTTTCAAATGCCTGAGAGTGTGTTGCTCCAAGTTGGCCTGCAGAAGCAGTTGGCCCACGGAATACGATTGGGCAGCTCCACTGCCCGCCACTCATCTGTCTGATTTTAGCAGCGTTGTTGATAATCTGGTCGATACCAACCAATGAGAAGTTGAAGGTCATAAACTCTACAATCGGTCTGTTGCCGTTCATTGCTGCTCCAACTGAAATCCCTGCGAAACCAAGTTCTGCAATCGGAGTATCGATTACTCTTTTTGGTCCAAACTCATCAAGCATTCCTTTGGAAGCTTTGTACGCACCGTTATATTCAGCCACTTCTTCACCCATCAGGTAGATGGATTCGTCTTTACGCATTTCCTCGCTCATTGCCTGTGCAATTACCTCACGAAAAGTATGTTCTGCCATTTCTCTTTAAAATTTTAAGACTACAAAATTAAGCATTTTAATTTGATTGTTTCTGTATTGCATAATAAAAATACTCTGTCTTATATCATGTATTTATTAAAAATGAAAAGCAGCTCATTTCTGAACTGCTTCAATCATTTATTACACTTAAATAAAATTAATTTACTTTATGCCAAGTTTGGGTTCTACCGATCAGTGAGAAACCTACGTATCCTCTTACGTTCAGTTTATCTCCGGATCTTGTAATATTACATTTGTAAGTTTTACCGGATTTTGGATCGGTAATTGTTCCACCTGTAAATTCGTTTCCTGATTTTTTCATTCCACGGATAATTTCAAGACCTACAAGCGGTTTGTTTTTTCTGTCATCCGTACACTTTACGCAGTTATTATTTTCCGGTTTCTGTAAAAGCTGAAGAATTTTCCCAACATACTGCCCGTTAGATTTCTTTGTAATTTCTACAATAGACTTTGCCTGACCTGTTTCATCATCAATCGTTTTCCATTTTCCTTCGATTTGTGCGTATGATAAAGTCGCAAATAATAGTGCTGCAAAAGCAAATAACATTTTTTTCATAATAATTTTTATATTTCTGTTAATATCATTTTCAGTTTGATAAAAGTAATTAAAAAAAGTTAAACGCAAAATAAATTATTATTCTCATCATAGTATCAATAATTAATTGCAAATTTTTAAAATTTAAACAACTGTTTATTTATTGCTAATTTAACTTTCGGTTGATAATACGGTCCATATAATCCTGATACCATCCCTTCACAATCTGTTTGCCGTGTTCCATATCTTTTGTGGTGGCCTGGTTGATGAGATTTTTTTCCATATCAATATCATCTTTGGTGAAAACCGCCGTGATATTTCTTCCGTCGAAATTGTAAATATAATTTCCGGTAATCACATTATTCACCACTCCATCCGAATTTACAATGAGATAAGGTTCTTTTTTTTCCGAAACCAAACTTCTGCCCCAACTTCTGAACTGCTTTTTGTAACCCATTAAATCTACCAACGTTGGAAAAACATCAATTTGCTGCGCAAAATCAGTGTTCACTCCTTTAAGTTGATATTCAGGATTTGGCGAAAACAAAATAATCGGCACCGCAAACCGGTTCATCCCTTTGGTATACTGCTTATAATAGTTCTGATTGGTATGGTCTGCCGTAATTACAAAAATCGTGTTATGATACCAGCTTAGTTTTTTGGCCTCGTCAAAATATTTCTTCAGCGCATAATCCGTGTACTGTAGCGGTTCATGAATTTCCACATGTCCTTTCTTGAACTTTCCTTTATATTTTTTCGGAATTTGGAACGGATGATGCGAAGATGCCGTAATCACCGTCGTCATAAAAGGTTTATTCTTCGGCTGACTTTTAGCAAAATACTGCAGAAACGGTTCGTCCCAAATAGCCCACATACCATCGAATTCATCATCATTATTAAATTCATCTTTTCCGTAATAATGATTAAAACCAAGAATTCCGGCAAATCCCTGAAAACCCATAGAACCGTTCGGCGCACCATGATAGAAGGAAGTATCATAACCCATTTCATTTGCAATAGAAACAATCGACTGCACGTCTTGATTTGCATATGGCGAACTCGTAAAAGCTTCAATAAGACTCGGAATTCCCGCCAGAATACTGCTCATCCCATGAATGGACTGTCTTCCGTTCGCATACGCATTTGTGAAAATTAAACTTTCCTGAGCCAAACTGTCCACAAAAGGTGTAAACGACTCATAATTCTGAATTCCTAAATTTTTATTAAAAGCCCCGGAATATTCACGCCCAAAAGATTCCACAATAAGAATTACAATATTGGGTTTCGTTGCAACCTCTCGATTATATTGCTTAAAAGGATGAACATTTTCATTAATAAATTTTTCATCAACGAAGTTCACCAGTTTAAAAGTATTTTTTCCAAGTGTTCTGAAAAAGGAAAAGGTACTGTTCAGAACAATATTGGCCTGTTCCGGACGCTGAACGTGTTTCCCGGCATCCACCATATTTATTGGCCTTGTGCTGTGTTTGAAATCGCCGCGGATTCCACCAACCGTTAAAGCAACAACCGCACAAAGCGTTAAAACGGATGCGATAAAATAAGGAACAAGTTTTACAGGCCGCGATTCTTTTACATTCACTTTTTTGTAAAGAAACACCCATAAAATCATCAGCAGAATATACCAAAGGATCACAAACGGATGATCGACAACGGCATGAAAGAAAACCTTTGAAAGATTATTTTCGTTTTCGGCAACGTCAAAAGCAACGGTCGTAAGTCTCGCTTTTGAAAATCGGTAATAAATAAAATCCCCGAAGTTCATCGCATAGGCAATTCCGTTGGTGATGAAGTAAATCCAAAACAGAACTTTATGATAAATTTTCGTAGAGTTTATAATAATTGGAATAACGCTCAACAAAATAAAGAGAGCGTTCACATAAAGAATTGCCGTCGTATCGAAGGCCGTTCCGTAGAACGCCAGTTTCAGGTATTCGGAAATACCGTCCACCGAAATCTCATTACGGTTAAAAAACCAAAAAAGCAAACGCGCAATCTGATAAAAGAAAAACGCCAGCAAAAGTCTGTAACACATTGCCAGTAACTCGTTAACTCTTAACTCTCTGAAAAATTTCATAACGGCAAATTTAAAACTAAATTTAGAATCCGTTAATATTTGCTTAACATTATTTCATTTTAGGGAACTTCATAATAAAAACTTATTTTTGTCTTATGAATTTCTTCAGAAACAACCTCGCCAACATGCTCACGTTGGGAAATCTTTTTTCCGGGAGTGTTGGTGTCATTCACCTCATCAACGGAGATTATAAAACCGCTGCAGTCTGCATCATCATTTCTTTGATTCTGGATTTTTTTGACGGATTTGTAGCGAGAGCCCTCAAGTCGAACTCCAATCTCGGCGTTCAGTTGGACTCGCTTGCGGATATGGTGAGTTTCGGACTTCTTCCGGGAATCGCAATGTATCAGATGCTGAAACCTTTTGGCACAGATTTCATGGGAATCACTTTACCGTTTGAGTTAAAATATTTGGGTTTACTGATCACCGTTTTCTCCTGTCTTAGACTTGCTATTTTTAATATCGATGAAGAGCAGAAATACTATTTCAAAGGATTAAACACACCAACAAATACCGTTTTCATCTTTGGAATGCTTTACGTTTTAAGTGAAGTTGGAACTTATAGTTTTCTACGTGCCTCCCCTGTTTTGATGGTTGTGGTTACACTCATCAGTTCGTGGCTGCTGGTGTCTCCGATAAAAATGATTTCACTGAAATTTAAATCGATGAAATGTCAGGATAATATCCCGAAAATCGTTCTGTCAATTGGTGGAATATTAATCCTGATCTTCTTTGGAATTGTCGGAATTCCATTAGCCGTTGCTTACTATATTTTGGTTTCAATCATTTTCCAAAAGCAGTTAAATTAAAACAATCAATATCTTTTTCCCCAACCCTAAAGGATAGAAATCGATTTAATCATAAAAAACAAAAAACCAACATCTCGAAACTCGTATCCCGAACCTCGTATCTCAAAAAATTATGAATCTAAAACTACATAAACCCTTCTGTGTTTTCGATCTGGAAACCACCGGAACTAACGTTGGAAAAGACCGCATTGTTGAAATCAGTATTCTGAAAGTAAATCCGGATGCCTCGCGCGAAAGCAAAACCTGGCTCGTAAATCCTGAAATGTATATTCCAAAAGAAGCTTCAGCTGTCCACGGAATTTTCGATGCGGATGTTGCCGACGCTCCAACTTTTAAAGGAATTGCTCCAAAAGTTATGGAAATGATTGCAGGAAGTGATTTAGGCGGATTCAATTCCAACCGTTTTGATGTCCCACTTTTAGCAGAAGAACTTTTGCGCGCCGGAATCGATTTCGATTTGAGCAAATTCAGACTGGTGGATGCGCAGAATATTTTCTTTAAAATGGAACCAAGAAACCTTTCTGCTGCGTATAAATTCTATTGTGATAAAACTTTGGAAAACGCACACTCAGCAGAGGCCGACGTTCTCGCTACATTTGAAGTTTTGGATGCGCAGGTTGCCAGATATGATGACTTACCGAATGATATTGCCGGACTGAGTGAATTTTCTTTCCAAAACCGTTTTGCAGATTTGGCAGGATTCATCGCTTTTGATGAAAATGACCAGGAAATTTTTACTTTCGGGAAATACAAAGGTCAGCGTGTAAAAGATGTTTTCCAAAAAGATATTGGCTATTTCGGATGGATTCAGAATGCTGATTTTCCTCTTTACACCAAGAAAATTCTAACCGCAATTCAGTTGCGCTCAAGGTTTTAATAAAAATTAAATTCATTACAGATTACATATGAAAATCATCTGCATCGGAAGAAATTATAGCGAACACGCCAAAGAACTGGGCAACGAAATTCCTGAAAAACCGGTTATTTTCATGAAACCGGATACCGCTGTTTTGAAAGGCAACGATTTCTACATCCCGGAATTTTCCAGCGACGTACATTACGAACTGGAAGTTGTGGTAAAAATCTCTAAAGGCGGAAAGTATATTCAGAAAGAAAATGCTCATAAACATTATGATGAAATTGGTTTGGGCATCGATTTTACGGCCCGCGATCTTCAAAGTGAATTAAAAGGAAAAGGACTTCCATGGGAACTGGCGAAAGGATTTGACGGTTCTGCGGTGGTGAGTAATTTTTTCAGCAAAGCTGATTATGATTTGAATAATCTGAATTTTTCACTCCAGAAAAACAAAGAAAAAGTTCAGGACGGCAACACGCAAATGATGATGTTCAGCATTGATGATATTATTGCATTTGTATCGCAATATTTCACCCTTCGTGTTGGCGATTTAATATTTACCGGAACTCCTAAAGGTGTAGGCAAGGTTGATGAAAATGATATTTTAGAAGCGCACCTTGAAAAAGACAAAGTTCTCGACATCAGAATTCTGTAAAAACTTAATGCCAATCATTTCAATATATTTTGTAACTTTAAGGAACAAAAATTAAGGTTATGGTAAATATAGTTGTGCCTGTAGATTTCTCTGAATCTATGAATAAGTTGATTGACGGCTCCGTAAAATTTGCGAAAGAAACCAACGGAAATATTTTCCTTATCCACGTTGCACCGTCTGATCTTGGCTTTGCGCTTGGCGATGTAGGTTTCCAGTATTTTCCTCAGATTGAAGAACACGAAATACAGGAAGAACTGAAACAGCTGAGTGAGATTGAAACAAGTATAAAAGCACAGGGCGTAAACTGTGAACATATACTGAAACAGGGCGTTGCCAAAGACATTATTATGGAATACGCTGCTGATAAAGATGCCGGATATATCGTAATGGGATCACACGGAAGAAGCGGAATGTACGACGTTTTCGTAGGAAGTTTAACCAAGGACTTAACGAAAAGCTCTCCAATTCCGGTGTTGGTAATTCCTTGTCACGATAACAAATAAATCTTATCCTAATAAAAAAATGCCGCTACAGATTTTGTAGCGGCATTTTTTATAATATAAATATCAATTATTAACCTTTCTTCATAATTTTTGGGTCGTAGTACGGACGCGGCTCCTTACTTGGAGACGTATAATCGTTGTCCTTGTTATTACCCAAAGGAACTACAAGTTCCCAGCACCAATAAACGAAAAGTACGCAGGCAACGATGAAAAGAATCCAGTTCATAATATTACCCAATACATCGTAAAAACCATAACTCCAAACAAACAGATCGCTTAAGAATAACCAGAAAGATGTCATTATTTTCCTTTTTTAAATTAACTTTGCACAAATTTAGTAAAAATGTTCAGATTACTTTCAAAAGAAAGCAATATTTTTTCGATTCTGGTTTATATTATCTTTCTTTTGGCAGTAGTAATCGCATTCAACGTATTGGATTTCAATTACATTGATGGAATTTCGGCTGTGATAACTTTTTGTGGTGTTGCACTGGGATATTTTATTTTCGATAAGATTAATCTCACATACCAAACCCACCTTCCGCTTGCGCTGTACACGTTTCTGATTTTTGCACTTTATCCCGGAGACTTGGATATTGGGATCGCGGTTTCGCTTCTTACCAATTCTTTCCTTTTACTGATTTTAACAAGTACCAACGAATATGTCCGCAGGCGTTCTTACGTACTTGTAGGTTTTATTTTAGCCATTAATTACCTGTTTCTGCCTACAACCTGGCCGATGTTCATCTTTGTAATTCTGCACGTTATCGCAACTGCAGAACGTATCGGACTGAATTTATTCAGGTTGATTTTTGGTATTTTATTAACGTTTGGCGCTTATTTCTGTTTCATGTATTTCATCAATTTTACAACGTTTGATGAAGATTATCTGCCAATACAATTTGGGAAACCAATGACGGATTTTTATCCGCTGTATTTTCTTTTCCCGATTTTCGGCTTGATGATTTATGCGGTACTGAATCACTTCGCGCATTATAACAAAAAGAGTCCGGAAAGCAGATTTAAGTTTACTTTTCTGATGATTTTCACATTGGCACAGCTAATAACCGTTGTGCTTTATATGGGCGATCATTACGAATACCTTTTGCTGCTGGCGTTTCCTGCAAGTATTATCCTTGCCAGAATGCTTCGTTTTTTACCAAATTACTGGCTAAAAGAAACCGGGCTTTGGCTTATTATCATCTGTCTTTTGCTGTTTAAAGTCGGTGATATTTTTCAACTTTTTAAATTTTAATTAAATGATTCAGATTGAAGATAAACTCATTTCGGAAGATATTTTTTCACAGGAATTCGTATGCAACCTCAGCAAATGTAAAGGAGCCTGCTGTGTAGAAGGAGACGTGGGCGCGCCACTTGACAAAGAAGAGACCAAAATCCTTGATGAAATTTTCGAAAAGGTAAAACCTTATCTTCGTCCGGAAGGTGTAAAAGCCATCGAAGAACAGGGAACGTGGACCGTAGATCCAATGGACGGCGATTTTGTAACGCCAATGGTAAACGGTGCCGAATGTGCTTATGTGATTTTCGAGGAAAAAGGAATCACCAAATGCGGTATTGAAAAAGCCTACGAAGACGGCGCTGTCAATTGGCAGAAACCTATTTCCTGTCATCTTTATCCCATCCGAATTACTGAATACTCTGAATTTTCTGCACTTAATTATCACGAATGGCCTATTTGTGCACCTGCCTGTGAACTTGGTAAAGAACTCCAAGTTCCCGTTTATAAGTTTCTTAAAACTCCACTGATTCGTAAATACGGGGAAGAATTCTACACCACTTTATCCGAAGCTGCCGAGGAATGGGAGAAGGAATTTAATAAGAAATAAAAGTTTTCCCCTACTTTTTTCTGTTTTTCAGGTTGTTATTTCTATATTTTAGTAATTTTAATTATTAAAACATTAGAATTATGACTGAATTATTTGAACTTCAGGATATTTATAAAGCAATTTTTGCAATGGCGGCAGGTTTTGTTCTCGGGCTCGAAAGAGAATTGAAAGACAAAGCAGCAGGACTGAAAACCATCACCATTATCTGTCTTGGTTCGGCATTGTTTACCATTATCTCGATGAAAGTGGGCGTTGGAACTTCTGATCCGGGAAGAATTGCCGCAAACATCAGCACCGGAATTGGATTTCTTGGTGCAGGCGTAATTTTTAAGGAAGGCTTTAATGTTTATGGACTGACGACTGCCGGAATCATCTGGATTGCCGCAGCGATTGGGATGTCAATTGGCTTCGGACAAATAGCTTTGGGATTTGTCTTTCTGATTTGTGCTTTAGCAATGATTTATTCAAACAAAATTTTAAGTAAATTTATTATTCCGCAACACTCAAGCAAAATACTGACTTTGGAAATTCCTTTGGAAAAATATTCTGAGAAAGAGATTATTGTAAATGATATCAATAAAATTTCAAGACATCTTGATGAAATAAAACTTTCAAAAACCAATGAAGAAACCGTTTCGGTGACGTTTGAACTTCACATCAAAAATAATGACATACAACAGTTGGAGCTCTATCTGATTGAAAATAAAAATCTCCTGAGTTTTACTTTATAAAAAAACGGGCGGCACCGGAGGTGCCGCCCGAAAATTATATGATAATTTATAAATGATTATTTGAAATCTGCTTCAGAAACGCCCTGATTGATCAAAACTTCTGTAGTATTCACATCAATTTTCTGCCCCATTGCTGAAACTTCCATTTTTACAGGAACCTGAATTCCGTCGAAAGTTTTGTACTCAAGAATTTTCATCTCTCCCATTTCTGCAGGACCTTTGTACAGCAGTCCGGTTGTAGCATCGTAGTAAGTTTTTCCTTTTGCTGATACAAGTACATAGTAGTTTTTGCCACCTTCCGAAACTTTTTCTACTGCGGTATAATCTGCAGCTTTCATGGTAAGTGCATCAAACATCTTCTTGTCTTTAAGCGCTTTTATTTGATCTGCAGGAATATCCATTTTCATTCCCATTTGCGAAACGTAACCTTTTTCACCGTCGAAAACAGTTCCTCCCATTTCCTGACCTGCCATACTCTGGCTGATTTTCACTTTGTTAGGAGCCATTTGCATCGTCGTCATCGTAAGATCCATTCCCTGAACTTTCATCGTAGAAACCGACTTCATTGATTTTACAGCTTCAAGTTTCTGTTTTCCACCGAGAGCAGCAACATAATTATCAATTACCTGTTGAGCCGTAAGATCTTTCATGACTCCTGATGCTACTGCAACCGGTTTTTCTTCTTTCTTTACGTTGGCTTCCCAGCCGTCTTCCGGCATCAGCGTAGCGATAATTTTTCCGGTTGTAAGATATTTCTTCGCCACTGCTTGAAGGTCTTTCACTGTAAGCGCTTTTACTTTATCCTCATAATTCAGGATTTCGTATTTATCACCACCTTCAAGTTGGTAATTAGCCAGGTTATTTAACCAGAAATTATTGTCTTTCAGTTGTACTTTGTAATCATTCAGTTCACCTTCTTTGTATTTGTCAAGGTCTTTTTGTTCAGGACCGTTGTCAATCAGTTTTTGCATTTCTGCAAGAGCAGCTTTCGTAAGTTTATCAACATTTTCAGGTCCTAAAGGGAAAGAAATATTGAAATACCACGAACCGTAAGGAACTTTGCTCATTCCACCGCTTGCGCCACCACCATAAATTCCGCCTTCATCTTCTCGCAGCTTTTCAATCACTTTAATGGTTGCGACTTCTCCAAGCGCCGAAAGTGCAAGATCTTCTTTTTCATTGTATTTCGTTTCGCCTCCATAAACGATCTGAACCATACTCTTAGGATCTTTACCTTTTTTATAAACCTTATTATGGTTTCCATAAACAGATCTGTATCCATTATCTTTGAAGGTTGTTGTTTTATTGGTTGAAGGCAGACTTGCAAGATACTGCGTTGCATATTCTTTCAGTTTAGCTTCATCCACATTTCCTACAAAATAAAAATGGAAATTTCCGGCGTTGGCAAACTTGCTCTTATAAGCATCGTAAGCTTTTTTGTAATCGGTGTTTGCCCAATCTTTCTCGAAAGGAATTAAAGATGTAAACCTTGGGTTGTTCTGATTTCTGAACTTCTGGAACTGATCTACAAAGTAGAACTGAGGATCAGACGTCAGGTTGTTATAAATAGCCGATTGTTTTTCTTTGTAAGCATTAAATGCAGCAGGGTCGTAGTTGAGTCCGGTGAAATAAGCATATACCAATTCCATCATCGTTCCGAAATCTTTCTGAACAGTTCTTCCGCTTAAACCTTCAGTTAATGAACCAACAAATGGGCTAACATTTACCTGTTTTCCTGCAAGATAATTCGAAATATCGGTTTTATCGTATCCGTTTACACCACCTTCTGCGATCGCAGGAAATGCAAACTGAGTTTTGATATAATCCGCATCTGAAAGTAATGAATTTCCACCTAAACTTCTCGCAGTAAATACAATTTCATCCTCCTTGAAATCTGTTTTCTTGTAAGTTACTTTCGCACCGTTGCTCAACGTCAAAGTTGTTGTTCCAAGTTTAGCGTCTGTTTCAGTTTTTACAATTTTTCCGTTCGATTTGAATGGTTTTACCAAATGTTCGATTGTTGCCTTTTCTTTGTAAGGTTCAATTTTAGCAACTTTTACATCATCAAACAATTTTAGAACGCTGTCTTTTGCAGGATAAGTTAAGCCGTCTTTTTTAGGACCGGTAATGACTACAACTCTGCTGTCTTCTTTCACCAAATCTTTAATCTGCTGATTGGTTTGAGCTAAAGTTACCGTTGGTAAGAACGATTTATACTGCTCATATTCCCACGCAATACCCGGAATCGGCTCCTGCTGTAGGAAATTTCTTGTGTATTCAGCTACCAAAGCACCGCTTTCAGTTTTATCACGGTTGTTGTACTGCCTTTCAAGACCTGAAAGTAATTGTGCCTTTGCTCTATCGAGTTCAGTCTGTGTAAACCCGAAACGCTTAGCACGTTCCACTTCTTCCAAAAGAACTTTCATTGCAGCAAGCTGTCCACCGTCTTTAGTCATCGCAAATCCCTGAAGTGCATCTTTCGTTCTCATAAAACTTCCGTGGTTCACCGAACCAAAAGTAAACGGCGGATTATTAGAATTAATCAATTCCCGGAAACGGTTATTAAGCATCGTCGTTGTAAGTCTTTTTACGATGCCATTGGTGTAATCTCCAACAGTTACTTCAGGTTTTGCAGCACCTTCATCTTTAATAATGAACTGAACCTGAGAGTTGGTTGCATCAGGATCTGTTTCAATAGAAACGAATGATTCTTTATGATTTGGAACTTCGTAAAACTCTCTCTTACGAGGCGTTGCTGGATTTTTGTATTTTCCGAAATCGGTTTTAATTTTCTTTTCAATTTCATCTACATTGATGTCGCCAACTACAACTAATGCCATCAAATCCGGACGATGCCAATCCTGATGGAATTTTCTTAAAACCTCAGGCTTGAAATTTTCAAGAATTTCCTTACTTCCAATTGGTAAACGCTCCGCATATCTTGAGTTGTAAAGTGCTACAGGAAGCCATTTATCAAGCATTCTTTTATCCGGACCAAGACCAAGTCTCAGTTCCTCAAGAACCACACCTCTTTCTTTGTTGATTTCTTCATCAGTCAGAAGTGCGTTGAATGCCCAGTCTTCCATTACTTTCATCCCAAGATCAAGATTTCCCGGTTTATCCAACGGAACCGGAAGCATATAAACCGTTTCATCAAAACTTGTGTATGCATTCAGGTGCTGCCCAAATTTAATCCCAATAGTTTGCAAAGCATCTACAAGCTTATTTCCTGGGAAATTTTTGGTTCCGTTGAAGTTCATGTGCTCCATAAAATGGGCAAGACCAAGCTGATCCGGATCTTCTACAATGGAACCTACGTTAATGGCAAGGCGCAAATCGACCTTGTTTTCTGGCTTAGTATTTTTTTTGATGTAATACTTCATTCCGTTTGGGAGCGTCCCAACTCTTATGGATGGATCCAAAGGAATGTTTTGTGCAATTAATGCTCCCACCATCATAAATAACAGTGAGAAAGACAATAACAATTTTTTCATTAAACTATTTTTTTAGTGATGCTAATATAACCAAAATAAAAATATTTGCCCGTGAATCCAAGTTAAGTTTTCGCTAAAAAACAACGAAAAAACCGCTGATTTACAGCGGTTTTTAAAGTGTACAGAACGTAAGTTCTTATTTTTTAAGTTCTTCTAAAAATTCGTCGTGAGAAATTTTAGTTTCTTTTTTTGTTGCTTTTTCAAGAATTACATCTTTCAGTTTTGCCATTGCTACTTCAGATGAAATCTGCTGAACCTGGTTTTGGTCTTTAAGCATTTCAACCGCATATTTCTGTACTTCTTCATCAGAAAGATGGTGAATTCCGTACATCGCCAACTGGTTTCTTACCAACTGCTCTGCCTGAGCAAGAACGTCTGCATAATCCAGTTTAATTTCGTTGTCGTTCATCAGTTTGCCTTCGATGATTTGCGACTTAAGAACACTTTTCTCTGCTTCAAGAACTTCTCTTGCCTGCTCTTCTGTCTGAATGTTCTGGTTGTTGAACATCAAGAATTTAACCAAGAAATTCTCAGGAAGTTTTACTTCTTCACCTTCAGTAATCTGATCAATGATTTTGTTCACGAAATGAACATCAGCATTCTGCTGGAAATATTCATCAAGTTCAGTTTTTACTTTTTCTTTAAGCTCATCTTCCGAACCGATGTTCCCCTGTCCGTAAACTTTATCGAAAAGATCTTGGTTCAGTTCGTGAAGGTTAAGTTTATAGATGTCTTTTACAGTAACTTCCAATTCATTGTGGTGAAGATGCTCCAGTTCGTGACCTCCGAAACCTAAGAATTTAGCAAGATTTTCATCTTTCTGAAGGTCCTCTTTAGAAACTTTTACAGAACCGTCAACTTTCAGTTTTTTAACAAGATCGTACGCTTCTTTGTTTTCTTTGTTTACTGTAACAGTTTTTGGCGGATGGTTGTGCTCACCTTCTGCATCATCTTCTACAACCTGTGCTACTTCAAGAGTTACATAAGATTCTTTTCCGATTTTTTCTTCAGTTTCTCTTTCCGCAAATCTCTTCTGCATATTTTCGATGCTCTGGTTGATTTCCTTGTCAGAAGCTTCTACTTTGTAGTGAGGTGCTTCGTATTTTGAAAGATCGATTTTGAAATCCGGCTCATAACCAACTTCGAAATCTACTGAGTGAGACTCGTCATCAAAATTCAGTTCGTTTGTAGGAACCGGAACCGGCTGCCCAACAAGTTTAAGGTTGTTTTCAGCAATATAACCGTTCAGTGCTTCGTTAATCTGCTTATTGATTTCTTCAAAAGTTACCGGTGCTTCATACTGTCTTTTCACCATACTCATCGGAACTTTTCCCTTTCTGAAACCTGGGATGCTTGCAGTTTTCGCATAATTGTGCAACTGCTTTTCTACATTAGTCTTATAATCTGCCTTGTCGATTGTCACCGTAAGTAATGCGCTTACCTCATCGTGGTTTTGTGCTGTAACCTTCATTATATGATTAAATTATTTATTAAAATTTAGGTTTGCAAAAATAGGAAATTTTATTAAATATCTCTAATAATCAGCAAAGTATTGCAATAAAAAAATCTGCTCATTTCTGAACAGATTCTCAAATGTTTATCCTAAAATTACTGTATTCCAATCAAAGCATTTACATCGGCTTCACCACCGGTTGCACTTCCCTGCTGATTTGTCACAGAAGGAAAATCCTGATTAACGGAAGTTGGCAAATGATACAGTTTAATGTTTACATTTGCATTCACCGGTGCGCTGGTTACATTCCATTCAGTGCGAAGTCCGAGGCGTTTTCCGTCGGTTCTTGTGATATCATCGGCAGTACGCACAAGATTAACACTTACACCACCAAATTCATAAGTAACGAAATGCTCGTCTTTTTCGTGTAAAAGTTCCTCCAAAACGTTTTCATAATCTTCACCGTGCTTCACATAGAAATCTAATTTTACGGTGTATGTTTTTCCGTTTTCCAAATCCAGTTTTTTATCGGCAACACCGCCAATATAACTGATGTTCTGAACTGAATTTGCATCGGCTTTATCAATCACTGTAAGCGTTATTTTTTCAATTTCTTCGTGATCGTGTACATCTTCCGGAACATCATTTCCACGGCAAGAAAAAATTAAAACTGAAGTAAAAAGAACTAAAATGATATTAAAAAGATTTTTCATTGTATTAAAATTAAAAAAGGTTTAAAAATTATATTTAAACGTAAGAATTAAGCTTCTGCCCAGTTCCGGTGCGAAATATCTCAAACGGTTGAGATACTCGCGGAATTCTGTATTAAAAATATTGTTGATTCTGAAATTGACATTTAAATACTTAGCCAAATCCATTCCAAATGCGGCGTGAAAAACACTGTATCCTTCAGGCGTAGAACTGGTATCAAGTTCGCGGGTAACAGTTTCGCCGTTTTCGATCATTGTTAAATTAATATTTCTGATCGGATAGCGATTTTGCTTAAAAGCTGTTTCGTTTTCAACTTTCAGATAGAAATTTTTTAGCTGATTTAAGTTCAGTTCCAAAGCATTTTTGAAATTCGTCGGCATCATGAAAATCAGCGGTTCGCTGTTTCCTAAATCATCGCCACGAAGCGTGCTGAACTGAGAATTCCACTTCAGATTATTGGTGAAATTCAATTGTAAATCAGCATCCACACCAAAAATTCTCGCTTTGGTCTGGACAAAATCCCAAATCATAAAGACACCACGGTTGGAGTTCTGCACTCCTGTTGGAATCTGATTGATGAAATTATCCGAAATCATCAAGTAAGGATTCACCTCAATTTCAAGACCGCTTAAAACATTCAGTTTGGCTGCCGCAAGAAAATTGGCGTGATAAACCTCTTCTTTCTTAATCGCTAAACTTCCTGTTTCAATAATCGCTGCAGAATGATGAAGTCCGTCCGCAAACAGTTCTGCCGCATTCGGAGTTCGGCTTGTGCGCGAAAAATTCAGTTTGAAATCCGTTTGTTCCGTTGGCTTAAAATTCAGTCCGGCATTGGCAGAAAAATTATGATAATCCAAAATTGGTCTCGTAAGGACACGCGCGCCACTTTCCGTCACTTCAAACTGAGGGAAAAGGTTTTCGAAACGTCGCTCCCAATCCGATTCATCATAATACTTGTAGGCATCATAACGGTTGAAATCGTAGCGGGCTCCAATTTCACCTTTCAATTTTCTGTTGAAACGGTACTGAAAAACAGAAAACGCTCCCGCATCATATCGGTAATAATCCGGAATTAATCGTCTTGCTTTCGTTGCCGGATTCGGAAAATTATCCTGAACCGCTCCAAAAATTCCGGATTCGATCTGCCAATTTTCACGCTCAAGCAAATGTTCAATCTTCAGGTTTTGAGTCATTAATCTCAAATCCATTGAAGCCAAATCATGATGTTCACCTCTTCGGATATCATATTCCTTCCTGTTATTCAACTGAAATGAATACTGAGCCGTAAGCTTCCCGAAACTGTAGAATCTTTTATAAGCTTCAAGTTTCGCAATATGATGACTTACTTCCTGTCGCGGACTTAAAATATGATAACTAAAATCGTCCAGATAAGCCTTCTGTCCGTAAGTAATCACATTATAAAAATCCTCAGGACCGCCTAAATGCGAACCTTTGAATATTCCAAAATTTTGAAAAATCCCACTGTAAGAAGCCGTAAATCCCTGAACAAAAGAACGCTTTCCAAAGGAAAAATTCAGCGACTGTTCTTCAGTTCCCGTGTTCTGAAGTGTATGTTTTGGAATATATAAATCGCCGAGTTTTTTATAGGTTGCTCCGGTTTTTACAAACCATCGATTCTCCCAAGTCTGCGCAAGATTCACACCTATTTTTGCGCCCCTTCCATTAGAAATTCCGGACAGCGAAACATCTCCCATTAAAGTATCCTTCGCAGCAAAATTTTTGGGTTCGAGAAGGACCACGCCGCCAACCGCATCGCCACCAAACTTTAATACGCCGGAACCTTTCACCACATTAATTCTTTCGAAAGCAGTGGTTTCAATACTCGGCGCATGCTCTACCCCCCATTCCTGTTCGGCCATTTTCACACCGCTGTTGATGATGGAAACACGACTCCCGTACAGCCCGTGAATGATTGGTTTTGAGATATTATTGCCCGTCTTCAGCGTTCCAACTCCCGAAATTCCCGAAAGAATATTTCCAAGATTTTCTGTAGAGTTTTTCGTAATGGCTTCGTTATCTAAAGTCTTTATAACGATATTTCCCGAAGGTTTGCGTAGTGCTGTAATCGTTACGGTCTCCAGTTCCTCAATATGATGTTCGAGATTGATGGTAATTTCGATATTTCGATCCACATTTATATCCTCCGTATGCATTTCGCAATCAGGATGTTCGGCAGTAAGTGTGTAATTGCCTTTATTTACGTCACTGAATACGAATTTCCCTTCTTCATCCGACAAAGCCACAAAATTCCCCATCTTTATCCGGGCGTTGCTCAGCAAGGTTTTGTTGTGAAAATCGATTACCGTCCCGTAAACTTTGTATGTATTTTGTGCATTAAGCAACGTTATTCCCAAAAGGAAAAACATCAGTCTTAATAATATTTTCATTTAAATTTTTTATACGATTTCAGTTTCCCGCATTCGCAGAAAACCCTAAAATTCAATAAGTCAAAAAAAATTAAATGAAATGTGGCGGCGCCCGAAGATTGAAGAATCGTATTTCAGGTTTTAATTTCTGAAAAGAAAACGATAACTCTACCGCAGAATCCGAAACCATTTGAAAGGCTTCAAAATGAAATTCTACAGGCGTAAATCCGTTTTTACTGCTGAGGAAATGACAGGCAACGCAATCGTTCGCATCGAAATGATCGGACGAGAAAGAAATTGTCTTCGTTGTTTTTTCAAACTCATGACCACTGAAAAAACTGTGCGAATGGTTATGAAATTTAGAAGAAAACAATACCACAAACGAGTACATCAGTACCATAAGTACAGACAAATATTTTGTGATATTTTTATTTCTCAGCATTATGCAAAACTAATAAATTTTAAAATAATCTTAATAATTGAAAACTCTGCAAATTGACCGAAATTTCGTAAATTTGTTGCTCATTAGAAATATGGACATATGTCGACGAATTCAAGGGTAAAAAAAATCGGAGTTCTTACATCAGGAGGAGACGCTCCGGGCATGAATGCGGCCATTCGTGCCGTGGTACGAACCAGCGTATTTTATGATATAGAGGTGATAGGTGTAAGAGGCGGATACAATGGTTTGATAGAAGGACACTTCACCAAAATGGGTCCGCGCTCTGTAAGCAACATCATCAATCTTGGAGGAACAATTCTTAAATCTGCACGTTCTTCCGAATTCAGAACAAAAGAAGGAAGACAACAAGCATACGACAACTGTGTAGCACAAGGCATTGAAGCGCTTGTATGTATTGGTGGAGACGGAACTTTCACCGGAGCACAGGTTTTTTCAGAAGAATTTGGAATTAAAGTAATCGGTGTGCCGGGAACTATCGACAACGATATTTACGGAACCGACAACACCATTGGTTTCGATACTGCTTTAAACACAGCAATGGAAGCCATCGATAAAATTCGTGATACCGCAACTTCGCACAGCAGAATTTTCTTTATTGAAGTCATGGGACGTGATGCCGGCTTTATCGCTCTGAACAGCGGAATTGCAACCGGAGCGGTAGATATTCTTATTCCGGAAACTAACGACAGTCTCGAAGGATTGTTCTCAACTTTCGAAAAATCGAGAAAGAGAGGAAAAAACTCAAGCATCGTAATCGTTGCGGAAGGAGAAACGCTTGCTTCCACGTATGAATTGGCACAGAAAACCAAAGAAGCATTCCCGGATTCAGACATTCGTGTAGCAATTTTGGGACACATCCAACGTGGTGGTTCGCCGAGCTGTGCCGACAGAGTTTTGGCTTCAAGACTTGGTTTTGGAGCTGTAACCGGACTGATGAAAGGACTTACCAATGTAATGGCTGGTATCCGCGCAAATCAGTTGGTTTATACGCCAATTGAAGATGCCATTAAAAAACACAACGAAATCAATCAGGATTTACTTCAAATCTCTGAGGTTTTGGCCCTTTAAAATAATTTATTTAATCTAATAAAATTTAACTATTATGTCAACAATTAAAGTAGGTATCAACGGATTCGGAAGAATCGGAAGTTTAGTGTTCAACGCAATGCTGCAAAGAGACAACATTGAAGTTGTTGGAATAAACGACCTGATTGATACAGAGTACATGGCGTACATGATTAAGTACGATTCAGTACACGGAAGATTCGACGGTGAGGTTCAGATTGAAGGAAACGACCTGATTGTAAACGGAAAAAGAATCAGAGTAACTTCTGAAAGAGACCCGAACAACCTGAAGTGGAACGAAGTTGGCGCAGAATATATCGTAGAGTCTACAGGATTATTCCTTGACAAAGAAAAAGCATCTGCTCACCTGAACGCAGGAGCAAAAAAAGTACTTCTTTCAGCACCTTCCAAAGACGATACTCCAATGTTCGTAATGGGTGTAAATCACAAAGAACTGAAAGCTGATCAGCAGATCTTCTCTAACGCTTCTTGTACAACGAACTGTCTTGCACCGCTTGCAAAAGTGCTTCACGACAACTTCGGAATCGAGGAAGGTCTTATGACAACTATCCACGCAACCACTGCTACACAAAGAACTGTGGACGGACCTTCAGCAAAAGACTGGAGAGGTGGCCGTTCAGCACTTCTAAACATCATCCCTTCTTCTACAGGTGCTGCAAAAGCGGTAGGAAAAGTAATCCCTTCACTAAACGGAAAACTTACAGGGATGTCTTTCAGAGTTCCAACTGCTGACGTTTCTGTAGTTGACCTTACTGCAAGACTTACAAAACCAACATCTTACGAAGAAATCTGTGCTGCAATGAAAGCCGCTTCCGAAGGTGAACTGAAAGGAATTCTTGGTTACACAGAAGACGCTGTTGTTTCTCAGGACTTTATCGGTGAGAAGAGAACTTCAGTATTCGATAAAGACGCAGGAATCATGCTTTCTCCAACTTTCGTGAAAGTAGTTTCTTGGTACGACAACGAAATGGGTTACTCCAACAAACTGACTGACCTGTTGGTACACTCGGCTTCTCTATAATCAGAACGAGCTATAATCATACTCAATGCCTTCCGCTTGGGAGGCATTTTTTTGTTGGGCAATCCCCTCGCCAACGCTCTTCCAGCACCTCGGGTCGGGCTATCCACTGCAATCTTTTTTCCAGCCGCTAGAAACCATTACAAAAAAAAAGGATTTCCGTTACTATCCCTATTGCGGGATGCGGCGTAATAATTGCATCTCATTTATAAAGGGAAGAAGTCTTGTTTCCTGTCTGCCGACAGGCAGGCTTTTCTCTTGTTTCTTTATTAATAAAATGAAAACCATTTTCACCATCGGGCATTCCAACCACACTTTTAAAGAACTTCTCGAAATGTTGAAGGCGTTTGATATTAAAACTTTAGTTGACATCAGAAGATATCCCTGTTCCCGAAAATATCCGCATTTTAATAAAGACAGTCTTCAGAAAACTCTGCCCGAAAACGGCATTCAATACCAACATTTTGAAGATTTAGGCGGCCGTAGAAAAGCAAAACCCGATTCACACAATACCGCGTGGCGACTTGATTCCTTCAAAGGTTACGCCGATTATATGGAAACCGACGAATTCACAAAAGCCATTCAAAAACTTGAAAAACTGGCCACTGAAAAAACGGCCTGTTATATGTGTTCCGAAGCCGTTTGGTGGAGTTGTCACCGCTCATTGATTTCGGACTATCTTAAAAACGAGGGTTGGAACGTACAGCATATCATGAATAAATCCAAAAGCGAAGAACATCCCTATACAAAACCCGCAAAAATAATCGGTGGAAAACTCGATTACACGCATTAGGACCTGTTTTGAAAATCTTCAAGTTCTAACTTTACAATATATTTGTTAACTTTCTCTTTTGTGACTTTTGTGGTTAAATATTTATTATCCAAAAACACTATGAAAATACAACCAAAACACCATAACGCTCCTCACTTCAAATCTTTTTGGGAAACCGGAAATGGCAAAGAACTTCTCGAATGGGCAGGAATTAAAGTCGATTTAGAAAACTTTTCAAAATACGAACATCTCTACCATCAAGTCGACGAAATTGGGGATGCAGTTGTAAAAGACACTTATCTGAAATTACCTTACAACCAAGCCAGTGCTTTAATCGAAAAGTTTTCAAAAAATAAAATCTCGGAAAACGATGATGTTCCTGAAAGTCTGAAAACCTTATTTCTTCAAATGCAGACTGTTCCCGATTGGTTTGATGAAAATCTCGCCAATGCCGGCGCGAATCTTTGTATGCGAACCGGAACCAATGCTTTAATCGTATTACGGGATTTCACATTAATGGGCGGTTACGATTTTGCTTATCTCAATAAACCTTTGATTTTCACTGGAGCACTAAAAAAAGGCGCCGTCAAACGGTTGAAAGACACTTTGGAATTCTGGGTTCATGTCACCCGGGAAAATGCTTTGAAAATCAATTCCGAAGCGTATCAACTCATTGTAAGAACACGTTTGATGCACTCTTACGCACGGTTAAGCATCAAAAATAAAGTCAAAAACTGGGATATCGAAAATTGGGGCGAACCCATCAATCATTGGGATATGATTGCCACTTACACCGGATTTTCGCTCATTTTTATACAGGGCTTAAGAAAATTGGGAATCAAAATTTCGGATGAGGAAGAACAAGGCGTTTATCACCTTTGGAAATATGTTGGCTATCTTCTCGGAATTCCTCCCGAATTTCTTCCTGAAAACAGAAAAGAGGCCGTTGAAGGTTTCTATCTGTGGACGACAATTCAGGATGCCGGAGACGCTGATTCCGCGCATCTTGCCAAAGCACTATTAGACGAAAACCTCCAGAACACGATTTACCCATTTCAGTTCCAAAGAAAATTACTGCTTAACCTTCACAAGAGCATGAATTGGTTCATGTTGGATCAGGAAGTTCTGAAACGTCTTCACATTCCGCATCCCGGAGCCGCGATGATATTTCCAAAATTAGTGGTTTCCGCAAACAGAATTTCACAGAAAATCTACAGCCTGGACAATCCAGAAAAATATCAGAAACTGGTTGAGATTGGCAACAGGCAACAAATGAAAGTTCTGGATGATTACATGAAGCATACACCAAAGGATTTTCATTATTGATGATTTGACACAAATGCACGGATTTAAAAAATGAATCGAATTTGATTTGAGATTAGTTTCATTATCTAAATCATTCACCTTCGGGTTAGAGGTTTACTCCATATGCACACTTTTAAATTTCGCAAAAACATCTTCTTTTTAGAATAAAAATTAAAAAACATTCGTGAATCCGTGGCAAACTCACATCAAGATTTGTGGATAATTAATTTTACATATGTGGCAAATCATCAATTAATTCCTTATTTTTGTTAAAATATACATTTTTCATGAGTACAGCAGATGATAAGAAAAAAGCACTCGCTTTGGTGCTTGAAAAACTAGATAAAACCTACGGTAAAGGAACCGTAATGACGCTGAGCGATGATGCCGTAGATTCTTCTATTGAGGTGATTCCTTCCGGATCTTTAGGTTTGGATATTGCCCTTGGCGTTGGCGGTTACCCAAAAGGAAGAGTAATTGAAATTTACGGTCCGGAATCCTCAGGTAAAACAACCCTAACACTTCACGCGATTGCTGAAGCTCAAAAACAGGGCGGTATTGCAGCGTTTATTGATGCGGAGCACGCATTCGACAGACACTACGCTTCAAAACTGGGAATTGATTTGGATAATTTGATTATTTCTCAGCCGGACAACGGTGAACAGGCATTGGAAATCGCCGATAATCTGATTCGTTCCGGAGCGATTGATATTGTGGTGATTGACTCAGTCGCAGCGCTCACTCCAAAAGCGGAGATTGAAGGTGAAATGGGAGATTCGAAAATGGGACTTCACGCAAGACTGATGTCGCAGGCATTGAGAAAATTGACTGCAACAATTTCCAGAACAAAATGTACCGTGATTTTCATTAACCAACTTCGTGAAAAAATTGGTGTGATGTTCGGAAATCCGGAAACCACAACCGGTGGTAACGCTCTGAAATTCTACGCTTCGGTTCGTTTGGACATACGTAAGTCGGAAGCTCTGAAAACCGGTGATAAGGTTTACGGAAACAAGGTACGCGTGAAGATCGTGAAGAATAAA
>CAZPQV010000012.1:36269-47125 GCA_964588705.1 uncultured Chryseobacterium sp.
GTGTAGATCTCGGTGGTCGCCGTCTCATTAAAAAAAAAACAGTAAGAATCGACATCAGAAAAGCATCTGCGCCAATTAAACAGGGCGACGAAGCGGTAGGAAGCCGAGTGAAAGTGAAAATCGTGAAGAATAAAGTGGCTCCACCATTCAAACAGGCAGAATTTGATATTATGTACGGTGAAGGCGTTTCTAAAACCGGAGAAATTCTGGATGCAGCGGTGGAATACGGAATTGTAAAGAAAAGCGGTTCGTGGTTCTCTTACGAAGATACCAAACTGGGACAAGGTCGCGACGCTGTAAAAGACGTCTTGAAAGACAATCCGGAACTGGCAGAAGAACTTGAAAATAAAGTAAAAGAAGCGATTAAAAACAAATAATTTCTTTCGAAAAAATTAGATGAAAAGCAGTGCAATTTTGTGCTGCTTTTTTGTTTTTGAAGTATCAATTTTCAATTAAACAATGACTTTTTGTCATACTCATTTCCTTGGTCTTTTTTTTGAGTTGAACGAGGTAATTAAACCAAAATAATCATCAACATGACAAAAGGAAATATTAATGTTTCGGTAGAAAATATTTTCCCGCTGATTAAGAAATTTCTGTACAGCGACCACGAAATTTTTCTGCGCGAATTGATTTCAAATGCAACCGACGCCACTTTAAAACTCAAACACCTCACTTCCATCGGTGAAGCTAAAGTGGAATACGGAAATCCACAGATAGAGGTGAAGATCGACAAAGAAAATAAAACGCTTCACATCATCGATCAAGGAATCGGGATGACCGGTGAAGAAGTTGAAAAATACATCAATCAAGTTGCGTTTTCGGGAGCCGAAGAGTTCCTTGAAAAATACAAAGACGCCGCGAAAGATTCTGGAATTATCGGACATTTCGGATTAGGTTTTTACTCCGCATTTATGGTGGCCAACAAAGTGGAAATCCTTACCAAATCGTACAAAGATGAACCAGCCGTTTTATGGACCTGCGATGGTAGTCCGGAATTTACGTTGGAAGAAACAGATGCCAAAAAAGACCGCGGAACGGAAATCATCCTCCACATTGCCGATGACTCTACCGAGTTTTTAGAGGAGCAGAGAATTCTCGGACTGCTACATAAATACAACAAATTCATGCCGGTACCGATTAAATTCGGGACGGAAACAAAGACACTTCCACTTCCGGAAGACGCCGCAGAAGATGCTAAACCGGAAACCGTGGAGGTGGACAGAATTGTCAATAATCCGAATCCGGCGTGGACAAAAGCACCTTCGGAACTGAATAATGATGACTACAAAAATTTCTACCACGAACTGTATCCGATGCAGTTTGAGGAACCGCTCTTCAATATTCATCTGAATGTGGATTATCCTTTTAATCTGACCGGAATTTTATTCTTCCCGAAACTGAGCAACAACCTGAATATTGAGAAAGATAAAATTCAACTGTACCAGAATCAGGTTTTTGTAACGGACGAAGTAAACGGAATTGTGCCGGATTTCTTAATGCTGTTGAGAGGTGTAATTGATTCTCCGGATATTCCGCTGAATGTTTCCAGATCTTATCTTCAGGCAGATGGGGCGGTGAAAAAAATATCATCGTACATCACGAAAAAAGTAGCCGACAAAATGGTGTCGCTCATCAACGAAAATCGTGAAGATTACGAACAGAAGTGGAACGATATCAAAATCGTGATTGAATACGGAATGATCAGCGAAGAGAAATTCTTTGAAAAATCCGATAAGTTTGCGGTCTATCCAACCACCGACGGAACCTACTATCTGTGGAATGAGTTGGAAGAAAAAATTAAATTGGCGCAGACCGATAAAGACGGAAACTTAGTCATTCTTTATGCGACCAACGCCGATGCACAGCATTCTTACATCGAAACAGCGAAGGAAAAAGGGTACGAAGTGCTGCTTCTGGACTCGCCAATTGTGCCACATTTAATCCAGAAACTGGAATCTTCGAAAGAAAAAATTTCTTTTGCAAGAGTGGATGCCGATCACATCAACAATCTGATTAAAAAAGAAGATTCCACGATTTCGAAACTGAAAGAGGAAGAAAAGGAAACGTTGAAAAAAGATATTGAAGCAACAATCAATGATCAGAAGTTTACGGTTCAGATGGAAGATTTGGACAGCAGCGATGCATTGTTTCTAATCACACAACCGGAATTTATGCGCCGTATGAAAGATATGCAGGCAACCGGTGGTGGCGGAATATTTGGTATGGGCAATTTCCCGGAAATGTATAATCTGGTGGTGAATTCGAACAGCGAACTCGCTTCGGATATTCTGAATAATACAGATTCTGCCGACAAAGAACTGAAGATCAAACACGCACTGGATTTGGCGAAACTTTCTCAGAACTTACTGAAAGGAAAAGAACTTTCTGATTTTATTGCGAGAAGTTATCAGCAGTTGAGTAAATAGTTTGAATACTTTATGATAGCGTTTCGGCGCGGGCTTTGCCCGCACCGAAACGCTTTTAATTTTTCTAAAATATCCTTTTGTCTTGAAACAAAAGAATCAAAAATTCAAGACTGGAATTTTTTACTAAAAAAGTTTTCATTACACTAAAAGATTCAAACTCGCGCGGAATTAGATAATACGTATCATCGAAAATTTGTGCCGCGCTCAAACACCGAATCTTTCTTAACGTTCCATTACAACTTTTTCTTAACGTAAAAATTTCCTAGGTCAATGAAAAATTGTGTTCACTAAAATGAAAATCATCAAAGTTCTTCCAGTGGATTCCAGAAAATATTCTTGAAGTTCTGAATTTTATCGCCTTTCACTTCTACACCTTCTCTATTTAATTTTTCGGTGAACTCAGCGAGGCAACTTGCCGTGATTCTTCCTGATGAATTGCAAACGCGGTGCGCCGGAAAATCTTCATCGTAATTTCGAAGTGCATTGCCAACGTGCCGTGCATGTTTCGGGTAACCGACTGCTTTGGCAATGGCACCGTAACTGGTGACACGGCCTTCGGGAATCAAACGGATGATTTCGTAAACCTGTTGTTTGAACAATGCTTCCAAACTATTTAATTTAATTCAGAAAGAGAAATCTCTTCTTAGTTTTGTCTTAATACAAAAGTAACAAAAAATCAAGACTGGATCTTTTTGCTACAATCTCCGAGGTCGTTATGCGTAAAGCATATTTCACAAAAAAATTCGTCGAAAAGAATACCTGCCGAAATCCTAGCCCGGATTGACTCTATGATTTTTATATTTTTTAAGGAATCGTCGAAACTCCTTCGTCGTTTTGAAGCGGCATCCTTTTTTGTTTTTCTCAAAAAACAAAAAAGATATAGCGGAAAGCCGGTGGAAAACGTCTAAGAATATACTTTCTTGGTGCTCCTAATAAAAAAAACGCCCCAAAATATGAGACGTTTAATTTTCATCGGAATTCAGACTTCCCTCTTCTTATGAATTTTCCAAAATATACTGGAACATCAGCGGTGCGCAAATAGTCGCGTCGCTTTCAACGATATATTTCGGTGTAGTGATATCGAGTTTTCCCCAGGTAATTTTTTCATTTGGAACCGCTCCGGAGTACGAACCGTAAGAGGTCGTAGAATCAGAAATCTGACAGAAATACGACCAGAACGGAATGTCTGTCATTTCCAAATCCTGATACAACATCGGAACTACACAAATCGGGAAATCACCGGCGATTCCTCCACCAATCTGGAAGAAACCAACCCCTTTTCCACCGGAATTTTTTGGATACCAATCGGAAAGGAACATCATGTATTCAATGCCGGATTTCATCGTTGAAGGCTTCAGTTCGCCTTTGATACAGTAACTGGTGAAGATATTACCCATCGTAGAATCTTCCCAACCCGGAACCACAATCGGAAGGTTTTTCTCGGCTGCGGCAAGCATCCACGAGTTTTCTTTCGGTATTTCATAATACTGTTCTAAAACGCCTGAAAGAAGCATTTTATACATATATTCGTGCGGGAAATAGCGTTCGCCTTTTGCTTCTGCATCTTTCCAGATTTCAACGATATGTTTCTGCAGTCTGCGGAACGCTTCTTCCTCCGGAATACAGGTGTCGGTAACACGGTTCAATCCTTTTTCAAGTAGATCCCATTCTTCCTGAGGCGTCAAATCGCGGTAATTCGGAACACGCTTATAATGTGAATGCGCCACAAGATTCATTAAATCTTCTTCCAGATTGGCTCCGGTGCAGGAAATGATATGTACTTTATCCTGACGGATCATTTCGGCAAGAATTTTTCCCAACTCGGCGGTAGACATGGCTCCAGCAAGGGAAATCAGCATTTTTCCACCGTCTTTGAGGTGGGCAACATAACCTTTGGACGCATCTACCAACGACGCTGCGTTGAAATGCAGATAATATTTGTCTAGAAAATCGGTGATCGTGTAACTCATTTTGATTTAAATTTTAGCAAAGATATTGAATTACCTCGGAAGTTCGAAGCGCTAAAGTTTAGAACCTGAATGTAGCTCCTAAACTTACAGCAACCCTATGAAGAGCTTCATATTCTCCTTCGTTCAACTGATATTCAACTCCATTAATTTTATACTTTTTAAGAGCGCCACCTGTGAAAGAAACCTGCGGTCCAATCATCAGGCTGGGCATTAGTTCATACATATAACCAATTGTTGCCGCAAGTCCTAAATTTGAGCCTTTAACCTCTCCAAAATCAGATTTACTTGAGTAACTTATTACACCTACCGCCATATCATAATACATTTTGTGCTTCACTTCTTCTTCAAAATTAGAATAATAAAATCCAGGTCCTACAAATGAAATTCTATCTTTTGTGGTAAATCCACTATAAGTCAACTTCTCATTCTGCTGTGTATTTACAACTTCGAAATCACCAGTATGTGATGTAGAATATAAATTATATTTCAATCCAATTCCAATCGCGGTATTTAACCTATGGTAAGCCCCAATATCAAAATTGAAACCCGATTTCAGACCTTTGACATAATCTTTTTGTTTTGCGGTCATATTATCCGAAATTTTGGCAGTCCTCCAAGCATATCCGATTGAAGGAATAATGGTAATTTTTTGTTGCGCAACTGCTAGTAGTGGCGTTACGGCTAATGCAAGAATCAGTAGTTTGTTTTTCATATTATTTTTGAATTAAATGCGATTCAAATATAATACTAAAACCGGAATTTTCGGCTTTCTTTTTTCTCAGAAATTTTCTTTTTGGTATTCAGACGTTTTTCAATCTGAGATTTTGAGGGTTTGGTTTTTATCCGCTTTTTAGGAATAATTAAAGCATTTTCTACCAGTTCGAGAATTTTCTCGGTTGCGATTTTCTTGTTCTGCAACTGAGTGCGAGATTCGGAAACAGTAAGCTGCAAAATCCCCTCAGCATTGATGCGGTTTTTCAGTTTTACAGAAATTCTCTGCTTTTCTTCTTCCCCAAAAAATTGGCTTTCGGCTACATTCCACATGACAGTGACCGCGGTTTCCACTTTGTTCACATTTTGTCCGCCTGCGCCGCTGCTACGAGAGGTTTTATAAGTGAGTTCTGTGGAGAAGTTTTTCATTGTTACACAAGTTTAAAGTCAGAAGAATGAAGACCGAAAATAAGCATTCTTTAATTCAGGAAGTTGGAAGCACGAAGTTAGAAATTAATTTGAGTCTGTCAATTTTCCCGTTTGGAGTTTTGGGAATTTCTCTAACGAAAACGATATTCTTCGGTCTGAGAAATGATCTCTCGAATTGGAGATTGAATATTTGAGATTTGAGATTTTCATCTTCTTCTCCTTCAATAATCAAAACCAATTTTTGTCCTAAAACTTCATCGGGAACTCCGATGAAAACGCTTTCATTTGGAATTTCTTTTTTTATTAAGGCTTCCAACTGTTCAGGAAAAATCTTTGCACCTCCGGAATTGATGACATTATCTGCCCTTCCTAAAAACTTAAACTGATGGTCATTTTTAAGATCAACTAAATCGTTCGTTTGTAAAATTTCTGAATTGAGATTGGGTGCAAAAATCCTTAAACAACCTCTTTCATCCAATGAAATTTCAACGCCTTCGAATATGGTGAAGTAATCTTCGGCATTTGGAAACAACTGCTTTAATGCAATATGGGAAAGCGTTTCGGACATTCCATAGGTTTCAAAAATGCGGGACGCAGGATGCAGGGCGCAGGATGCAAGTTTATTCTTAAGGTTTTCGGAAACGCCGGCACCGCCAATAATCAGATTTTTAATTAAATGGATTTTATCCAATGAGTTTTCAACCTGCAGCGGCGTCATCGCACAGAAATCAAGTTCTTGGTTTAGATTTTCAAGAGGTTTTGTTGACGGCTCTTGTACGATGAGTTTCAGTTTTCTTTCAATGGAACGAATGACCATCATTTTCCCTGAAATGTATTCGATTGGCAAACAAATTAGTGCAGTATCTCCTTCTTTCAATCCTAAAAAATCGCAGGTCATCTTTGCGGAATTCAACATTTTCGATTTTTCAATTTCAAATACCTTTGGTGTTCCTGTTGAGCCGGAAGTCTGTACCGAAACAGTTCCGGAATCTGAAAACCACTCTTCAATGAATTCGATTACTTTTTCTTCAAAATTAGTTTGAGGAAGCAATTGATTAATATTCAGATGAGTAAAGTCGATTTCCATGAGATTCGCTTGAATTCCTGATAAAATTATGATTTTTTCTCGGAAAAGGCTTGCTAATAAATAAAAAAGTTATAAATTTGCACCACTTAAATGGACAGACCCATGGTGTAGCGGTAACACTACTGATTTTGGTTCAGTCATCTGGGGTTCGAATCCCTGTGGGTCTACTTGATAACCTTCTGATTTCCAGAAGGTTATTTTGTTTTTATACAGTTCAACAACAAAATAAAAGCCTCTCTATTAAGAAAGGCTTTTGTATTTACATTCTGTTTACCGTACCTATTCCCAGCAAACTAAGGGATTTCTTAATGGTTTTACCGGTTAAATCTGAAAGTTCCAAACGAAACTGTTTAGACGTTTCATCGTCCTGATTCATAATCGGATTATTCTGATAAAACGAATTATATGATTTTACCAAATCGTAAACATAATTGGCAACCTGTGCCGGACTAAGCGTTTCTGCGGCTTTATCTACAACTTCTTTATAATTGGCAAGTTGCATGATCAGTTCTTTTTCGTATTCATTCAATTGATGTTCTCCCGAAATTTCTTTTTCTGTATATTCTGCCTTTGACAACAGCGACTGAATTCTGGCGTAAGTATATTGAATGAAAGGACCGGTATTTCCGTTGAAATCAATGCTTTCAGCCGGATTGAACAGCATTTTTTTCTTAGGATCCACTTTCAGCATAAAATATTTCAGCGCTCCCAAGCCTACGGTTTCGTAAGAAATTTCTTTCTCCTCATCGGAAAGATTTTCAAGCTTGCCGAGCTCCTGTGCTTTTTCTTTTGCAGTAACGTACATTTCCTGCATCAGATCGTCGGCATCAACCACAGTTCCTTCACGGGATTTCATTTTACCTTCCGGAAGTTCCACCATTCCATAAGAGAGATGATACAGCTGATCTGCCCAATCGTAACCTAACTTTTTCAGGATTTTAAAGAGAACCTGGAAGTGATAATCCTGCTCGTTTCCAACGGTGTAAATCAGTTTTTGAATGTCATTATCTTTGAAACGCTCCACTGCCGTTCCCAAATCCTGAGTCATATAAACGGAAGTTCCGTCGGAACGAAGCAACAGTTTCTGATCAAGACCTTCATCCGTTAAATCAATCCAAACGGAGCCGTCGTCTTTTTTATAGAAAACACCTTTATCTAAGCCCTCCTGAATGAGATCTTTGCCTAAAATATAAGTATTACTTTCATATTGTATCTGATCGAAATCGACTCCGAGACGTTTGTAAGTTTCGCCAAAACCTTCATAAACCCAAGAGTTCATTTCCTTCCAAAGATTTCTCACTTTTTCATCTCCGCTTTCCCAATCAAGCAACATTTTCTGAGCAGCAAGAATAGATGGCGCCTGCTTTTTTGCAGTTTCCTCATCTAATCCCTGTGACATCAGTTCAGAGATTTCTTTCTTATAATTTTTGTCGAATTCTACATAGTAGTTTCCAACCAGTTTATCTCCTTTTGTTTGTGAAGATGCCGGTGTTTCGCCATTACCAAACTGATCCCAGGCCAACATCGATTTACAGATATGAATTCCACGGTCGTTGATAATCTGCGTTTTAATCACATTATAACCTGCTTCTTTCAGAATCTGCGAAACTGAAAATCCTAAAAGATTATTTCTGATATGCCCCAAGTGAAGCGGTTTATTCGTGTTCGGCGAAGAATATTCCACCATTACCGTTTCATTTTTATCTGAAAATTTTCCAAACCCTTCTTTTAAGCTCTTAAAGTTTTCAATAAAAAACTGATTGTTGATTTTTAGGTTCAAAAATCCTTTCACCACATTGAAACTTTCCACGAAATTCAGTTCCCTTTTTACGGCTTCTCCCAATTCATTCCCTATCATTTCAGGATTTTTTTTCAGGTGTTTTACCAAAGGAAAAATAACGACAGTAAAGTCGCCTTCGAAATCAGTTTTATTCTCCTGAACTTCGAGCATCACATCGTTTAACTGAAATGTGCCCGCAATAATTCTGGAGATATTTTTCTGTAAAGTTTCTTTAATATTCATCTTCAAAAATTGAGCTACAAATATACGGAAATAAAAAAACCGCCCGAAGGCGGTTTCTTGTTTATTATGTAATGGAATTAGAATTTATCCCAGAACAGTTTTGTTTGCTGTGTATCTCCTCCGATAGCAGAAGAAGCTGCTTCGTAGTTCGCTTTATTAAGGTTTTGTTCAGCGATTGGATATGTAAACCTTACAGGAACTGGAAGTTCAGATTCTGCAGCAAGATTCATATCAGGTGCGTCAAACTGTCTCCAAACAGTCCATCCTTCGAAACCTCTGTTGTACATTGCAAGCCAGTACTGAGTTCCAAGTTTTTCTCTCCAGTCTCCTGCAGCAGTAGCCCATGCTACTTCTGGACTAGCAAGGTAAGCAGCCTGATCAGCAGCTGAAACACCCCAATAGTTCATAGAAGCCGTAATTGCCTTCAAGTAGTAAGTTTCTACTGTACCTCCCACAGCATAACCCATTTGTGCTGCTTGCGCCAACATAAAGTTAACTTCTGCATAATCCATAAGGATAGCTTCTGCAGCTGGCTCGATAAGGGTTGGACCAACGTGAGTATAATTTGCATAAGCGTTGTTTGCTCCGTAAGGACCACCTTCGTAAACACCTGCACCAAGGTTTTGATCAAAATAAATTGGTCTTCTTGGATCCGCAAGCGCATTCATTAGATCTGTCATTGTATCAGC
This sequence comes from uncultured Chryseobacterium sp., assembly GCA_964588705.1. Taxonomy (GTDB): domain Bacteria; phylum Bacteroidota; class Bacteroidia; order Flavobacteriales; family Weeksellaceae; genus CAZPQV01. The sequence goes on from CAZPQV010000012.1 coordinate 45,608, forward strand.
TGCAATGTTATCACTTCTTCCAGATTGTACAAGTTCAATCCAAACCGGGTTTTCGTTACCACCTTCGTAGGTTACAGTTGCATTATCTGCATTTGAAGTGAATAAACCTCCTGCATAAGCTGCTTCTGCATTAGTTTTAGCAGTTGCATTGTCTACATCAGCAACTCTCATTGCAAGTTTTAATTTAATACCGTTTGCAAATTTTTTCCATTTTGCAACGTCTCCCTGATAGATTACATCTGAATCGCTGTATACTCCACCACTTAGACCAGCAATCGCTTTATTAATTCTAACGAACAGGTCTGCGTAAATTGTTTTAGCATCATCATAAGCAGGTGAAGGATTGTCTTTCCCCTGTAGCGCTTCAGTGTATGGAACATTTCCGAATGCATCTACAAGAGTTTGCCAAGTATACACTTCAAGCACTTCAATCTGTGCCTGTTTGCTTGCAAGTTCAGCTCCGGAAGCTTCTTCAGCAACTCTGGCTTTAGCATCCTGCAGGTCGTAAAGAACGTTGGTATAAAGATTATTCCAGAAGTTAGCAGGAATATTTCTTGTTACCATATCGTAGTTTGCTTCCTGTGGATATGTTGTAGCAGTCCAATACTGCGCATAGTATCTGAATGGATTTGAGTTGTAGTTTGGCGTAGCCATCTGAGTAGTCAGCGATCTTGTAGCCGAAGTAAACAACACATCCGAAGACACCTGTGTTGGGTTATTTGGGTCTCTGTTCAGGTTCTCATAATGTTCATCAGAACAACTTAAAATGAACAGAGCCGAAAATAGTGATAATATGTACTTTTTCATTTGTTTAAATGTTTATTAAAATTCGATTTTTAAACTAGCACCGATTTCTTTAACTGCAGGATATGCACCTGACTGATATCCTTGAATGTTACCAGATCCAAGACCTGCTTCAGGATCTGAATACGGCGTGTTTTTATGGATAATCCAAAGGTTTCTACCAATTAATGACAGTGTGAACGCGTTCAGTCCTAGACTGTCTACAAAAGTTTTAGGTAAATCATAAGAAAGTGAAGCTTCTCTTAGTTTTACAAAACTAGCATCGTAAACGTGGTGTGCCTGTGGCGCGTACGCATATCCAATTGGGTTGGCATAAGTACTGAAATCCGCTCTTACTGTATTCTTTGTACCATCTGCCTGAACACCGTCTAAAATTAGACCACCTCCATTTGCAAGTGTATTTCTAATTGGGTTACCCAAATCGTTATCACCAGCTGTGAAGTCGTAAAGACCTGTTGCGTATCCGTAGTAAGTATCCAGTGAGAATACATCTCCACCTTTTTTAGCATCAATTAAGAAGCTTAACCCTAAATTTTTATATCTGAAACTGTTTTTAATACCTCCAGTCCAGTCTGGGTTGATATCACGAATTACTTCGTTTGATAAAGCAGTTCTTGCATATCTACCGTTTGGAAGAATAACTTTTTCTCCTGTTCCTTCGTGGTATACATAGTTTCTACCTCTAATTACACCATATGGCTCACCAAGAGCAGC
>CAZPQV010000013.1:0-27388 GCA_964588705.1 uncultured Chryseobacterium sp.
GTGATGTATATGCAGAATGTGTATGTTGGGATGGTATCAACGATTGTGGTTCCGATTTATTTTTGGGTGAGTTCCAAACAGGCCCAAAAACTTAGTGGCGTGAGGCGTGCACTGCGCAGTCAGAGGGAAGAGAAAAACTCCGGATGGCTGAATCTCATCAAATCCATTATGGTGATTAAAAGTTTTGTCCGCGAAAAAATCGAAGGCAAGAAGCAATACGACCTTCAAATGCAACTGATGGAAAGTCAGATGCACACCAGAAAAACCAATTTTCTGTACGATGGTTTAAAGACTTTTATCGAGCAGTTTGGTGTGGTACTCGTCATTCTTTTAACCGTTTATCTCGTTCTCAATCAACAGATGACGATTGGTGCAATCATGCTGCACATCATGCTTTTCAACAACGTTTCGGCGCCGATTCGTCAGTTGCACCGAATTTATGATGATATGAATGATGCAATGATTTACGCAGAGGGATATTTTGATATTCTTAATGCCGATTCCGAAAAAGAGCCATCTGGAATTCAACAGCCTGAAATTAAAGGAACCTTCGAGCTTAAAAATGTAGATTTCACTTATCCGAACGGAACGAAGGCACTTCACGATGTTTCGATGACCATCGAAGATGGAAAAACAACTGCTTTGGTCGGTTTGAGCGGTGCCGGAAAATCAACCGTCATCAATCTTTTATGTAAATTTTATTTGCCTGACAGTGGTGAAATTCTTTTGGATAACATCAACCTGAACGATTACGAAAACAATCATCTGCGCGATGATATTGGTTTGGTACTACAGCGCAATCATATTTTTCAGGGAACGATCGAAGAAAATATCCGCTATGGAAATATGGAAGCCAGTTTCGAGGAAATTCAGGAAGCTGCGAAAAAAGCTTATCTCCACGACCAGATTATGGAACTTCCGGCAAAATATAATCACGAAGCAACGCAACTTTCAGGAGGGCAGCAGCAGCGAATTGCGATTGCCAGACTGTTTCTGAAAGATCCGCCAATTCTGTTTTTAGATGAACCGACGGCAAGTCTGGATGCCATTGCAACGGAACAAATTAAGAATTCTTTGGATGCAATTAAGGAAGGTAGAACAGTGATTATCATATCACATTCTTTGTCACAAATCTTGGATTCCGATAAAATTTATGTGATGAAAAAAGGAAGAGTTGTTGAAAACGGAACTCACGATGAACTCATCGATTTGAACGGCACGTACCGAGAAATTTTCGATGCCTCCGCCCGAAGTTTAAACCTTGATAAACTGGTGAATACCTTTAAGCAAGATGACTGATGGAAGATGGAAAAACAAAGCATAAAGAAATAAAATTAGAACATAGAAATAAACTACCACAAGAAATCTGTGAAAATCTGTTTCAATCCGCGGACATAAAAAATTTCAAATCAAAACTGTAAATTAGCATTTCAAATTAAACAGTCAATGAAAAAAATCATCATAGCAGGATTAGCGTCTTTAACACTTTTTTCCTGCAACAAAATTGAAGAAACGGTAAACAATACTGTGACTTCAGCACAGGAAAAGGCAAAGCAGAAAGCCAATGAACTCGTTCAGGAAACGGTAAATGAACAGTTAAATAAAGTCATTAATGCGGAAAGTATAAGTTTCAATACCGTATTTCCTCACCAAAATTCCGCTTTAATTGAAAATGAAACCGGGAAGAAAGTGTCGTTTCCGAATGGACAGCCGTTTTATGTTTTTAAATATAAGACCGCCGACAAAGATCTGTTACTGAAAACTTTAGTTGAACAGTCAACCACGGATGAAGCACAATCTGCAAAGGCTTTTGAAAAACTCGACGGTTCTTTAATCGTCGAAAAGCTGACTTTCTTTGAAAAATTTCTGCCGGCAAATACCATCGACACCAGTTTCTTAGACGGAATTAAAAACGATAAGAATATAGAATATTACAAAGTAAAACGCTTCCCGAATTCGAGCACCATTATTTATAATCCGAAGAACCAAATGGTGTATCAGTTTGTGGAAGTGAAAAAGTAAGGGAGACAGAAGACGGAAGACGAAAGACCGAAGTCCGAAGACTGAGGATACGATAATATTTTTTCACGAGAGAAGTTCTGTAGTTTTCATAACTTTAGAAAAAACAATAATTATGGCGTTCAAGTTTGAAAAATTAAGAGTTTGGCAGATTTAGATGGAGTATGGAGAAAAAATTAATACACTTGCATTGACGTTTCCGGAACACGAGAAATTCAATTTGAATTCACAAATCAGAAGAGCTGTTGACAGTGTTGCACTTAATATTGCAGAAGGTTCAATTGGACAGACAAATCCTGAGTTTAAGAAATTTCTTGGTTTTTCAATAATTTCTTCGGCAGAAGTTGTGACCTGTCTTTATAAAGCGAAATACAGAAATTACTTAGATGAAATAGAATTTAATAAACTCTATGATGAAGCTTTTCAGCTAATGAACCAATTAGTTGCGCTAAATAATAATTTAGAATAAAAAAATCACCTATTAATCTTCGGACTCCGGACTTCGGACCTCCGACTTTAAATTATGAAAATATATACCAAAACCGGAGACAAAGGACAAACCGCATTGTACGGCGGAACCCGTGTTTCCAAAGCATCGGCAAGAGTAGAAAGCTATGGAACCATCGATGAACTGAATGCGTTTATCGGATTGGCAAAAAGTGAAATTTCGGATGAGAAACTGATGAATCAACTCAAAAAAATTCAGTTTGACCTTTTTACTGTGGGCTCTGAAGCGGCGACACCGGCGGACAAACTGTTCTTGGCGAATGGAAAAGCAAGACTTCCATTGGTGATTTCTGAAAACGAAATTGAAGAGCTGGAGCATTGGATGGATCAACTGGATGCTGAACTCGAACCGTTACAATACTTTATTCTTCCGGGAGGTGGTAAAACTGCGACTGCTTTTCACGTAGCCAGAACCGTTTGCAGAAGGGCGGAGCGCGCTTTGGTTTTCCTGAATGAATCTGAAGAAGTGCGTCCGGAACTGATAAAATACCTGAACCGACTGTCTGATTATCTGTTCATTGTGGCGAGATATGTTTCGAAACTGACCCGTGAAAACGAAGAATATTGGAATCCAAATAACCGATGATTTTGCCACAAAGACACAAAGCTTTTACAAAAGATTAAAATGTTAAGTAGAAAATCCGCGTAATCTCAAAATAAATCCGTGAAAATCCGTGAAATCTGTGAGAAAAAAAGCACTTTTATTCATCAACGGTGATGCGCCGAAAACTCTCCCTAAATTATTGGGTTACGACATCATCGCCTGCTCCGACGGTGCATTTCATTATTTGAAAACACTTGATTTCCCTTTTGAAAAACTCGATTTTATCTCCGGTGATTTCGATTCACACAAGGGAAGTGATGAAGAGATTTATGCTGAAAAATTTATTTATACACCAGATCAGGACAAAACAGATTTCGAAAAATCATTGGAAATTCTTGTTGAGAAAGGTGTTTCAGAAGTGGATATTTATGGCGGCAGCGGTGGCGAAATGGATCACTTCCTTGGGAATCTTACCGTTGCTTTTGCCTTTAAAAACAAACTGAAAATTCAGTTTTATGATGAGTTTTCTACCTATTATTTTATACCGAAGGATTTCGTTTTGAGGGGTGTAAAAAATCAGATGATATCCATATATCCTTTCCCAAAAGCTGAGAAGGTGGTAACAAAAGGTCTGAATTGGGCTTTAAATTCAGAAACCCTGAACGTTACCTCAAGAATCGGAACCCGGAATTTTGCATTGGAAGACGAAATTTCAATTACTTATACGTCGGGGGATATACTGATTTTCATAGGGCAGAAATACCTGTAGTTGGATGTTAGTTTTTTCACTTCGAGCTTCTAGCTTCCAACTTCCCACATTCAAAAAAAATTAACCAACAAATCTCATTCTTTTTTTGCAATTTTGCAGTTCTATCTAAACACGCTTTTTGCTAATGAAAATTAAGTACAAAGAACTTATTGATCAGACACTTTATTTCCCAACCGAGGAGTTTAATGTTGCTGAAAACAACTTGCTGTTTCACGATATTCCGTTAATGGACGTGATCGAACAGTTTGGAACACCTTTGAAAATAAGTTATCTGCCAAAAATTTCTCATAACATCCAGAGAGCAAAAGGCTGGTTTAAGGAGGCTTTCGAGAAGCACGAATACAAGAAAAGTTACCGCTATTGCTATTGCACGAAGTCGAGCCATTTTAATTTTGTGATTGAAGAGGCGCTAAAGAATGATATTTCCATCGAAACGTCGTCAGCGTACGATATGGATATCGTGAAAGCTCTTTATGACAAAGGAAAAGTGGATAAAAATATCGAAGTGATTTGCAACGGTTTCAAGACTGATGATTATCTGCAGAAAATTTCGGAGATGATCAACAGCGGTTTCGAAAACATCACGCCAATTCTTGATAATTACCGTGAACTGGATAAACTGACCGAAAGCATTGACGCCACGTTCGATATCGGAATCCGTATTGCATCGGAGGAAGAACCGAAATTCGAATTTTATACTTCCAGATTAGGAATTGGGTACAAAGATATCATTCCTTATTACTCTCAGAAAATTGCAGAGCACCCGAATGCACGGCTTAAAATGTTGCATTTCTTCATTAACACCGGAATAAAAGACACCGCCTATTACTGGAACGAACTGTATAAATGTCTTCGTGTTTATGCGCGTCTGAAAAAGATTGCTCCGGAAGTGGATTCCCTGAATATCGGTGGAGGATTTCCGATAAAAACTTCCTTGAATTTCGATTACGATTACCAGTATATGGTGGAAGAAATCGTATCACAAATCAAAAAGTTCTGTGAAGAGGAAGGCGTAGAAGAACCAAATATCTACACCGAGTTCGGTAGTTTTACGGTAGGTGAGAGTGGCGCGAATCTTTATAAAATCATCTCCCAAAAACGTCAGAACGACAGAGAAAAATGGAATATGATCGATTCCTCTTTTATGACGACTTTGCCGGACACTTGGGCGATTTCCCGTCACTTTATTATGTTGCCCTTAAACCGTTGGGACGATACTTATGAAAGGGTTTTTCTTGGCGGATTAACGTGCGATTCCGACGATTATTACAATTCGGAACAGCATACGAACGCCATTTATCTTCCGGTTTTTTCGGACACGAAACCGTTGTATATCGGATTTTTCCACACAGGAGCATATCAGGAAACGATTGGCGGTTACGGCGGTGTTCACCACTGTTTGATGCCACAGCCAAGACATATCCTGATTCAGAAAGATGAAGATGGTAATTTCCAGTATGAGATTTTCCGTGAGAAACAGGAACCACAGGATGTGCTGAAACTGCTTGGATATTAAAATTTTATTAAATAAAAAACCTTGTCATTCGACAAGGTTTTTTTGTGAAATGAATTCCTTCAAAAATATTTCAGAGCTTACTTTTTTATTTTAATTTCAAAATCCAATCACTCATTTTATCTAATACTTGTGGAGCAATAGTTTCTTCAATTTGTGCGTACTCTGCCGGACTGCCAGTTTTTGCAGTTTGGAAAAGGTGATTTAATCCTTCAAATTCTATGGTTTCTAAACTCTTGTTTCCGGCTTTCAACAGTGATTTTTTGATGCCTGCAAGATTTTCTTTTGCAGAAACCTGCAGATCCAAACTTCCGTTAATTGCGAGAACAGGAATTTTTACTTTCGAAAGATGTTTATCTGGATTAAATTTTATGAAGTAGTAAAACCAAGGATTGGTGATTTGTTCAATTTGATGTTTTACTTGCTCATCAACAGTCTTATCTGAAACCCCTTGTGGTATTTCATTTAATGCTTCCCGTCGTTTTTTTCTTAAGTTATTTTCAAGATTATTACCTTTATAATTCATTACATAATTATAAAAATTTCGGTTTAAAGATTCTGTTATTTTCAGTGCTTCTTCAGTGCTTCCATAAGCTTTCGCAACATCATAATTTTGCTTTACTAAGAGATCTTTAATCGGAATTCCGGGACCAGCCATTAATATCAAATATTTCACATTTTTGTTGGAGTTGGCAACCATCGGTGCGATCATTCCACCTTCGCTGTGACCGATTAAACCGATATTTGTGTAACCTCTTTTTATCAGGAAATTTACAGCGCTTGAAATGTCACCGGCAAAATCTGCAGAAGTTGCACTGTCTTTTCCACTTTCAGAACCGCCAATTCCACGGTCATCCAGTCTTAATGTCGCGATTCCTTTTTTGCTAAAATCATCGGCAATTACGAGAAACGGCTTATGTTCGAACAGCTCTTCATCGCGGTTCTGAGCGCCACTTCCTGTAATCATCACCAGAATTGGAGATTTTTTACTAAAATTTTTAGGGGCAGTTAATGTTCCGGCGAGCAGATTTCCTTCTGTTTCATTTTTAAAAGTTACTTCCTCGTTATCATAATTAAAGGGTTTTTTCGGAGTTTGGGGACGGTTTAGTTTTGCTGTTTCCACGGTGGTCTTCGTTAGAATTAATGGGAAATCCATTCCGCCTTGCGAGAATGTTCCATCAATTTTTTCAGGAAGAATTTTTGCTTTGTATACAATTCCAAGATTGGAAGCATCAAAGATTATTTCACCGTTTTCAACTGTTGTTTTCTGAAGCAGAATTCCGTGTGCCCCTTGCATCGGACTATCAAATTTGGAACGGTAATTATCTGCTTCTTTTTCGATATGGAAAATCAGAGGAAGTTTATTTCCCATAACATCCAAATCTCCTTTCCACGAGCCAACGATACTTTGTGAGAAAATATAAAGAGGCAGAAGAAATATAAAAAGTGTGCTGAGCCTTTTCATTAAAACAGATTTTTTACTAATCCGTAAAGTTAAATATTTCTTTTCTCACGGAATAATTATCTTTGCCGAACTTTACACATTTAACCTAAAAAATTAGACCCCAAAATATGAACACTTACGCCGGAATTCCCGAAGAAAATGCAACATTCGAAAACTCAAAAGTAATGCTGGTAACCGTTCCTTACGACGGAACTTCAACCTGGGGAAAAGGTGCCGATAAAGGACCTGAACTTTTTCTTGATGCCTCAGAGAATATGGAGCTCTACGACATTGAAACAGGAACCGAGCCGTATCTTGCCGGAGTTTGGATGGCAGGAGAAATTTCTGAAGATTCCACTCCTGAAGCCATGACGGAAGCCGTATATCAGAAAACGAAAGAACTGCTTCAGCACGAGGATAAACTCTTTACGCTTTTTGGAGGCGAACATTCGGTTTCTATTGGTTCTATCCGCGCAGTTGGTGAAAAATTCGAAAACCTGACCGTTCTGCAGTTGGATGCGCATACCGATTTGCGTCCGGATTTTCACGGTTCTACTTCCAATCACGCGTGTGCAGTTTTTGAAGCATCGCAAAAGCACAATTTGGTTCAGGTTGGAATTCGCTCGTGCGATATTGAAGAAATGGAATATGTTCCGGAAGGACAGTGTTTTTGGGCTCACGAAATCGCAACTAATCCAAACTGGATTGATGATGTATTGGCAAAAGTTTCAGGAAATGTGTATATCACGATTGATTTGGATGCGTTCGATCCTTCAATTGCGCCTTCCACAGGAACCCCGGAACCGGGCGGTTTACAGTGGTATCCAACCTTGGAACTGCTGAAAAAAGTATTTGAAAAATGCAACGTCGTAGCTTTTGACATTGTAGAACTGATGGATTCGCCGTACTCCAAACCAACGGCATTCTTAGCAGCAAAGCTGTACTATAAAATGCTGGCGTATTACCATACTAGCAAATAATTTTAGAAATACATTTGCAGTCTTTTTAAAACAATAAATTCGTGCATTCGTGGCAAATTAAAATGCCAAAATGCACGAATGTTTTTTATATTTGGTTCAAAGTTTTTTATGCAAAGTCTGTTCTCCAATAATTTTGATTCAAAAATAAATCTTCTTCCACAGGACGGCACCGTCAATTATTATGGAACGGTTTTCACTGCAACGGAATCGGCATTTTATTACGAATATCTTTTAAATAAAATTCCATGGAAACCGGATGAAGCCGTCATCTTTGGTAAACTGATTGAAACTAGAAGAAAAGTGGCCTGGTTTGGCGACCGTGAGTTTGAATACACCTATTCCGGAAGAACCAAGCGCGCCCTGATTTGGACTCCGGAACTTCTTGAACTGAAAGCTAAAACTGAGAAAATTACCGGGGAAACGTACAATTCCTGTCTGCTGAATCTCTATCACGATGGCAGTGAAGGAATGGCATGGCACAGCGACGGCGAAAAGGACATGAAGAAAAACGGAGCCATTGCCTCGATGACTTTCGGGGCAGAACGTAAGTTTTCGTTTAAACACAAGGAAACCAAAGAAAAAATTGATATTCTCCTCGAAAACGGAAGTGTTCTCGTCATGAAAGATGAAACCCAAACCCATTGGCTGCACCGTTTACCACCCACAAAACTTATAAAAACTCCGAGAATTAATCTTACTTTCCGAACGATTACAAAACAGAATTAATTCCTTTCTTTCAAAGAAATTTTATATATTTGAGTGATAATGCTTTGCAGAATTTTTAAGAAAACTTTACCATTTTTTAAGAATTCGGCATGTATTTTATTAGTAATTTTGATTCAGAAAAACATTTAACATTAATAATTTTTTTAAACTATGAAAAAATCAATTGCAATGGCTGCTTTGGCACTGGCAGTGTCTTTTACAGCTATTTCTTGTAAGAAAAAAGTGTCTGATGCAGACCTTACAACTCAGGCTACAACAGTAGTTACTTCTAACCCTACAGCTTCTGTGAAAGTTGAAAACGGTGAAGCTCACCTTAGCGGAACTTTCGCTTCTGAGGCAGACAGAGATGCGATGATCGCTTCTCTTAAAGCAATTCCGGGAATTAAGTCGGTTCACGATATGACGACTATTGAAGCAGTTGTTGTAAACGAAGTTGACCCTGCGGTTCTTCAGAAAGTAACTGATGCTCTTAAGGATTTCCCATCAGTAAAAGCTGAGGTTGTAAATGGTGAACTTACACTTACAGGAAACGTTTCTCCTGTTCAGGCAAGAAAAATTAAAGAGTCTGTTGACGCTTTACAAATTGGAAAATACACAAACAGTTTAGTAGTAAAATAATTTAGAAATGAGCGCATTACAAGATAAATATTCAAGCGTGGTTTCTGCGGCACAGAACGCAGGAATCGGGAACTTACAGGTAAGAGAGCAGGACGGAATTCTTTATGTTTCCGGAGATGCAACAACTACTGCGGCTAAAGATGCTGTGTGGAACGCTCTTGGAGCAATCGATGCAACATATTCAGCTTCAGATATCAACATCAATGTTCAGGTTTCAGGGCTTACAGCAGGAACTAACCTTACGGTGGCAACTGAAGAATCCAACCTAAACATCCGTCAGGAGCCTTCTACAGATGCTGCAATCGTTGGTAAAGCATCAAAAGGTGAGTTGGTAACTTTGGTAGAGCAATCTACCGACGACTGGTGGAAAATCAGAACTGCAGATGGCGAAGAAGGATATGCTTATGCAAGATACCTTCAGGCTTAATATACCTTAAATAACAATAAGAACCTTCGGACTTTTCCGGAGGTTTTTTATTTGGGGCCATCCCGTTATAATTTTCCAATGCCTGTTCCAACGCCAAAATTATAACGGGACCGCGCTTTCCGCTATATCCCCGAAGTTTCGGGGGATGCCGCTGCAATCGCTTGTCCGATTTTTCGTCATAAATATCAATTTTTTTCAAAAAAAAACTACATTTGCAAGATTTCAATTCCGAAAATATATGAGCCCGAAACTTCTCAGGATCTTTCCGTTTTTCACACTTACGGTAGTTTCAATTCTTCATGGTATCAATTTTTTTTCTCCGCTTCCAAAAGATTATCTGGTTTTTGGCCATTTGCTCCTCATTTTGGGAATGGTTACGTATGCGCTTAGAAGAAAAAGTCTTACCACCTGGATCTTAATCAGTATTGTTATAGGTATTATTCTGGGGCGCGATTATCCTGGAATTGCATTATCACTCCAACCGTTAAGTCAGGGATTCATCCGTTTGGTAAAAACCATCGTTGGACCGATCCTTTTTGCAACATTGGTTTACGGAATTGCCGGACACAACGATCTTAAACAGGTGGGAAGAATGGCCTGGAAATCATTGCTTTATTTCTATACAGCAACCACTTTAGCGCTCTTTATTGGTCTTGCAGCTATTAATATCACCAAAGCCGGAGTTGGGGTTGATGCATCCAAAATTCCGCATCACGAACTTCCAAAAACTTCACCAACAAAAGATGCCGATCTTAAAGCATTAGAAATAATTCCGGAAAGCAACCAATGGATTTTTAAAACAACTGCATTTTTCCGTGATGTGTTTCCAGAGAATATCATCAAATCGATTTATGAAAACCAGGTTCTTCAGATTGTTGTTTTTGCAGTAATTTTTGGGATTGGTTTAGCTCAGCTTCCTGAACGAAAGAAAAAACCACTTGTAGTTTTCATGGATTCTCTTGCGGAAACCATGTTCAAATACACACACATCATTATGTATTTTGCACCGGTTGGCGTTGGTGCAGCAATGGCATACACCGTTGGGCATATGGGAATTGATATTTTGCGTTATCTGTTCATGCTGTTGTTTACACTCTATTGTGCTTTAATTGCTTTCCTGCTTTTGGTGTTATTACCGATTGCACTTTATATGAAAGTTCCGATTAAAAAATTTATTGAAGCTATTAAAGAACCCGTTTCCATCGCATTTGCAACAACGAGTTCGGATGCAGCGCTGCCTGTGGTAATGCAGAATATGGAGAATTTCGGAGTTCCAAGAAAAATAGTTTCGTTTGTAGTTCCTACGGGTTATTCTTTTAATCTTGATGGTACAACTTTATATCTTTCTTTGGCTTCTATATTTGTGGCGCAGGCAGCGGGAATGCATCTTTCTTTCGGACAGCAATTACTGATTTGTCTTACGCTGATGATTACCAGTAAAGGTGTTGCCGCAATTCCGCGGGCATCATTAATCATTTTGATTGCGACAGCCGACCAGTTTGGATTGCCAACATTCATTATCGCTGCAATCCTTGGGATTGATGAGCTAATGGATATGGCGAGAACATCTGTAAATGTTATCGGAAACTGTCTTGCATCGGTTGTTATTGCAAAATGGGAAGGCGAGTTCGATCAGGAAAAAGCATTGGCTTATACCGCGGAATAAATCAGTACATCATATAAATTACTAACAGCCTTGTTTACAGGGCTGTTTTATTTGTGAAATTCCGTTTATCTCAGGATTTGTATATTTAGAAAAAAAAGAACGGCTTATGAGATTGGCACTACATTGGAAAATTTTATTGGGAATGGTATTCGGGATGCTTTTTGGCTACCTGATGAATATGTTTGGCTTCAAAAACTTCGTTGTGGATTGGATAAAACCATTCGGAACGATTTTTATTAATTCCCTAAAACTCATAGCGGTTCCATTAATTGTGGTGTCCTTAATCTCCGGAATTACCGAGCTAAAGGATATTGCTAAAATTTCCAAAATCGGTGGCAAAACTATCGGGATTTATTTGTTTACAACATCTGTGGCGGTATCTTTAGGACTCGTTTTAGCAAATGTTATCCGTCCGGGAAAATTTGTGAGTGAGGATGCCAGTTCCAACTTATTGGATACCTTTCAGAAAGATGTCGTCGGCAGTATTGAAAAGGCTCATCAGCAGAAATCTGCAGGCCCTTTACAACCATTGATTGATATTGTTCCTGATAATTTTTTCGCAGCTCTGTCCAGTAATGGAAATATGCTTCAGGTGATTTTCTTTACAATTTTACTGGGGATTGGATTAATTCTCATCAAAAGAGAAAAAGCTCAACCGGTAATCGATTTCTTCAACGGATTCAACGAGGTAATCCTCAAAATCATCGATTTGATAATGCTCACCGCACCTTACGGCGTTTTTGCGCTTCTCGCCGCACTGATGGTTGAAATTCCGGATACCAGTATTTTAGGTGGATTGCTGGCTTACGCCATTACCGTGGTACTTGGATTATTAATCCTTATTGCTGTGGTTTATGCGTCGTTCATTTATTTTTATACTAAAAGAAATCCGATAACATTTTTCCAGCAGATTCTTCCGGCTCAGTTGTTGGCATTTTCTACCAGTTCATCTGCAGCGACGCTTCCTGTAACTATGGAAAGGGCTATAGAACACGTTGGAGTAGATGAGGAAGTCGCCAGTTTTGTATTGCCTTTGGGAGCAACGGTAAATATGGATGGAACTGCTTTGTATCAGGCCGTGGCTGCGATTTTTATCGCTCAGGTTATGGGTATCGATTTATCGCTTTCAGCTCAATTGATGATTATTGTTACCGCTACTTTGGCATCCATTGGTTCTGCAGCAGTTCCAAGTGCGGGGATGGTGATGCTCGTGATTGTTCTCGGACAAGCCGGAATTCCGGAAGCAGGTTTGGCATTGATTTTTGCTGTTGACCGACCGTTGGATATGCTTCGTACGGTGGTAAATGTAACTTCAGATGTTACAGTATCTACGGTTGTTGCAAAATCAGAAGGACTATTAGGTGTGCCAAAGCCAAAAGATTGGGATGATGATTATCATACCCAATGATTTACTATGTTTATTAATTCTAAATAAGGAAATATTTCCGTATTTTTGTGGGACAATTTAAGTAATATGTTGAAGAAAGAACAGGTTCAGGCATTCCTGAAAGAAATAGAAGTGGAAGACTTGGTAAACAATCTTCAGGTGATGGGAAATGATGTGTATATCGATATGACGGCTCATTCGCCGGCAATGCACGAAAAGAAGAAACTGGAGGTGGCAATGAAGCAGGCTTTTGCTTCAGAATTTGGTGGAGATGGGGTTTTAAAACTAAAGATTGTTTCTCCGGAGCCTACGCAGGTACAGCAAAATCAGATTAAAGGGAAGATGATTCCCGGGATTAATAATATCATCGCCATTGCATCCGGTAAAGGAGGTGTAGGTAAATCTACAGTTGCTGCCAACCTTGCGGTAACCCTTGCAAATATGGGCTTTAAAGTAGGATTATTAGATGCCGATATCTACGGTCCATCGGTTCCGACAATGCTTGATACCGAAGGGCAAAAACCAATTTCGGTAGAAGTTGACGGTAAAAATATGATGAAGCCTATTGAAAACTACGGTGTGAAAATGCTTTCCATCGGATATTTCTCCGGAGCAAATCAGGCCATGGCTTCCAAGGCACTTAACCAAATGATTCGCGACGCACATTGGGGAGAGCTGGATTTCCTTTTGGTTGACCTTCCTCCGGGAACGGGAGATATTCACCTTTCTATCATTCAGGAAGTTCCGGTAACAGGAGCAGTGATTGTTTCTACGCCACAACACGTTGCTTTGGCCGACGTAAGAAAGGGTATTGCAATGTTTACGATGGAAAGTATCAATATTCCGGTATTGGGACTGATTGAAAATATGTCTTACTTTACACCGGAAGAGCTGCCGGATAACAAATATTATATTTTTGGAAATCAGGGAGCGCAGTACCTGGCTGAAGATTTGGGAATCCCGGTATTGGGAGAAATTCCTTTAATCCAAAGCATCAGAGAAGCAGGGGATGTCGGAAGACCGGCAGCACTGCAGAAAGGAACGAAGATTGAGGAAATCTACATTCAGACGGCTCAGAATATGATTGAGAGCCTTGTTGAAAGAAATAAAAATCTTCCGCCAACCGAAGCCGTGAAAATTACTACAATGGCAGGTTGCTCGCCGAAGAAATAAAATGATGAAAGTTATGAAACACAATACAAAACACGAAGAAACTGTAACTAAAGTTCTTGAGGCATTGGAAAGTATCCGCCCATTTCTGAACAGAGACGGAGGCGATATTGAACTGATTGATGTAGAGGGCGATAAAGTTTTTGTAAAACTGATTGGCAACTGCAATGGCTGCCCAATGAGTTTTTCGACCATGAAACTTGGAGTGGAAAATACGGTGAAGCAGTTTGCGCCGGAAATTACAGAAGTGGTAAGTGTAGAGTAATCAGGTTTATTAAAAGTTTGTCCCGTAGATTCGGGATTGACAGAGTTTTGAAATAATAAAAGCGGACAGTCGTCCGCTTTGTGTTTTAATATAGATGCACAGGTGTATCCGTGGCAGTAATTATTCAGCAACTCTCGGTGCAGGTGCTTTCAAAGGCCCTCTTCCTGCTTCCAAAATCGGAAGGTTGGCTTCCGTAGGAACATAAATTACCGTTTTGTCATTCAAATTATTCTGCTGACGCACCCACAAATATTGGATGTATTTTTCCGAAAGTGCACCGTTTTCAATTTTGATGGCTTCCGCTGCACCTTTTGCACGTTCCACTTCTGCCTGTGCATTCAGTTTTTCGGCTTCGAGGTTGGCTTTGGCTTCTTCAATTTTAATTCTTCGGTTTTGTTCCGCTTTGGCGAATTCGGCTTTACCTTCCATTTCCTGCGACCAAACGCGGTATTTTGGGATTCCGTACATCATTCCGAACAGAACAATCAGTCCCAAAACTGCCAATAGCAGCAATCCGCTTAAACTCATACTTTTTTTCATAGTTTCCTGATTTTTGATGAGGTTAAAATAAGAAATTTATCCTAAACCAAGTTCTTTTACAGAGATTTCTTTCATCTCTATTTTTCGTACTTTTCCGGAAATCGTCATCGGGAATTCATCAACAAACTTCCAATATTTTGGAACTTTATAATGAGCAATTTGTCCTTTACAGAAATCTACCAATTCTTCTTCGGTGATGGTTTCTCCTGCGCGGACTTTTATCCATGCCATCACTTCTTCGCCATATTTTTCACTTGGAACACCGATAACCTGCGCATCGAGAATATTAGGATACTGATAAAGGAAATCCTCAATTTCTTTAGGAGAAATATTTTCGCCACCTCTAATGATGAGGTCTTTTATCCTACCGGAAATATGGATGTAACCTTCGTCGTCCATCATCGCCAAATCACCCGTGTGCATCCATCTCGAATGATCGAGAACAGCATTTGTAGCTTCCGGATTATTCCAGTATTTCAGCATTACGGAGTATCCTCTTGTGCAGAGTTCGCCGTTTTCACCGCGGTTGACAATGGCTCCGGTTTCCGGATTAATGATTTTAATTTCAAGATGATCCTGAATTGTTCCAACAGAATGAATCTGTTTTTCAAAAGGAGTTCCGATTTTGGTTTGTGTAGAAACGGGTGATGTTTCGGTCATTCCATAGCAGATCGAAACTTCTTTCATATTCATCAGGTTTTCAACTTTTTTCATCACTTCCGGTGGACAGAGCGACCCTGCCATTACTCCGGTGCGAAGCGATTTTAAATCAAAATCTTTGGATTCCATTTCGTGAAGCATGGCAATAAACATCGTCGGAACGCCGTAAAGCGATGTGCATTTCTCTTTTTCTACAACCTGAAGTGTTTTTGTCGGTTCGAAACTGTCATTAGGAATCACCATTGTTGCTCCGTGAGAGGTACACGCTATATTTCCGATAACCATTCCGAAGCAATGGAAAAAAGGAACGGGAATACAAACTCGGTCGATTTCAGAATAATGAAGTCGTATGCCGATGAAGTATCCGTTGTTTAAAATATTGTGATGGGAGAGTGTAACACCCTTCGGAAATCCTGTAGTTCCCGAAGTATACTGAATATTCACAGGATCGTCGAACTGCACTTTCTCTTCCCACTGTTGTAGTTCTTCATCAGAAACCTTTTCGGCACCTTTCAGAAATGCATCCCAATTGTCATCAAAGAAAATTTCTTCTTTTAAAAATGGCGTAAATTCCCGTGCATCATCAATCATCTGTCTGTAATCGCTTGATTTGAAGCTTAATGCAGCGAAAATATATTTTATTTCTGCTTGGTTGAGCACGAAACTCAATTCGCTCGTCCTGTACGCGGGATTGATATTTACCATTATAATCCCAATTCGTGCTGTAGCATATTGCAGCAACACCCATTCATAACGATTTGGAGACCAAATCCCAAGTCTGTCGCCGGCTTTTACACCGAGATGAATAAGGGCTTTGGCAACATCCGAAACCTGCTGATTGAATTCTTTATAAGTTGCCCTGTAATTCTGATGTGCAGAAATAAGCGCTTCGTTTTCAGGAAATTTTAATGTGGTATTATGAAGATTTTCGCCAATAGTTTCGCCTAAAAGCGGGATTTTCGATTCACCGTGAACGTAAGATAATTGAGTAGCCATAAAAAAACTGACATTCAATTTGTTGAATATCAGTTATAAAAATAGAAAATATATTTCTTTGAATGACTAAAAACTATATCTATTTAGCAAGATTTGCCTTTTTGTCTTTCTTTAAATTATGATATATGCTGTGCACCAAACCGTCTGCAACAGAAATTTTAGGTACAAATATCTTTGGAATGTTTCCCCAGGACATCACTTTGGTGAAGATTTCAAGTGCTGGGACCAAAACGTCGGCACGGTCTTCACGAAGGTTATATTTTGTCATTCTTTCGGCAACTTTCAGAGATGAAAATTCTTTGTAATAATTTTTCAGAGTGAGGATCGAAAGCGGTTTTCCGTCTTTGGTTTTGCTTAATGAAAAAATCTTGTTGATGTTTCCACCCGAACCGATGGCAATGATTGGCTTTTTACCGATGATTTTATTTTTAATTTCATCCTTCATTTCTTTCCAATGGGTTTCGGTTACCAAACCGTTCAACAAACGAATCGTTCCGATATTGAAGGATTGCTTGTATTTCATTTTTCCGTTTTCGAAATACATCAGTTCGGTAGAACCACCACCAACGTCGATGTAGATATAGCCGAAGTTCTTATCAAGGGTTTCTGCAACGTGGTTTTCGTAAATTAAACTTGCCTCTTCATCTCCGGAAATAATCTCGATATCGATGCCTGAAGTTTCCTTTACCATTTTCCTTATTTCGTCTCCATTTTTTGCATCACGCATGGCACTTGTGGCGCAGGCACGGTAATGTTCAACATTGTAAATTTTCATCAGATCAGCAAAAACTTTCATCGAATTGATTACCATTTCCTTACGTTCCTCACGAATTTCACCAAAACTGAAAACATCCATCCCCAAACGCAAAGGTATCCGCAGAAGGTTGAGCTTTATGAAATCAGCCTGTCCTTTTTTTACTTCAGTTACTTCATTTATCAGCAGTCTTGCTGCGTTACTTCCAATATCTATTGCTGCAATTTTCATCGGCTTATTTTCTGTAAAATTACTTGGTTTCTTTTAAAACTTTTCCTAATGACGCTTTTTCTTTCAAATATTTATAGATTTCAATCTGAGAACGGATTTCTTTTCCATCACGTTTTACATATTTATTTTTCAGTTTATTGTCAAGAATTCTTGCCTTTACATTATCGCTGAGCTGAATTTCCAAAAGATCTTTCAACTCTTTTTTTAGTTCCTTATCGGTTATTTTTATTCCGGCTTCAACGCGGTAATCGAGGTTACGCGTCATCCAGTCGGCAGACGAAATATACATGTCTTCGGCTCCTTTGTGGTAAAAATACATTACCCGCGAATGTTCCAAATATTCATCCACAATGCTGATGCCCTCAATATCTTTCTTGAAAGATTTTTGGTTTACCACGCAGTATATTCCTCTGACAATCAGTTTAATCGTGACTCCGGCTTCAGCAGCTTCGTAAAGTTTCAGAATAAGACCTTTGTCGCTAAGCGAATTTACTTTAATGATGATCAGCGCTTTTTTTCCTGATTTCGCTTCCGCAATTTCTCGGTTGATGTACCATTCAATTTTTTCACGCATGTATTTTGGGCAGGTCACCAGCGTTTTGCAGGTCTTCAGAGCTTCTTCCGGATTGGTTTTTGGTTTTCTGAATAGATTGAACACTTTATTGATATCCGCCATAATCGAACGGTTGGACGTCATCAGAAGATTATCACCATAAATTTTTGCGGTTTTTTCGTTGAAGTTTCCGGTGCTTACAAAGCCATACTGCAAAGTTTTATTATTCACCCTTTTCTTGATGACACACAACTTTGCATGAACTTTTTTATTAGGAATTCCGGTTAGAACTTTTACACCTTCAATTTCGAGGCGCTCTTTCCATTTTAGATTATTTTCTTCGTCAAACCTTGCGCGGAGTTCAACCATTACTGTTACTTCTTTTCCGTTTCTTGCCGCATTGATCAGGGCATTGACAATTTTTGAATTGCTCGCAACTCTGTAAATCGTGAGCTGAATGGTTTTTACATCAGGATCCATCGCTGCTTCCCGAAGCAGGTCGATTACAGGCGTGTAAGTATGATAAGGAAAGGTAAGGAGTACATCTTTTTTCAGTACGACATCGGTCACGCGTTGGCCTTCGTCGAAATCGGGATGTGTAAATTGAGTTCTTTCAACCGGTTTTTTTACACTTCGAAAAACATCCGGAAAATCCATAAAATGTTTAAAATTGTGAATTTTCTGTCCGGGAATAATACTGTCTTTTGCGGTAATGTTCAATTTTTTAATCAGGAATTCGAGCAAAGCTTTATCAATGTTTTTATCAAAAACAAAGCGTGTTGGTTTTCCTTTTCTACGGTTTTTTACGGCTTTCTCAATTTTCTCGGCTAAAGTGGTACGGATGTCGTTGTCGAGATCGAATTCGGCATCTTTTGTAACTTTAAAACAGTGCGCTTCGAAATCATCATAACCAAAATACGAGAAAATATGAGGCAGGTTGAAGATAATAACGTCTTCAAGCAACATCACATTTTTTTCACCATTTTCTGAAGGCAGCAAAACAAATCGTCCTAAAACTCTCGAAGGAACTTCTATAATTGCATAACTGCTACGGTACTGAAATTCCTTTTTGCGCATCGCAATACCAATGTAAAGACTTTTGTCGCGCATATATGGCATCGGCGTATTTTCGTGGAGCAGAATTGGGATAACGTTGCTTTCCACCTCTTCATCAAAATATTTGCTTACAAAGTCACTTTGTTCTTTCGTTAGATTTTTTGCAGTTTTAATGAAGACATTTTTTTCTTCCATTTCCTTCTGAATGGAAGTCCAGGTTCGGTTGAAATCGTCCTGTTGTTTGATGACGATTTCATTAATTCTTTGTAAAATTTTTGATGGCGGCTGAAAAAACGATTCTGTGAGATACTTGTCTTTGAAATCCATGGCCCGTTTTAATCCTGCAACGCGAACCCTGAAAAACTCATCGAGATTATTCGAAAAAATCCCTAAGAACCTAATTCTTAGCGGTAAAGGAACGCTCTCGTCCATTGCTTCCTGCATCACACGTTCGTTAAATGCCAACCAAGTAATATCTCTTGGATTAAATTGTTCTGCCATTAAAGGTATTTTGTTCAAAAATAAGGAATTTAGTGTTTTTTTAATGTTAAATTTTAATTAAAAAAAAATGCTCTGATATGCGTAAATAAGACGATTTTTATCTGAAAAAATTAATTATATTTGAACAAAACAAAAGCATGTCATTTTCGCTGGAAGAGAAACTCATAGAAACTATAAAACCCGAACATAAAAAATACTATAAAGGTGAAATTATTGTGAATGAAGGTGACTCTTCACAGTTTTTTTATTATTTGAAATCGGGTGAGCTTTGCGTGTTCAATTTTACACCGGAAGGAAAGGAATTTCTGCAGCATAAGGTGCTTTCGGGAAATTTTTTTGGTGAGCCGGCAGTGTTGCTTGAAAAACCTTTTCCGGGAAATGTGGAGGTTTCTTCAGAAAAAGCAGAAATCATCAGAATAAAAAGGCAGGATTTTATAGATTTTATGCTTGAAAATCCGGAGATTTTGCTGAAATTTACCAAGTCGGTTGCAGAAAAATCGATTAGAAAAAGTCTTTCACTTAAGAATATTGTTTTTCTAAATCCTGAAGACCGGATTATACACCAGATAAAAGACTATAAACGGGAACATCAGCTTACCGGAAAAGTGAAGATAGATCTTACGAGAAAAGAACTTTCGAATATGACCGGACTGCGAATTGAAACCATTATCCGAACGGTGAAGAAGATGGAAAAGGAAGGAAAGCTTGAGATCGTGAACGGCAAAATCTTCTCTTAACCTGACCCAAATCATAAACAGAATTTTCATTTAAAAGTACCTTTGCAATCCTATGAAGAATCTTGCTTTTTGGCTGAAATTTTCAATTTTCAACTTTATTTTAGTAGCTGTTCTTGGCGTTATCATGCGCTATAAAATTGCTTTTTCATTTCCATTTTTAGATCAGAAATATACACAGGAAGCACACTCGCATTTTGCGTTCTATGGATGGATTACGCAGATTATTTATGTTTTTATCATTGATTATCTGGCAAAGTATCTTAATGAAAAACAACTGAAAAAGTATCACACTCTGCTGGTAATCAATGCTGTTTCTGCATTGCTGATGATACCTTCGTTCCTCTACAGTGGTTATTTTTGGGCTTCGATTGCCACTTCTACGATCTGCCTTTTGACGAGTTTTGCGTTTTTCTACTTTATTATTATGGATCTGAAGGGAAAGAGAGATTTAGCAAAACCGTGGTTTTTGGCAGGATTATTTTTTGCGGTAATTTCATCAGCCGGAGTTTTCAACCTTAGCTATATGATGATGTCCGGTAATATAAATCAGCAGGTTTATCTGGCGTCCACGTATTACTTCCTGCATTATCAGTACAATGGATTTTTCCTTTTGGCTTGTATTGGTTTACTCATGAATTCCCTTCAAAAATGGGGTGTTGAAGTTCCTGAAAAAGAAAACAAACAAATCTTTTGGCTAACTGCGATTGGTGCGTTTGTAGGTTTTGGATTGTCCGTTCTTTGGCTGAAACTACCTTTGTGGATTTTCATTATAATTGTAATCGCTACTGTAGCTCAAACTGTTGGCTCATTTAAACTGTATTTGTTGGTAAAAAGAAACTGGTCGAAACTGATTTTGGCGCTTTCTCCAATGCAGAGATTTGTTCTATTTTTTGTGGGGTTTGCTTATTTCGCCAAGATTATGCTGCAGTTATTCTCCAATATTCCGGCGGTAAGCCAGTTTGCTTTTGGTTTCCGAAATGTGGTAATTGCTTATCTGCATTTGATTTTACTGATGTGTATTTCCGTATTTCTGGTAAATCAGATTCTTGGAACCAACATCTTTAAGATGACGAAACCGGTTTTAACATCTTTGAAACTGTTGCTGTTGGGTATTTTCCTCAACGAGGCAGTTCTGGGGATTATGGGAATATTTTCTATTAAATATGTGCCTGTTCCTTACTCACAGTATATTCTTTTAGGAGTTTCAGTTCTGATGTTAGTGTCTTTAATCATGATGCTTTTAAGCTTGAAAAAGAAAGAAATTCAATAAAAAAACTTCCTGATTTCTCAGGAAGTTCTTACAAACATTAAAATAAAAATCTAAATCTTTTTTTAGTTATTTTGGCAAGATAACGCCATCAACTACGTGCACGATTCCGTTTGCAGCAGGAACTGAAGCAACGATATTTACATCGCCGTTTACAGTAGGTTTTCCGTCCACCATTTTAATGGTAATCGATTTTCCGTCCACCATTCCTAAATTTTGTCCGTCCGTAAACTGTTCTGCTTTGATAACGCCAACGTAAGTGTGGTGCGCTAGGATGTCGTTTAGTTTACCGCTGTTTTCAGGTTTTAGAAGGTCATCAACTGTACCTTTTGGAAGTTTGTCAAAAGCTGCGTTAAGAGGCGCAAAAACTGTAAAAGGTCCTGCATTGGACAAAGATGTCGTTAATCCCGCAGCCTGAACTGCAGTTACCAAAGTTGAAAGGTCTTTGTTGCCAACAGCGAGTTTCACGATGTCCGGAGCGCTGTCTTCATCTACCACTGCTTCTTGTCCAACGGCTGTAGTTTGCTCAGTTGTACCTGAAGTTGACGCAGTTACATTTTCATTTTTTTTGCATGAGAATAAGGCTATTGAAGCCAATGCAAGAATAAATACCGACTTTTTCATAGTATACATTTTTTTGTTTGAACTTTATATTTCGTAAGAAAATTGAACTTTCCTCAAAAATTCCATATAAAGGTATAAGTATAAAATGAAATGCGTATATGACTGGAATCATACATTTACTTCCTGATAATGTGATATTTATCAGTCTTGTGTAACAATTGTTACAAATTGTTATTTCTACAAATCTTTTTTGTTGAATTTAATTAAAGACCATAAAAACGGCACAACTGCCCAAATGGAAAGGATGACTATTGAGATTCCCATACCACCGCCGGAACCGAAAACGGATTTGAAAATCGCGCCGGCCTGTCCGAGCATTGCTGCCACATCCAGCTGTAAGAGTACGAAAATTCTTGATAAACCAATCGGATTAACTGCAGTAAGTCCTGCCATAATGCCTTCAATCGGAAAATCGGCAAACTGGAACATCAGGATTAAAAGAATTCCGTCGTAAATGATTGCGAAAAACATCCAGATAAAGATGGAAACCCCAATTCCTTTTGCTCTGTCACGGCTGAAAATTGCTGCCAACATTGCCAAGGCTGTAAAAATTATGGAAAGGAAAATACCTGTGATAATTAAAGACATTCCCGTTTCTATAGACGAATAAAGGAAAATAGGAATTCCGCAACCAATTAAATAAGCCAGAATAAGTGCAGCTGACAATCCAAGAAACAGATTGAACCAGACTTTGCTTCGAGGTACCGGCTGACTGAGCAGTAATTCTATAAACTGACTGCTGTTGTAAACATAAATCGTTGAAAAAATGATGCTCACCAAAGGAACGACCAACAAAACAATATTCAGAAGGCTTAAAGTAGCTTTGGTGTAATTGGCTTCTAAACCAAGTGTTGACCACGATATGATGAACAGTAAAATGGTGTAAAGTATAACGATTTTGTTCTTCAGAATATCAAATAAAATAAAGCGCGCTATCTTGTTCATTTCTTCATTCCTTTTAAAATTGATACTATTCCGTCAGATATTTTTGCTGAATTGGTTTCCTTTTTCAGGTCTTCAACCGACTGATGGACAATAATTTTTCCTTCGTTCATAAAAACAATTTCACTGATGATTTCATCCAGCTCGCTGAGAAGGTGAGAGGTAATGATCACCAGTTTTCCTTTATTTTTTTCTTTAATGATTTTATTTTTCAGAATTTCCGATGCCAGCGGATCGAGTCCAGCTGTCGGTTCATCCAAAATAATAATATTCGGATTGAACATAAAAGCCAACACAGCACTCACTTTCTGCGTAGTTCCTCCGGAAAGCGTACGCATTTTTTTATCATAAATCTTTTCGAGTTCAAAAGCTTCCAAAAGTTCTGTATCTAATTCCCCGCCCTGATTTTTTCGGGTATCTTTTATCATTTTTATGGTTTCCTCAATCGTCATATTTTCAGGATATCTCCCGATTTGAGGCATATAACCAATGTTTTCGCGGTATTTGTAATGGTCTTTCACGCTTTCGCCATTGACGATAACATCGCCGTCTTCAACGACATTCAGTCCAAGAATGCATTTAATCATCGTGGTTTTACCGCATCCATTAGGACCAATCAATGCAATGGAATGTCCTTGCTGAAACGATAGGTTCACATCGTCAAGCGCGGTGAACTTATTGAATTTCTTGGTTAAATTTTTTATCTCAATCATATTCTTTTAGATTTAAGATATCAGATGTGAGATTTCAGAAAGCGTCTGTTGTCTGAAATCTGTTGTCTGAAATCTATATTTTCACTGGCTTCATTAAAGGTTCCTCATCTACAAAACTCTCGGGTGTGAGACTTGGAATTATTTTCTCCATTCGGTCCATCAGATCCACAAAAAATGTTCTGAAAAGAAGCATTACTGAAGGATTTTGTTCTACCAAAACCGCATAAAAACTTAATGGATGGAAAGGCACGTCGCCAATTTTATCTTTATCCAGGTCGTAACCTTCGTATTTGTCCCAGTAATTGTTTTTAAAATCGTTCATTACCACCGTTCCGTTTGTGCTGACATCGAAAGTATTGTTAATAAAATTATTTCTTGAAATACGGTTTTCCATACAGTTGGAATTTATTTTCAAGGCCCAACCGTTATTTTCAAACTGATTGTTATAATAGTCAATTTTGGTAGCACCGTCTGCAAAAATTGCGGTGGTATTGTTATCAAAAATATTCCCTTTGATTTTACTGTATGAGATTTCTTTCAGAAGAAGTCCGTAAACACTGTCGCCCCAATTATTGATGAATTTATTACTGTACATGCTCACATTCATCGCATACATTACGGCGACGCCGGCACCGTTGTTGTCAAATACATTTCCGGTATAAACACTGTCGTTCGAGAACATGAAGTGCAGGCCGTATCTCAGATTATTTCGGGAAAGATTTTTAAAAACGAAACATTTCTTATTTTTTTCTAAATAAATGCCGTCTTTATGTCCGCTGATATAATTGTTTTTTACCCAAATTTCCTGGCTTCCCAAAAGGTGAATGCCATCACCGATACTTTCCTGTGAAGTTCCTCTGTTGGTGGTAATTTTATTGTTTTGAATAAGCACCCGGTTTCCGCGCTGTACATAGATTCCGAAATAATTATTTTCGAAAATATTCTGTTCAATCACCGAATCGGAACTGGTGTAAATATGAACTGCAGCTACACTCCGGATTTCATCTTTCCCTGAATTAATGAATTTAAATCCGCGAAGTGTGATATGGTCTGCATCATTGAAAGTTACAATTTCACCTTTGAACTCACCATCTAAAACCGGACGGTCCACACCAATTAAACTGATGGATTTTCGGATTTCAATGGTGCCTTCTTTGTAAACGCCTTTTTCTACAAAAATTCTGTCGCCGTTTTCCGCTGCTTCAATGGCTTCTTTAATCGTTTTATACTGCTCATTTTTACCAACTTTCAGGTCTTTGGCAAAAATAAAGACAGGGAAAATCAAAAGAAGAAGTCTTATCATTTTCATTATTATTTTAATTCGATAAAATACAAAAAATTAAGGGTAATCAGAATTTTTCCGAGGAATAAAAACTTAATTACCCTTAACTTCAGTAATTACGGAATATGGGGAAATTTACTGTGTAAGTGTTGCTCCCAATTCCTGCGCTGCCTTTTCGGCTGCGGCTTTGTTTTTATACGCCTGGGTATTTCCGCCCATCGGACTTTTTATGCTTCCACCGTTGATGAATGTAGCGGTGCTACTGTCAAAAAACTCTCCGGAAGGAAAATCTGCAACATAAGTTTTAGCATTTTTTGCCTTATCAGGATTCGATGTGGCATAACTCTGCATACAGCTGATGTCGTCGAACTTGTAGTTTCGTCCTTTTTCAGTTTCAAGTTGCGTGGCATACTTGGCATCTGTGATAGACATTTTACAGTTTTCGCACTGGTCTTTTCCCAATGTTATTTCCTGCGGACCACTTTTAGCACACGCAGCCAATGCAAGAAAAGAAACTGCAAAAAGAATACTTTTAAAGATTTTCATAATTATTTTTTTAATGATTTGTGTAACCGTTTTTAAGCGGCTTTTTTTGCTTTCCTATACTCCAGAAAAGCTAATATAAGCAAAATTGCACCAACTCCAATCATAATTCCTCCACCAATGTTAGGATAAGACCAAACTTCGAAATTAAGAAGCTGTTTATAGCCAATTAATGGTGGCTGATAAGACATTCCCGGAACGATAATCGCAGCGTGTGGATCTAGGTTATGGCCGTAATCATATAACCAATAATAGAAATCTGCCATAAATCCTACGCCGAAAAGTAAGAACAGGCCGGTAACCCAGTAAAGAATTTTTCTGTTGTTAAGAAATGCTGCCAAAAAGCAAAGCAGTGCAAAGAACCCTAATGCATAAGGAAGGAACGTGAATTCCCAGAACTCGTCTGCATGAATTTCTTTCATACCGATATAGTGGTTCAGTCCATTGATGATTTCATATTCTCCGGAAACTTTATTGGCATGCAGAAACATTGCCAGACCTTCAGGATATTGTGGTGCGTTGAGGTATATGGACCAAATCGGAGTAAAGATACTTACGATTAATCCAACTCCACATAATGCGAGTAACACTCGAGCAAAACTGGATAATGAATTATTTTTCATTGTGTAGTTGTTTTATTTCTGACGAAATCGGCTAATTATAATTGCGTCTTTCGATAGGTTTTCAGTAACAAAAGTTACAAAAATCCAAAAATATCAGGAAAAGAAAAAGGGCAGCGAAACACTGCCCTTTAATTATTTATTTAGTTTCACCTTCTTTTACAGGACCCTGTGCATTATCCTTTTTATTATTCAGTGAATAAATCAAAGGAGTGTTGCTTCCGGCCGGCGATACTCTCGCGTAACCCTGCATTTCCTGGTGTAGTGCAGAACAGAAGTCTGTACAGTAGAACGGATACATACCCGGTTTTTTAGGTTCCCATTTCAAAGTAAGGGTTTCACCCGGCATAATCAGTAGTTCAGCATTCTGTGCACCTTTTACTGCAAATCCGTGAGGAACATCCCAGTCCTGTTCAAGGTTGGTAACGTGGAAGTAAACTTCATCACCAACTCTGATACCTTCGATGTTATCCGGTGCAAAGTGTGAACGGATAGACGTCATGTAAACATGAACTTTATTTCCTTCTCTTACGACTTTACTTTCGGCTTCACCTTTCGTCGCTCTTGGGTGTTTGTTCTCGTCAATTTTGTAGAATTTAACCTGATCTTTTGTGAAAATTTCTGCAGGACCTGCCTGTGCATAGTGAGGTTCACCATGAGTAGGGAAGTCTAATAATAACTGCATTTTATCACCACTGATGTCGAATAACTGAGCAGAGTGTGCCAATTCTGGACCTGTTGGTAAGAATCTGTCTTTGGTAATTTTGTTGTATGCAACAAGATATTTTCCGTAAGGTTTTGAAGAGTCTCCACCTACAACCATAAGGTGACCTACAGAGTAGAACGTTGGTTGTCTGTCAAGAACCTGAAGCGTTTTGATGTCCCATTTTACCACTTCAGAAGATACGAAGTGAGATGTGTAAGCATTCCCTTTACCGTCAAACTCGGTGTGAAGAGGGCCTAAACCTGGCTTCTGAACTTCACCGTGTAGTGCTGATTCGTATTTAATGATTGGAATACCGTCGAATTCACCTGCGAAATCTTTAGCAGCAATAGCTTTCTGAATTTTATCGAAACTGAATACAGGGATAAGAGCAGCAAGTTTTCCTGAACCTACGATATATTCACCTGTTGGGTCTACGTCACATCCGTGAGGAGATTTTGGACAAGGAATTAGATAAGCAATATCCTGAAGTTCTTCAGCGCTAAGTACAGTTACTTCTTTTTTCATTGTAGAAGTCGCAGTTTGAGTACTTTCGTCAAACTTATTGTGAGCATATTCTATTTCTTCTTTTTTTCCTTTACTTGCTTTCAGGTATTCTGCAGCTTGTTTT
>CAZPQV010000013.1:27398-31376 GCA_964588705.1 uncultured Chryseobacterium sp.
AACTGCCATAATGAAGTCTTTGTCGTTCTGAGACGCATTTACTTCAAGAAGTGTGTTGGCCTGTTCCGAGTTGTAGCAAGAGAAGAAGAACCATCCGTGAGATTTTCCTTTACCGGCGTGAGAAAGGTCGAAGTTGAACCCAGGAGCTTCAATTTGGAAGCTGATGTCCATTTCTCCACTTTCTTTATCAATTCCGATGAAAGAAAGATATCCTTTAAAGTTTTGTTTAAATGATTCGATAGGAACGTCGTCCTGTCCGTCAGCCGGAACTGCGAAACGGGTACCTGCAACAACATACTCCGTATTTTCAGTTAAGAAAGGAGAAGAGTGGTTACCTGCAGAGTTAGGGATTTCAAGAATTTCAACAGTTTTGAAGGTTTTCAGGTCAAGTCTTGCAACACGCGGCGTGTTATTAGCATTTGCGAAAAGCCATCTTCCGTCGATTTCACCATTGGTTTGTGATAATGAAAGGTGGTGTTGGTCGTCCCAAGGAATAAATCCGTGAGAAGTTTCAAGCATTGGTTTGGTTTCTTCACTGAAACCGTATCCGTTTTCCGGATTTACCGAGAATACCGGGATTACCTTAAGAGTTCTACCGCTCGGAAGACCGACGATACTGATCTGGCCGTTAAAACCACCACTTACAAAGTTATAAACCTCGTCGTGCTTGCCTGGCGCTACATATACTTTTTGTGCAGCGTCACCCGAAACGGCAGTTTCCGTACCTTTCGGTTTACACGCAACCATCGAAAGAGCTGCGATGGCAACAAGTCCAATTTTTTTAATAGTTTCCATATATTGATTGAGTTTAGTATTTCCTTATTAAAGGGGAAGAAAGAAATGAATGGCAATCATGGTTTACGATTACCATTCATAGTTTTTTTAAGAGCGGTTACTTAGCACCGTCAATTTCGCGCATGTACTCAAGCACATTTCTTGCTTCAACGTCTGTAAGTCCTTGGTTCGGCATTCTTACAAGACAAAGTTCAAGTTGCTTTTGAAGTTCAGGATCCACGTCGATCATTGGATCTGGATTTGAAATGAAGTTCATAATCCAGTGTGGAGTCTGTCTTTGTGTAACGCCTTTCCAACCTGGTCCTACCAATCTTTCGTCAGTAGTTTTGTGACAAGACATACATTTTACATCAGCAACTTTTTTTCCTTCAGCAGCCATTGCAGCATCAAAAGTAGATACATCTACGTTGGATTCGTCATATTTTCCTAAACCTCTTTTAGGATCATATTCGTTACTTCCTCCGTCAGCAGCAGGCGCTTCAGTAGCCGCAGGTGCAGCAGACCCGTCAGCAGTAGGTACTGTGTTGTCTTTCTTGTCTCCACCACAGGAAACCAAAGCGAATGCAAATGCAGTAAATGCGAGAATTCTTAGATTTTTCATAATGATTGATTTTTTATATGTAACAAAAGTAGTATTGTTTGGTTTGTAGTTCGTATGATTACAGTCATATCACATATATGACTTTTATTAGGTATTTCTCAATCAAGAAAAAATATTATCTTTGCATTATTCAAATATAAAAAAAATTAGATTATGAAAAGACTGATTTTAGCATTTTTTATCGGAACCCTTGCAATTTCCTGTTCAAAAAAAGAACAAAGTCCTTTGGCAGAAAGCAATGTGATGCTTGAAGAGCCTGCTGCTCCTACAGATGCTGCTGCTTCCGGTGAGCACGAAGGTAAAACGCTTATTGCAGGTATGGACTGTCTTACTTGTCATAAAGAAGATGCACCGTTAGTAGGGCCATCTTACAAAGATGTTGCTGCTAAATATACTGAGGCCGACATCGAAATGCTTGCAAACAAAATTATTGACGGAGGAGTAGGAAACTGGGGGCAGATTCCGATGACGCCGCACGCAGGTCTAAGCCAGGAAAATGCTAAAAAAATGGTAGAGTATATTCTTACCTTGAAATAATAAATCAGTTTTAAAATAAATAAAAAACTTCAGAAGAAATTCTGAAGTTTTTTTGTTTGTGTCAATTTGTCACAATTCTGTCCTTGGTATATTTTTAGAGAAAATGAAAGCGAACCCTTCGGGAAGCGCAGGGTGACAATCAAAAGAAATAATTAAAATATTACATACTATGAGCAAAATAATTGGAATTGACTTAGGAACTACCAACTCTTGTGTTTCCGTGATGGAAGGTAAGGATCCGGTTGTAATCCCTAATGCAGAAGGCAAAAGAACAGGGGGTACCCAACCCTACAAAAACCATTTACTCAATCAAAAGATATATGGGAACTCACTTCTCTCAACTTACTGCAGAAGACAAGCACGTTCCTTATGA
Organism: uncultured Chryseobacterium sp.; assembly: GCA_964588705.1. Lineage (GTDB taxonomy): Bacteria > Bacteroidota > Bacteroidia > Flavobacteriales > Weeksellaceae > CAZPQV01. The sequence continues at coordinate 29,705 of CAZPQV010000013.1, forward strand.
ACTGGTAAAAGGTGCTAACGATTCAGTAAAAGTTAAAATTGATGACAGAGAATATACGCCACAGGAAATTTCGGCAATGATTCTTCAGAAAATGAAGAAAACGGCTGAAGATTATCTTGGTCAGGAAGTTTCAAGAGCGGTAATTACTGTTCCGGCGTACTTCAACGATGCGCAGAGACAGGCGACTAAAGAAGCCGGAGAAATCGCAGGACTGAAAGTTGAAAGAATTATCAACGAACCTACGGCTGCAGCTTTAGCTTACGGACTTGATAAAAACCATAAAGACCAAAAAATTGCAGTTTACGACTTAGGAGGTGGTACTTTCGATATTTCGATCCTTGATCTTGGTGACGGCGTTTTCGAAGTACTTTCAACCAACGGAGATACGCATCTTGGAGGTGACGATTTCGATAACGTAATCATCAACTGGCTGGCTTCCGAATTCCAGAATGAAGAAGGAGTTGACTTGAAAGCAGATCCGATTGCACTTCAGCGTTTGAAAGAAGCGGCTGAAAAAGCAAAAATTGAAGTTTCTGCATCTACACAAACAGAAATCAATTTACCATATATTACTGCTACCGCAACAGGTCCTAAGCACTTGGTGAAAACTTTAACAAGAGCAAAATTCGAACAACTTTCTGAAGATTTAGTAAGACGTTCAATGGAGCCTTGTAAAAAAGCATTATCCGATGCAGGTCTTTCTGCAAGTGATATTGATGAGGTAATCTTAGTTGGTGGATCAACAAGAATTCCTAAAATTCAGGAAGAAGTTGAAAAATTCTTCGGTAAAAAACCTTCGAAAGGAGTAAACCCGGATGAAGTGGTAGCCATCGGTGCTGCAATCCAGGGAGGTGTACTTACAGGAGACGTAAAAGATGTATTGCTTCTTGACGTTACACCACTTTCTTTAGGTATCGAAACCATGGGTTCTGTTTTCACTAAACTTATTGAAGCGAACACGACAATCCCAACTAAAAAATCTGAAGTATTCTCTACCGCGTCTGACAATCAGCCGGCAGTAAGCATCAGAGTAGGACAGGGTGAAAGACCAATGTTCAACGATAATAAGGAAATCGGACGTTTCGACCTTACTGATATTCCCCCGGCACCAAGAGGAGTTCCACAAATTGAAGTAACTTTCGATATTGATGCCAACGGTATTCTTCACGTATCTGCTAAGGATAAAGGAACCGGAAAAGAGCAATCAATTAAGATTCAGGCAAGTTCAGGACTTTCTGATGCAGAAATCGAAAGAATGAAGCGTGAAGCAGAAGAAAATGCTGCTGCCGACACGAAGAGAAAAGAAGAAGCAGACGCTGTAAACAAAGCAGATGGACTGATTTTCCAAACTGAAAAGCAATTGAAAGAATTTGGTGAGAAACTTTCAGCAGATAAAAAAGCAGGTATCGAAACTGCACTTGCAGAGCTGAAAACCGCTTATGAAGCTAAGGAAGTAGAAAGCATCAAAACCAAGACTGAGGCATTAGATGCAGCTTGGATGGCAGCTTCTGAAGAACTGTACGCCGCAGGTCAGCAAGCTCAGGGAAACCCTGATATGGGCGGAAACCCAAATCCGGGAGCCAATTCTGGAGCAGATGATGTTCAGGACGCAGATTTCGAGGAGGTTAAGTAATTAACTTAATAATAATAAAAACCGCCACAAACAAAGTTT
>CAZPQV010000013.1:31386-46416 GCA_964588705.1 uncultured Chryseobacterium sp.
GTGTTACTTCACAAATTGCAAAATTTTTGACCGATTTTTATCAATCATATTTGTACCATAAAAATTGTAACTAATTGACTAATATACATGTTCATTTTTGAGGAGGTTAAGTAATTAACTTAATAATAATAAAAACCGCCACAAACAAAGTTTGTGGCGGTTTTGTTTTTACAATATTTAAATGATTATTTCATCAGCTTTCTGTATTTGATTCTTTTCGGAACCAAATCACCACCCAGACGCTTTTTCTTGTTTTCTTCATAATCGCTGAATCCTCCTTCGAAATAATACACATTGGAATCACCTTCGAAAGCGAGAATATGCGTACAGACGCGGTCGAGGAACCAACGGTCGTGACTGATAATCACGGCGCAACCGGCGAAATTGTCCAAACCTTCTTCCAATGCACGTAAAGTGTTTACATCCAAATCGTTGGTAGGTTCGTCGAGGAGAAGAACGTTGCCTTCTTCTTTTAAAGTCATCGCCAAATGCAGTCGGTTTCGTTCACCGCCGGAAAGTTGGGCAACTTTTTTATTCTGTTCGCTTCCACTGAAATTGAAGCGACTGAGATAAGCGCGAGAATTTACCTGCTTTCCGCCCATCATGACCAATTCCTGTCCGTCGCTGAAGTTTTCCCAAATCGTTTTTTCTGGATCGATGTTGCTGTGCGTTTGGTCCACATAAGCGATTTTCACGGTGTCGCCGACTTCAAAACTGCCGCCATCCGGTTCCACTTCATCCATTATCATTTTGAAAATCGTGGATTTTCCGGCACCGTTTGGTCCAATAATTCCGACAATTCCCGCCTGTGGAAGTCTGAAATTCAAATCATCGTACAGCAATTTGTCACCGTATGCTTTTGCTACATTTTTGGCTTCAATCACATTCGTTCCCAATCTCGGTCCGTTTGGAATAAAGATTTCCAGCTTTTCGTCCAGCTGCTTCTGATCCTGATTCAATAATTTATCATAACTCGCCAAACGCGCTTTTTGCTTGCTCTGTCTTCCTTTTGGCGCCATTCGAACCCATTCCAGTTCGCGTTCCAAAGCTTTCTGGCGCTTGCCTGCACTTTTCTGTTCCTGTGCCAAACGTTTTGATTTCTGATCCAGCCACGACGAATAATTTCCCTTCCACGGAATACCTTCGCCACGGTCAAGTTCCAAAATCCATCCTGCCACATTATCAAGGAAATATCGGTCGTGCGTTACCGCAATTACCGTTCCTTTGTATTCCGCCAAATGATGTTCCAGCCAGTGAACGCTTTCAGCATCAAGGTGGTTGGTAGGTTCATCGAGAAGGAGGATATCCGGTTCGCTCAGCAACAGTCGGCAAAGTGCGACACGGCGTCTTTCACCTCCGGATAAAACAGAGATGGGCGTGTCCGGATCCGGCGTGTTCAGTGCATTCATTGCAATTTCAAGCCTTGTGTCCAGTTCCCACGCATTGGAAGCGTCGATCTGATCCTGAAGTTTGGCTTGTTTTGCCATTAGTTCATCCATTTTATCAGGATTTTCATACACTTCCGGCAAGCCAAACATATCGTTGATTTTGTTGTATTCATCCAGTACATCCACCACTTCCTGAACGCCTTCTTTCACCACTTCCAGAACGGTTTTCGATTCATCCAGTTTTGGTTCCTGTTCCAGTAAACCGACGGAATAACCGGGCTGAAATTCGAGTTCTCCCTGATAGTTTTTATCCACTCCTGCAATGATTCTAAGCAAGGAGGATTTTCCGCTTCCGTTCAGTCCCAGAATCCCAATTTTAGCACCGTAAAAGAAACTCAAACTGATATTTTTCAACACCGGAGTTTGTGCGTTGGGATAGGTTTTGTTCATTTTCCACATCGAGAAAATGATGTTCTTATCGTCTGACATTTGATTTTAATTTTAAGGCTTAAAGATACTGAATTTTATAACTTTTTATCATTTGAAATATCGTCTGAATCTGTATGCGAACGATACGGGTTATCTTTCTATTTTTTTGTAATTTAGAAACAAATAAATTTTATGTGGTTCGAAAAATTAATGGGTTTTGAAGAGGTTTCTCACGAAAACGTTCAGAAGAATATTGAAATTGTTGGCGATAGAATGGTTTCAAGGATTAACGGTAAGTCCTATCAGTGGGGGAAGTTTGAGGTTCCAACATTAGAAGAATTAAGAGAAAGAATTGTTCTTGAAGAATTCAACTCTAAAATTGAAGTTTCTGAAACAGTTGGAAATGTTCAGCGATTCCATTGTGATTCCGAAAATGCAAATGCTGTTTTTCAGGCGGCCTCACAATTTAATATGCTCGAAATGGTTTCTCCACGTGTCACTCCGGAAGTCGGTGTCGGAATCTATGAAAACGACAGAACTCAAGGTCCGGCGTGTGCTGTTGCCTGCCCTGCCGGAACCATTTACAGAAATTATTTTGCTGTGGTAAATGGAAAAATTGGTCAAACTGAAAACAACCAGATAGACGGGCTCGAACACATTGGGAAAGCACTTGGTAATGATGAATTTAAGCTTTGGGAAATGCAAAACGGATACTGTTTTCCAAATGAAAACGGACTTCACCATATCAATACGCAGATTGCCGAAATGACTGACAAAGACCGGGAACAGCTGAAAGGTAAACTGAAAGTCGGTATTCAGTGGAATTCTGAAGTTACCATTGCAAATCCGGAGCAGATTGTTACACAAGTCTATAGTTCGTCGCTTCCAATCGGTTATTCGGCGCATTTTCCTCCGTCACTATGGGAGCCATTGGCAAAAATTATTCTTGAGGCAACTTACGAAGCCACTTTTTGTACTGCACTGATTAATTTCGAAAAAACCGGCTGTAACAAGCTCTTTCTCACTTTGGTGGGAGGAGGTGTTTTCGCCAATCCTGAATCCTGGATTTTGGATGCCATTAAAAGATCTGTCCAGAAATTTCAGAATACGCCGCTTGATGTGAAAATTGTAAGCTACGGACATTCAAATTATTCCGTCCGGAATATGATTGCTGAGTTAAAAGAATAACTGCCCAAAACTTTGCACCCTCTTTCTTTAAATCTATATTTGCACTTCTAAAAATTTAAAGAATGTTCTCAAATATCATTGTGCATAAAGTAGGTAATAAAATCAATCAGGAGTCGCTGGTTTTGTCGCAAGAAGAGTTGCAGCTCGATGAAGATATGAAGGAACTTTTGGCCGATTTTTTTCTGAAAGGATTTAAATCAGAAGAACAGTTCCAGTTCTATAGCGATACTTATTTGGTGAACAATCCGGTTTACAGTTCTGTTTCTGAAATTTTTGAAGACAGAAGCAAATTTATTTTTGAGAGTGAAAATATTGCAAAGCATCTGTATGATGCAACAGAAAATCCGCGTGTTCAGGATGGAGAACTGTTTATCTGTTATTTTGCAGGTCAGGCTGAACAGGAAAATGAGATCGCAATCGACAAAATAGGCATCTTCAAAACTGAAAATAGGAATCCATTTCTTAAAATTTATCCTAAGAATGAAACTTTTGATATTGATAAAGATTACGGAATCGGACTTACGAAATTGGATAAAGGCTGCCTGATTTACAATCATTCCAAGGAAACCGGATTTGCAGTTTCCGTATTTGATAACAATAAAAACGGCGATGAATACTATTGGTTTGAAGATTTTCTGAAAGTGAAACAGCGCAACGATGAGTATTTTCACACTCAGGAAACGCTGCAGGTGTATAAGGATTATATTACCAAACAACTGCCACAGGAATTTGAAGTTTCAAAAGCAGATCAGGCTGATTTTCTGAATAAATCGCTTAATTTTTTCAAAGAAAAAGAACAGTTCGATTTTGAGGAATTTACCAATGAAGTTTTGGAGGATAAAAACGTGATTGAAAGTTTCGTAAACTTCAAAACTGAATACGAGCAGGATGCACAGGTTTCAATTTCGGAGGAATTTCCGATTAATTCTGCTGCTGTGAAAAGGAACCAACGTTACTTTAAAAGCGTCATAAAACTCGATAAAAATTTCCATATCTACGTGCACGGTGACCGCAAAAAAATAGAAACCGGGCAGGACGAGAAAGGGAAGTACTATCGCCTGTATTTTGAGGAAGAGAAATAAAACAAATCCCGAAATTTTTCGGGATTTGTCATATTAAAATTTAAATTCACTTTCTTCGTAAAGACCTTCTACAGACCAATATCTTTCGCCTGTGTCGTAATTGAAAGTCAGGATTTTTGAACCTTTCGGAATTTCATTCAGCTTTTTTGCAATGGCTGCTAATGATGTTCCGGTTGAAATTCCTGCGAGTATGCCTTCTTCTTTTGCAAGTCTTTGGGTGTATGTGTAGGCTTCATCTTTTTCTACCTGTATCGTTCCGTCAAGTATTTCTATGTTCAGCGTTTTTGGGATAAAACCTGCACCGATGCCCTGTAACGGATGCGGTCCCGGATTTCCTCCTGAAATTACAGGTGAATCTTTCGGTTCCACAGCGTAACTTTTCAGGTTTGGATTTTTTTCTTTCAGAATTTTGGTAACTCCGGTAATGTGTCCTCCGGTTCCAACTCCGGTAATCAGATAATCAAAACCTTCGGGGAAATCAGCAAGAATTTCCTGAGCCGTTGTCTTGGTGTGAATTTCAGGATTTGCAAAATTTTCAAACTGTTGCGGCATCCACGAATTTTCAATTTGTGAAATCATTTCTGCGGCTTTTTTTATTGCGCCTCCTGTTCCTTCTGCTTTTGGAGTGAGTACAAACTGCGCACCGTAAGATGACATCAGTTTTCTGCGCTCTACGCTCATACTTTCGGGCATTACCAAAACAAGTTTATAACCTTTTACCGCACACACCATAGCTAAACCAACACCGGTATTTCCTGAAGTTGGCTCGATGATTAACGTTTTTTTATTGATTAAGCCTTCTTTTTCAGCTTTTTCTATCATAGCAAAAGCGATACGGTCTTTTATACTTCCGCCGGGATTTTGGCGTTCAAGTTTCATCCAAACATCATAATCGTTTCCAAAAATTTTGTTGATTTTTACCAAAGGTGTTTTACCGATGGCTTCAAGGATATTATTGATTTTCATAACTGAATTTATTTTTAAATTATAAAATTGATAGGTTCATTTTCAGGAAATTTGTTTTTCAGAGTAATCAATCCTTTATGATAAACTACTGAATTTGGCTGAACGCTCTGTGTTATCCAAACGTTTCCGCCAATTAAGCTTCCCTCGCCAATCACTGTTTCGCCTCCCAAAATTGTAGCGTTGGAATATATCGTTACATTGTCCTCAATCGTAGGATGCCGTTTTGTGTTTGCGATGTCTTTGGATACAGAAAGTGCGCCAAGTGTTACGCCCTGATATAATTTTACGTGATTTCCAATGACGGTTGTTTCACCAATAACGATTCCGGTTCCGTGGTCAATAAAGAAGTTTTCACCAATTTTTGCTCCGGGATGTATGTCGATTCCGGTTTTGCTATGCGCAAATTCGGTCCATATTCTTGGAATTAGCGGCATGTCTTTCAGGTGAAGTTCGTGTGCAAACCTGTAAATCGCTATGGCGTAAAATCCGGGATACGCGTAATAAATTTCCTCAATGCTTTTTGCGGCCGGGTCATTTTTATAAAGTGCTTTTGCATCGTTTTCCAATGCAAAATAAACTTCGGGAAATTTCTCAAAAAAGTAATTGGCAAGGTGCTCGGTTTTCTCTTTTTCATCAATCACAGACTGTAGAATTTCGCAAAATTCATTCCTGAAGCTTATTAATCTGATTTCAATTTCGTTCGGTGTGGTGCAACGGTGATAATCGAGAAAAAAAGCAAAATGGAAAAAATCATCAATGAAATCTTCAATTCTTTTCTTCTGTATATCGTATTTTCTTCGGTGATAGCCTTGGTGCAAATATTCTCTGAAATTCATTTTTCAAAAATTTTAAACAAAAATAAGAAACCTTTGGCGCCAGTACATTGATGTATGTTATAATTAACTGTTAAATAGTGTTTCAAATCTTAAAAAAAGGATATTCAAAAAAACTATAATTTCAAATTGGTTAAAACTGCAGTATTTCGTAAATTTGGAAGTCTTTAAATTTCATCAGAATAAAAGGTGAAATTTCACAAAATTCTAAGAATTTAATTTAAAAATATATAAGTATTATGAAAGTTACCGTAGTAGGAGCAGGAGCAGTAGGTGCAAGTTGCGCCGAGTATATTGCGATGAAAAATTTCTGTTCAGAAGTTGTATTAGTAGACATCAAAGAAGGTTTTGCCGAAGGTAAAGCAATGGATTTGATGCAAACCGCATCTCTGAACGGATTTGATACCAAAATTACAGGAACAACCGGCGATTACAGCAAAACTGCAGGATCTGATGTTGCAGTTATCACCTCCGGAATTCCAAGAAAACCTGGAATGACCCGCGAAGAACTGATCGGAATTAATGCAGGAATCGTAAAAGAAGTAACTGCCAATCTGGTAAAACATTCTCCAAACGTAATCATCATCGTAGTTTCCAACCCTATGGATACAATGGCTTACTTAGTTCATAAAACTTCCGGACTTCCGAAAAACAGAATTATAGGTATGGGAGGAGCTTTAGACAGTGCACGTTTCAAATACAGATTGGCTGAAGCATTAGAAGCGCCAATTTCTGATGTTGACGGAATGGTAATCGCAGCGCACTCCGATACAGGAATGCTACCTTTAATGAGCAAAGCGACAAGAAACGGAGTTCCTGTAACTGAATTCCTGAACGAAGAAAAACAAAATTACGTAATCGAAGAAACAAAAGTTGGCGGTGCAACACTTACCAAGCTTCTTGGTACTTCTGCTTGGTATGCGCCGGGAGCAGCAGTTTCTGTAATGGTTCAGGCAATCGCTTGTGATCAAAAGAAAATGATTCCTTGTTCATTGATGCTTGAAGGCGAATACGGACAAAGCGATATCTGCCTTGGAGTTCCTGCAATCATTGGAAGAAATGGTGTTGAAAAAATCGTTGACGTGCCATTGACAGACGCTGAAAAAGAAAAATTTGCTACTGCAGCACAGGCTGTAAGAGAGGTAAACGGAGATTTGAAATTCTAATAAGAAAGTGCCTTTGGCGCGTTCAATCAGATTTCATATAATAAAAAACGCTTCGGATTTTCCGAGGCGTTTTTTCGTCTGACTTCCGTCTTCCATCTTTTAAAATTTATTCTCCACATGCGCCGCTTTCAACAGGAACGTGTGCATATCAGTATTTTTCATAAAAGGTTTCATCTGGTCGCTTCCAGGCCCATACATTGCCAATTCGGTATAATCGGCAGAGTGATCCATACTGATCCAACCTACAGAGGTGTGTTCTTTCTGAATGTCTGAAAGCAGTTTAAAAGGCAAATGTCTCGGATTATAAACGCCGTCCTCCAATTTTGCTTTTGAATAATATCCTAAAAGTTCTTTTGCCTGCTCATCACTGATGTTTATTCCTGCATTCGCCTGAGCGATTCTGTTCTTAACTGAAGAAACTGAATCCGTAGGATTTATTCCCTGAAGAATCCATTCGTTGGTTTGCGTAAATTTTTGAATTCGGTCAAAATCAGTATTCACATTTTTACCATAAATCAATCCCGGATTTGCATTTCCGTGGTCTGAGGTAATGACTACTAAAGTGTTTCCGTCTTTCTTCGCAAAATCCATCGCTACTTTTACCGCATCATCAAACGCCAGTTGATCGTAAAGCAGTCCGGCAATATCATTTCCGTGCGCAGCCCAGTCTACTTTTCCGGCTTCAACCTGCATTACAAAACCATTCTTGTGGTCTTTCATATGGTTGATGGCTTTAGAAGTCATTTCAGCAAGAGTAGGAATATTGTTTTTCATAAAACTGCTGCTGTTATGATCGGTGGTGTAAGGTAATCCGTCCTCATCAAAAGTGGCCAAAAGCGGTTTGTGTTTTGGCGCGGCATTCATTTCAGATTTATTTCTTGCAACGCTGTATCCTTTGTTTTTGAAAACAGAATACATTTCTTTCTTATCTTTTCTTTGGGCTGCATCAAAATATTTGTGTCCGCCTCCCATCATTACATCAAATCCTAATTCTGAATAAATTGAAGCAATTTCTTCCTGAGAATTTCTACTTTTCGTAAATACAGAGAATCCTGCAGGAGTGGCGTGAGTAATTGGAACTGTTGTTACGCATCCAACTTTTTTTCCTGCTTTTTTGAATTTCTGAAGAATTGGCAGATATTCTTCACCGTTCGGACCAATGTTCAGACTGCCGTTATTCACTCGCTGACCGCCGCCCCACGATGAACTTGCAGCAGCGGAATCGGTAACGACAGAATTCAGGGAAGCCATATCCATCACACCACGGTTTACTAAACTGTCTTCGTAAAGTGAAATCCATGTGGACGGTTTTCCAAGTTTTCTTCTTGAATAAAGATCGGCCATATTCAGCGTTCCGGAGCTCATTCCGTCGCTCACCAAAAAGATGATATTCTTGGCTTTCTTTCTTCCGAATTCTTCTTTTATCGTATTGGCTTTAGCACCGATTGGTGTGAATAGTAATCCGCCAAATGCTAAAGACCCACCTTTCAAAAAATCACGTCTTTTCATTGTAATTTATTTTGTGCAAATATAAATGATTAAGTATTAATAGAATATAAATTGTAAACCGGATCCACCAAAAAAATAAGACCTCATTAAAGATAGGTCTTATTTTTTCTATATATAAAATCTTTGTTTTTTCTTCGATTATTTACCTCTTTGAGCAGGGTAGTTCACCATTATTTCCTCTACAATTTGCGGAATCTGTTTTTGTTTAGATTTTGGAGAATCTACAGAAATCCCTTCTCCGATACCCTGCCAAACCAGTTTTTGAGTTTTGGCATCAATCATATCCACAATCAGTGCACCTCGGTTGTAGTTGCTCACCCAAGTTCTGCTCGCACCAACGCCCCAACCCCAAGGTCCGCCCCAACCGTAGAATCCGTAAGGTCTGTAACCTTGTACGTCAGTTACTTTTTTATGATTGGCTTTTACGTTTACAATTAAATCCGGGTTTTCACCAACATTTAATCCTTTCATCTGAAGGTTTTTCGAAAGCTCGTTTAGAACTCTGTCCTTATCGATATCATTCAGTTTCAGGTCATCAACTCTTAGTTTGTAAGTTTTGTAGTTGTTGAAGTTTGCAGTTTCAGCATAATCTGAACGAACCTGAAAAGGGCTGCAGGAACTGAATGCAATCCCAACTGCCGCTAAAAGAACGAATAAATATTTCTTGCTCATGGCGATAAATTATTTTAAAATGATTTGGTAATCTGTTGTTTATTTTGTTTTGTCTTTGTTTGGTTTTTTAAAAGTGTCGGTCTTTTTATCATATCCGTAAGGGCAGTGTTTGCATCCGCTTTTACAGCAATAGCCACGTTTCAGATGGTATTGCTCGGTGAAAACTTTATATCCCTGTTCGTTATAATAGAAGTCCTCATTCAATTTGATTTCAGAATTTGGCATAAGTTAAATGTCAGATAATATTTTTTTAGTTTATTTTTGTTTCGTGGTCATTATTGCACATAAACTTCTCAAAAATACGAAAATTACAGGGATTACCCTTTTTCCGTTTATTTTCCTCCGAAAGAAGGAAGACAGGAGAAATTCCGTGCTTATCAATCACGAGAAAATCCATCTTCGCCAGCAGATCGAGATGTTGGTGATCTTCTTTTATATCTGGTATGTGATTGAATATTATTATTGGTATTTCCGGTTGAATAATCATTTCATGGCATACAAGTATATTTCTTTCGAAAGGGAAGCATTCGCTATGGAAGATGATCCGGATTATCTGAAAAAAAGAAAATTCTGGAGTTTTACGAAATATCTTTCTTCTTAAATTTTATTACACATTTATTACACAGAGTTACTGGAGTTTTACACGGAGTTCAAAAAAGTTTTATTAGCCAGTTGTGCATTTAGGATTTTTTTCAACGCAAAGATTTTTACTGATTCGTTTGATTATTAGCTAGCAAAGATGACGAATAAATTCGTCGTGAAGCATTCGCTTTGTCAAATTCGCTTGCGAATTATTGCTTTGCTCTCTGAAAATTTTAGATTTAAATTGAAAAGTTTGCGTTTTAAAAATATAACATTCAATATTGTTATTTAGATTAAATGTCATTACTGTAGCTTAATATGCACAACAGTTTTTTTATTAATTAATAACCTTGCTGATACTCCGAGTTTCCTCATTCTACCCTGTGAAAATCCTTAATAAAAATCCCATCCCCGTATCAAAAATTAAGCCAATTTTTGTTACCTTTGCCTTTCACTAAAAATGTTATGGAAAAGAGAACAGTAAAGGATATTTTAGAAGGTTACAAAAAAATTCTTCATCACGATATTGTTGTTAAAGGTTGGGTTCGTGCGTTCCGTTCGAACAGATTTATTGCTCTTAACGACGGTTCTACCATCAATAATCTTCAGATCGTAGTAGATTTTGAAAAATTTGATGAAGAACTGATTAAAAAAATTCACACTGCATCTTCACTTAAAATTACTGGTGAAGTGATTGAAAGCCAGGGAGCAGGGCAGAACGTGGAAATTGTAGCTAAGAAAATTGAAATTCTTGGAGACAACTTTTTCGAAGAATTACAGTCAACTATCCTTCAGCCAAAAAAACATTCACTGGAGAAACTTCGTGAGCAGGCGCATCTTCGTTTCAGAACCAATCTTTTCGGAGCGGTTTTCAGAGTGAGAAGTGCGGTGAGCTTTGCCATTCACGAATTCTATAATAAAAATCAGTTCTTTTATATCAATACGCCAATAATTACCGGTGCCGATGCAGAAGGGGCGGGCGAAATGTTTGGGGTAACAAACTTTGATCTGAACGACGTTCCAAGAGATGAAAACGGAGATGTAAACTTTGATGAAGATTTCTTTGGAAGAAAAACAAGTCTTACCGTTTCCGGACAGTTAGAGGCAGAAACTGCTGCAATGGGATTGGGCAGAGTTTATACTTTTGGACCGACATTCCGTGCAGAAAATTCGAATACTACGCGTCACCTTGCAGAATTTTGGATGGTGGAGCCGGAAGTTGCTTTCAACAATCTTGAAGACAATATCGATTTGGCTGAAAACTTCCTGAAATATGTCATTCAATACGTTCTCGACAACTGTAAGGATGACTTAGAATTCCTTGATAAACGTTTTGCCGAAGAACAGAAACAAAAACCTGAAAAAGACAGAGCGAAAGAAGGTTTAATAGAGAAATTGGAAAATGTGGTGAAGAAGAGATTCAAGAGAGTTTCTTATTCTGAAGCCATTGAAATTTTAATGAATTCTAAGGAAAACAAAAAAGGAAAATTCCAGTATCCTGTAGAACATTGGGGAACCGATCTTCAGTCTGAGCACGAAAGGTATCTGGTTGAAAAACACTTCGAAAGTCCTGTGGTTTTATTCGATTATCCAAAAGAGATTAAAGCTTTCTACATGCGTCTGAACGAAGATGATAAAACGGTTGCAGCAATGGATGTTCTGTTCCCTGGAATTGGTGAAATCATCGGCGGTTCGCAAAGAGAGGAAAGAATTGAAGTTCTGAAGAAGAAGATGGAAGAAATGCACGTGGACGAAGAAGAACTTTGGTGGTATTTGGATACGAGAAAATTCGGATCTGTACCGCATGCCGGTTTCGGACTTGGGCTGGAAAGACTGGTATTGTTCATAACCGGTATGACCAATATTCGCGATGTGATTCCTTTCCCAAGGGCGCCGAAGAGTGCAGAATTTTAATTTAACATAATTCCGAAAATTATACTATTTTTGGTAAAGCAATTAACACAATGCTTAAACAGAATCTACAGATAAAATTAGGTCAGAAACTGGCTCCGCAGCAAATTCAGTTGATGAAGTTGATACAGCTTCACACGCTTGAATTTGAAAAAGAACTCGAGCGCGAGCTTGAAGAAAATCCTGCTTTGGAGAAGGCTACCGAAGAAACTGAAAAGGAAGACGATTATTCGGATTTAGACCAGTTGAATGATGAAGACAGCGAAAGCATTGAAACCGATTTTGATGTAGACGAATATCTTTTTGATGACGAACCTGCGTACAAAACCGCATCAAGCAACTATTCTTCCGATGATGAAGAGTTTGATAACGAAAGTTTGCTTACGGAAGGACAAACGCTTTACGACTATCTGATAGAGCAAATCCGACTGATAAATATTGATGAAGAAGATCTGAAAATTGCGGAATACATCATCGGAAACCTCGATACTGACGGATATCTTAGAAGGGAAATAAAATCAATTGTTGATGATCTTGCGTTCTCGCAAGGTGTTTATACAACGAAGGAAAAAGTAGAGGGTATTCTTGAAAATTATGTTCAGAAACTTGATCCTCCGGGAGTTGCCGCAAGAAACCTTCAGGAATGTCTGTTGCTGCAGATTGAGAAGAAGGTCAGCAGCGACAAATCTGTAAATCTGGCTGCGGATATCATTGGAAATCAGTTTGATGCACTTACCAATAAGCATTATAAAAAAATCATGCAGAAGTATGATATCGATGAAGATGATCTGCGTGATGCACTGGATGAAATCTCAAAACTCTCTCCAAGAGTTGGCGGTAATTTCGATACACAAACGATTACGATCAATCAGGAAATTATTCCGGATTTCACCATTAAAATTATCGAAAAAGGACCGAAAGGAGCGGAGGTAATTCCAATGCTGAACAGCAAAAATGCACCGACACTCCGTGTTTCTGATGATTATAAGGAAATCCTCGAAACTTATTCTCACGATAAAGATTCTAAGGAACATAAGCAGGCAGCACTTTTCATTAAACAAAAACTGGATGCGGCAAAATGGTATATTGATGCCATTAACCAAAGACAGAATACGTTGATGCAAACTATTTCTGCGATTGTAAAACTTCAGAAAGAATATTTCCTTACCGGTGACGACAAATCTCTGAAACCAATGATTCTAAAGGACGTTGCCGATATCACAGGATTTGATATTTCAACGATTTCAAGGGTGGTAAAAAGTAAATATGCCGACACTCCAAACGGAATTCTTTACCTAAAAGATCTGTTCTCTGATTCATTAACAAATGATGACGGTGAAGAAGTTTCAACCAAGGAAATTAAAATGTACCTTCAGGAAGCCATCGATAAAGAGAATAAGAGAAAGCCTTATACCGATGATGCCTTAGTTGGAATTCTGAAAGAAAAAGGATACAACATTGCAAGACGAACCATCGCCAAATACCGGGAACAGCTGAATATTCCGGTAGCAAGACTTAGAAAAGAACTTTAAATATAATATCACAAAATATAAAACCCCGATTTGATTTTCAAATCGGGGTTTTTGTTTTACTTCTCACAATTTCTAAATGAGAAATTTATTTTTCTTACAACTAAATTAATTTAAAGGTTTAAAAAATCCGTGTAACTCAGTGTGTGGCTCATTTTTCTCCGTGTTACAACCATCAATTATTTGCTTCAATTTCTTTCAGTTGCTTCAGATTTTTACTCAGTCTTCCCATAATAATTCCGTAAACAATACGGTAATAAACCCAAATTAAAACAACGCTTATCACAGTTGAAATAATCAGTCCAACAAGGAAGCCAATCATCGTAGGATTATCAAGTTCAATCTGCTGCGACGCCATCACGTTGAAAATAAAGAACGTGAGAGTCACCATAAACAGAACCAAAAGCAGAATGTTAATCAAGATAAACAGATATACCGTTTTTCTGAATTTCAGGATATGTAGAATAAAATCTTTCAGGTTTTCCTCAACCTTTATTTTCTTGTAACTTCTGTAGAATTTCACTACAAAATAACCGGTGATCAGTAAGCTTATCACTCTCATAATGAAATAAAGGTGGGCATAATCGGCCTCAAGCTTTCCGGTTTTTTCTACGCCCATTCTCTGCAGGATATGGATGAAGCTGTCTTCACCACTCGGTTGAAAAATGTAGAAAATATTGATCAACAGGAAAATCAGAAATTCCGCAGCACTGATCCAGAAAATATACTTCACGTAATTACGCGATTTTCTGTTCAGCATCTGTTGGATTTCGCTGTCATTGTATTTTTCGGGAACGGGCTGCTCCTGCCATTGCTTTTTCAGGCTGTCAATATCAAAATCAGGCATGCTTTTCCATCAGTTCTTTAAGAGTTTTTTTCAGTCTGTTCATTTTCACGCGAGCGTTCACTTCAGAAATACCCAAAGTTTCAGCAATTTCTCTGTATGGTTGGTCATCCAGGTACATCATTACAATCGCCCTTTCCACTCGTGGAAGCATTTTTATCACTTTATAAAGTAGGGAGATTTGCTGTTGTTTTTCGTCGTCGTCTTCCGGAAAATCCTTGTAATGGAAGTCCATCAGTTCGTCCGTTTGTGGCGATTTAGTCTTCTTTCGGAAAAGTGTAATGGCGGTATTCAGCGCTACACGATACATCCAGGTCGAAATCTTGCTGTTCCCCTTGAATGTGTCGTAACTTCGCCACAATTGTAACACAATTTCCTGAAAAAGGTCCTGCTCATCTTCCGGCGAGTTCGTGTAAAGCCGCGAAACCTTAATAATCAATCCCTGATTATCTTTAATAAGTTTCGAAAACTCTTTTTCTCTCTCCTGCAAAACCTTAGAATTTTGCGAACGAAGATATTAAAAAACTTTCTATAATTTTTTGGAGCAGCACGATTTTTCCTTCATAATGAATTTTCCACCGGCTTTCCACTGTATCCCCGAAGTTTCGGGGGATGCCGTTGCAATCCGGGCTAAAAGATCTTTCCAACCTTTTCAGTCGCGACCGTAGTCCTGCCTGTTCAATAGGAAGTTTAGTATTAGCGGCTAGCAAATGAATCCAGTCTTGAATTTTGGCTCTTTTGTTTTAAGACAAAAGAACATAAATCGCTCCGTGCCCTTCTGCTAACACTAATGCACGAATTTTGCAAAAATATTATTGCATCCGTGGCATTCCAATCTGTGTAATCTGCTCAATCAACGAGAGACAAATCAAAAATACTCCGTGCTCTTTGTAATTCCTCCGTGAAGTCTGTGCTACTAATATAAATCATA
>CAZPQV010000014.1:0-46063 GCA_964588705.1 uncultured Chryseobacterium sp.
GATGAAAGGACACCCGGTTCTTCTGAACAGGGCACCTACCCTTCACCGTTTGGGTATCCAGGCGTTCCAGCCGAAGATGATTGAAGGAAAAGCAATCCAGCTTCACCCGTTGGTAACGACGGCCTTCAACGCCGACTTCGACGGTGACCAGATGGCGGTTCACTTGCCTCTTGGTCCTGAAGCAATTTTGGAAGCACAATTGTTAATGCTTGGTTCTCAGAACATTCTGAACCCTGCAAACGGTTCTCCGATTACCGTTCCTTCTCAGGATATGGTTCTTGGTCTTTATTTTATGACTAAAGAAGCGTCTTCAACAGAAGATTATAAAGTAAAAGGTGAAGGTTTGGCATTCTATTCTCCTGAAGAAGCAGAAATTGCTTACGCAGAAGGAAAAGTTTCTCTTAATGCAAAAGTAAGATGCCGTCTTCCAATTAAAGAAGATGGAGAGCTCGTAACTAAACTGATTGAAACAACTGTTGGTAGAATTCTTTTCAACCAAATTGTTCCGAAAGAAGTTGGTTTTATCAATGAACTGTTGACTAAAAAATCATTGAGAAATGTTATCGGTAGAATCCTTGCTGATACCGATTTCCCTACAACGGTTCAGTTCCTTGATGATATGAAGGATCTTGGATATTCCAACGCATTCAAAGGTGGTCTTTCGTTCTCACTTGGGGATATTGTAATTCCTGAGGAGAAGAAAACGATGATCGCTTCTGCAGTTGAGAATGTAGATGAGATTAAGGCAAACTATAACATGGGTCTTATTACAGACACCGAAAGATATAACCAGGTAATTGACGTTTGGACGAATACCAACGCCGGATTGACTGAAATGATTATGAGCAGAATGAAAACCGACCAAGGTGGTTTCAACTCTGTTTATATGATGCTTGATTCTGGTGCGAGGGGTTCTAAAGAACAGATTCGTCAGTTATCAGGAATGAGAGGTCTGATGGCGAAGCCGCAAAAGGCCGGTGCTTCAGGTGCTGAAATTATCGAGAACCCGATTGTTGCAAACTTTAAAGAAGGTCTTTCAATCCTTGAGTACTTTATCTCTACTCACGGTGCTCGTAAAGGTCTTGCGGATACCGCTCTTAAAACTGCCGACGCAGGTTACCTTACAAGAAGACTTGTGGACGTGGCACAGGACGTAATCGTTACTGAGGAAGACTGTGGTACACTGAGAGGTACGGAAGTTACTCCACTTAAGAAAAACGATGAAATCGTAGAAAGAATCTCCGAGAGAATTCTTGGTAGAGTTTCTCTTCACGATATTTATCATCCTGAAACTGATGAACTTCTGGTAAATGCTGATGAGATCATTGATGAATCATTAGCTAAGAAAGTTGAAGCTGCAGGTATCGAAACTGTTGAAGTGCGTTCACCACTGACTTGTGAAGCGAAGAGAGGTATCTGTGCGAAGTGTTACGGACGTAACCTTGCAACAGGTAAACCAATACACATGGGTGAAGCAGTTGGTGTAATCGCTGCACAGTCCATCGGTGAGCCTGGTACACAGCTGACACTTAGAACATTCCACCAGGGTGGTACTGCAGGAAACGTTTCTGAAAATCCATCGATTGTTGCACGTCGCGACGGTATCGTTGAAATGGATGAAGTAAGAACAGTAGTTTCAGAAAACGAATTCGGTGAAACGCATACCGTTGTGGTTTCCCGTTCTACGGAATTCCGTTTAGTTGCTGATAATGAGGTTAGAACGCCACTGATGGTTACCAACCTTCCTTATGGTGCAACCTTATCTGTAAAACCTGGCGATAAAGTGAAAAAAGGAGATCTTATTGCAAAATGGGATCCTTATAACGCGGTAATTATTGCCGAATCTGCCGGTAAAGTAGAGTACGAAGATATCATTCAAGGTACTTCATTCCAACTTGAAATTGACGAGCAGACCGGTTTCGAAGAGAAAGTAATTTCAGAATCGAGAAATAAGAAAGCCGTTCCTACTCTTAGAGTTGTAGATACGAAAGGTGAAGAACTGAAAGCCTACAACTTACCTGTTGGAGCCCACTTGATGGTAAACGACGGAGAGAAGATTAAGGCTGGTAAAGTTCTAATCAAGATTCCAAGAAAATCTGCAAAAGCAGGGGATATTACCGGTGGTCTTCCGAGAGTTACTGAATTGTTCGAAGCGAGAAATCCTTCAAACCCTGCAGTAGTTACGGAGATTGATGGTGTAGTTTCCTATGGAAAAATCAAGAGAGGTAACCGAGAACTGATCGTTGAAGCAAAAACAGGAGAAAGAAAGATTTACTTAGTGAAACTTTCTAACCAGATTTTGGTTCAGGAAAACGACTTCGTTCGTGCAGGTTCGCCACTTTCTGACGGATCTATTACTCCGGACGATATTCTTAGAATTAAAGGTCCAACTGCAGTTCAGGAATATCTGGTAAATGAAATTCAGGAAGTTTACCGTCTTCAGGGTGTAAAAATCGACGACAAGCACTTCGAAATTATCGTAAGACAGATGATGACGAAAGTAGAAATCGTTGACGGTGGTGATACTCAGTTCCTTGAAGCATCATTAGAGCACAAGTATGATTTCCTTGAAGAAAACAACAGAATCTTCGGAATGAAAGTAGTTGTTGATGCAGGTGATTCTAAAGAATTCAAACCAGGACAGATGATTACTGCACGTGAACTTCGTGACGAAAACTCTAAACTGAAACGTGAAGACTTACAATTGGTTGAAGTAAGGGAAGCTCTTCCTGCAACAGCAACTCCTGTATTACAAGGTATTACGAGAGCGGCGCTTCAAACTAAGTCCTTCATGTCCGCAGCATCATTCCAGGAAACGACTAAAGTTCTGAATGAAGCAGCAGTATCAGGTAAAGTGGACGAACTGAATGGTCTTAAAGAAAACGTAATCGTAGGACACAGAATTCCTGCTGGAACGGGTCTTAAAGAATATCAGAACGTTATCGTAGGTTCTAAGAAAGAATTCGAAGACCTTAACTAATCGTTCGAAATTGTTTGAAAAGGTTTGAAAGTTTGATTTTGTTCTGCTTTCAAACCATATCAAACAACAAGCAATATCAAAAAAAGTCAAACTAAACAAATAAAACAAAACATTGTTATGGACAACAACCAAAATCCACAGGACGGAAACATCAACATTAACCTAAACGAAATGGTAGCAGCAGGTGTATATTGCAACCTTGCTCTTGTAAACCACTCTCCATCTGAATTCGTATTGGATTTCATCCAATTGATGCCGGGTGTACAGCAGGCAAACGTAAGATCAAGAGTGATCGTGGCGCCTCTACATGCTAAGAGAGTACTTCAGGCACTTCAACAAAATATCGCAAACTACGAGCAGCAGTTTGGCGAAATTAAAGAAGTTGAACCTTTCGTAGTAGGTCAAAACAACGATATCCAGGCTTAATTAATCTTAACCTGAAAAATAAATCCCCATCAGTTTTATGAAGGGGATTTTTTGTTATCTGTTTTTGAGGAGAATCCAACCTTTAATGTGATTTGAAGTTTCATTTTCCTGCCATTCTACGGTGTACCAATAATTGCCGGTTTGAAGTGCCGTTCCATTAGAATTTTTGCCGTTCCACAGCAAATCTTTATTGCCTAAGTTTGAGAAAACTTTGACGCCAAAACGGTTAAAAATATTGATTCTCAGATTAGCATATCCCGAAAATTCTGAGAAATCAAAAATATCATTTCTACCATCATTATTTGGCGAAAAAGTATTTGGTAAGCTGTTCACCATAATCGTGAATTCCTGTGGAGTACAATTTTCACTGGCGCTAACTTTAATCGTATGCCTTCCACTTTTCAGTCCCGAAAAAATATTACCGGATGTAAATTCTTCATCATCCAGTGAATATAAAAATGGAGGTGTTCCGCCAACTGCTTCAACCGTTACTGTGCTCCCGTTCTGAATGATATTTACTTTTGGCTGTGAGTATAGATTTAGTTTTAATGAATTGATCTGCATACAGTCACCTTTCTGCATCCTTACAAAAATGGTTTCAGATTTTTGAAGGATTCTTATTTCTGAAATTTCATTTGTTCTGTTTTTTGCATCCTCTTCATTTTCGTAAAATTCTGCTGAACTTTCAGGAAAATATTCCGATAAGTTAATAGCGATTTCGTTTTGATTTGGCTCAAGGCAGAAGTCAATTTCCAGATTTTCGGAATCAAGACCTTTCATGGCAATCAATTGGATATTTACAAACTGCACACAGCCAAATGGTGAGTTTATTTTAGCAAATATCTTTCCATCAGTTTTATAGTTTTCCGGGTTATTAATCAGGCTTCCTTCATTTTCGGATTCTGTATAGAATTTTACTGAATTTCCCTGATTCTGCCCTAAGTCTATTTTCGTAAGATCAAAAGTGATATTATTTAAATCATCAAAACACATTTTATGTTCAACCTGACCGTCGAAGTTTAGAAAATGAACATTGATTCTTACAGAAAATGTTTGAACCAGTCCACTTTCAGCACTTCCAAAAATTGTATAAGTAAAATCATCAGTATAATATGAATCACCTGTAAAAGAAGTCTCCGGAGTGTAACGAATTTTATCATTAACAATTTCAAGCTTTCCTCGCAGAGGATGATATGTAATTTCAATCTTTTCAATCGGATCTGTTGCGCCATCAAATTTTGGTATAATTTCAAAAATATTACAACTTCCAATATTTTCTTCCGAGACGATACCGTCTAAACATCTCGTGTAATTATAAGGTGCAGTTTTTAGTGGTTTACATGTTGATTTTGAAACTTCTACGGTGTAATTACCGCTCCCATATTTTTCAGGATTAATGAAGTAGGTGACTTCGCTGGGAATAGGAAGTCCATCCTTAAACCATTGGTAAGAATCATAAGTATTATCAACCGAAAGTTTGATTTCTGTAAGGCAATCGCCTGACTTACTGATGGCAGGTACCGAACTGAACCCTGCGAAATAACCGCCTATTTGATTTCTTGTAAATAGTCCCACCGCAACACTGTTGTCTGACTCAATTGTTATGTGGGAGTCTCGAGCGAAATAAAGAAAATTACCCCAATCTTCGTTTCCGATTACTTCTTCCGGTCCTTCTGACGGACCCAAAAGATTGCCATTAACTTTTACTTTAGCATCCTTCAAGGTAAGTATATTAAGCTTTGCGAATAAGGGTTCGCCGTTTCCGATAAAACCAATTTGATCTATTGTATTGGGAAGATAACAATTAACCGGTGGAACCAATATGAAAGATCCTACAGAAAAGGAGGAATTTGTTGGTGACCCTTTACTCGCAATCTGGTAAGTATAGATGTTTTTTGAAGCGCGGATATTCATACTGTACATTCCAATTCTTTGCATTTTGTACTTTGTAGAAGGAATAACAGCATATTCGCCGCTGTTTAGGGTGATATAGGCGTTGCTTTCGTCGTTCAGGTATATTTGTGTATTGTCTTCCGTTCCCATTACGAAAACTCTTTCGCTGTCACCAGAAATATCAAAACCTCTTAAGATAATAAATTCATCTCCCAGCCTGGTTAACGGAACTGCCTGATCAAGCATGATCTGCCCGGAATTAAAACTTTCCTGTGATGCCTCGGGATAATACTGCCCGTTGAATGCACCATTGACTAATGCAATATCTTTATCTGAAGTTATTTTAGCACCAATAAATCCTGCTCTGTTTGCCGTTTCAAGTGAAGGTCCTGTCATTATAAAAGACTGCCCTTTATTCAGAATAATGTTGAGCTCTTTTGCCTGTAAGCCATTAGAAAATTTCACCTCCGGATCGTAGTTGCTAATTTTTACTTTGGTATTATCCTCAGTTGCAATAATTGAAGACATAAAGTAAAGTGAACCATGAAAAATGGCAAGAGGAACCTGACTGTTATAGAATTCTCTTCCTAATGCAGCCAAACCTTTGGAATTTATTAAAGCAGTGCCAACTTGGTCTGAAATTCTAATATTCGCAAAAAATCTTTTTTCACCCTTTACGGATATTCCTACATCTGCTGCAGTTAATAAGTTTTCTTCCAATTTATTAAGAACAGTGCCTTCAGCTAATCTTACAATTGCTGGTTCATCTTTTTTAATGCTCACGGTTCTTATTAACGTGTTCTGTTTGTAGATTTCTACGTCGAAGGCAGTAGTTTCACCTGTGGAAAGGTATAAAGAACATGCACTTCCATTAATTGCCTGCCCCGTATATAATGCAGGGAACCAATGTTCAGTGTCATATTGCGCCTTTGCATAAAACACAGAACAAAACAGGTAGATTAATAAAAGTAATTGTCGCATATAATTATCAAATATAATTAAATGAAGATTCTAACTTGCGACAAACTTTAGAAAATTCAGATATTTTTACCGTATTGAAGTAAATCCAAGTTTACTCCGGTACCCAAACACTCACATTTCCGGCAGGACACGTGAAATTCCCCCAGCCATTTTCATCAATCTGGATTTTATGCTCAAACCTTCCAAGCAAATCATAAAATAACTGTCCGGCATATTGTTTTCCCATTTCCATAGGTTTTTCGTACTGATCTTTATTGCTTAAAACTACTGCACATCCTTTATTGTAACCATCGCCTTCACGCGTCCATCCGACACAGTGGGCGTCTTCAAAGTAGTCGTGTTGAAGTCCATATGCATTTTCTTTTCTGGCTTTTAAAAGTAATTCAATACCATCCACTTTATTTAAAAATATTTCATAGTCGTGGCCGTCATCACCTTTGTCCCAGTAACTTGCACCATACAAATCAGGGTAAAAAACACAAGGATAACCGTCTTTTCTTAGCAAAATAAATGCATAAGCCAATGGCTTAAACCATCCTTCCACCGGAGCTTCAAGCTCCTGAAGCGGTTGTGTATCGTGATTGTCAACGACTGTAACTGCCAAATCGGGTCGTACAGAAATCAAAGTTTCATCAAAAATTTTTCTTAAATCATATTCACCACCGGCTTTGGAAGCAAGGTGAAAATTGTGCTGCAGTGATGAATCAAACAGACTCATACAGCCCTCAGTTGCTTCGATATAATCGAGGAGAAGTGGGAGCAATCCCGGAGCCCAATATTCGCCAACGGCAAAAATATTTTTGCCGGTATTGGTGCGTAAAAGTTGCAGCCATTCTTTATAAAACCTTGGCGACTGATGTTTTACCGCGTCCAGGCGCACGCCATCGAAATGAATCTGATCGTGATACCATTTTCCCCAATAGTTCAGTTCTTCGCGCACGAAAGGATTTCGGTGCTCGATGTCGTTGTACATTAGATAATCATAGTTTCCTTTTTCGTATCCAATCATTTCTTCCCAGCCATCACCGTGGTCATGTATGATTTGGTAAATACCTTTGTCCTGACCTTCTGCAAAATCAACACCGGAGAAACAGTTGAAATTCCACTGAAAATCTGAATATTTTGTTCCCCGGCCCGGAAAAGTAAACTTAGTGAAACTCTCAATTTCAAACGGTTCAGAAATGTTTTTTTGTCGGTTTTCCGAATCAACTTTTATGGCGTGAAACCGTTCTTTCTCGTCACCGCCGGCTTTATGATTAATGACGATATCTGCAATTACAGCAATGCCTTTGCTTTGCAGTGTTTTACAAACATTCTGATACTGTTCTTTGGTTCCATATTTTGTGGGAATCGTTCCTTTCTGGTCAAATTCGCCTAAATCGAACAAATCATAAGGATCATATCCAACGGAATATCCACCTCCGGCGCCTTTGTAAGCCGGTGGAAACCAAACGGAAGTAATGCCGAGTTCTTTTAGCCAGTCTGATGAGTCTTTTATGTGATTATAGTGAGTGCCGTTTCCTTCGGAATACCAATGGAAACTCTGTAGTATTGTTGAATTCATAATTTTATTTGTACCGTAAAGAGCAAATATTGTCCCAAACTTCTATGAATCGAAATCAGGAAAAGGAATTCGCAGTTGCACAGATATCTGTTTTTTTTCCTGAGTGTTGAGGTTAGAAAGCGATAAGCCCAGCAAACGGACGGGTTTATCAAAAGGCCGTAATTCCCAAAGTTTCTTTGCGGTTTCATAAAAATCCTGTGCATTTTCGTAATATACTTCCTGTGTTTTACTTCGGGTATAAACGGTGAAATCTTTGTACTTTATTTTCAGCGTAAGGGTCTTTCCTTTAATTTCTCTTTTCAGTAACCGGCCTTCCAAATCTTCACTGATGGTTTTCAACTGACTGAAAACCGCTTCTTCATCCATCAGATTTTCCCAATAAGTTTCTTCTACGCCAACGCTTTTCTGAATTCGGTGTGGTTTTACTTCGCTCCGGTGATTTCCGCGAACAACATTATAATAGTACTGTCCGGATTTCCCAAAAAGACGAATGAGTTCTTCCAAAGATTTTTCTTTCAAATCTTTTCCTTTAAAAATATGGAGTTCATGCATTTTGTTGGCAGTCACTTTTCCGATTCCGTAGAATTTCTCAATCGGAAGCTCTTCCATAAATTCAATAATTTGAGTGGGATGAATGGTTTTCTGTCCGTTGGGTTTATTGAAATCCGACGCTACTTTAGCAAGAAATTTATTTACCGAAATGCCTGCAGAAGCGGTAAGTCCGGTTTCTTCAAATATTCTTTTCCGTATTTCCCTGGCAATTTCATTGGCCGAGTCCATTCCTTTTTTGTTCTCTGTAACGTCTAAATAGGCTTCGTCTAAGGAAAGTGGCTCCACCAAATCAGTATAATCATAAAATATTTTTCGAATCTGCTGCGAAATTTCTTTATACCGCTGAAACCGTGGTTTTACAACTATAAGATGCGGACATTTTTCCAAAGCAATCCTTCCGGGCATTGCAGAACGGATGCCGTATTTCCGAGCTTCATAACTTGCGGCCGCAACAACACCGTATTTTCCTCCGCCAACACAAACGGGTTTTCCGCGCAGCTCAGGATTATCGTGCTGTTCCACGGAAGCATAGAAAGCATCCATATCTACGTGGATTATTTTACGGTGTTGGCTCACGAATCAAAATTAATTCATTAAAATGAAAGAATCAAAATGGGAGGGAATTAAAGTTTAGACCAAAAAAAAACTGATGATTCTGCGATCTGTTTTTGCAAACTTCCTGCTGAATCATCAGTTACAATAAGTTTTCACTTTTCTGTGCCGACTTATTAAGTAAGTATTAACTTCTAAATTTTCTTTCCAATTTCATCCTCTTGCGATTCTGAAATTAAATTTCCAATTTTTCTGTTGCTACTTTAAGTCTTTACAACTGTTTCAAACTTCAGTCTGTTTTTGGTTCTGATATTCAACCTTTACCTTGCGGTATCGATTTTCAAACTTTCCCGCAAACAAAGCGACTTCGGTCTTTACAATTAAAGTTTCAACTGTTTAATCTCAACTCTCTGTAATGTTTAGGATGTTACCTTGCGGCAAATCTGCACTCATTGTCTTTGAGTTAAAATAAACAAGTCTACGACGTTTAATTTGGACGGGTTGTTTAAAATTGTTGTAAACTTACGTTTATTAACTTTTTTATTCTTCCTTTCGGATTTGATTGTGTTTTGAACTTTACAGTTCGCTACGGTGTCCAAATCTTGAGTTTCAATTTTCGGTCTTGCGACTTCCCATATTGCTCTGGTCTATCAGACTTTATTGCTATTGTAAAGATTGGATTAACAAACGATTTTTCCAAATAAAACAACATTCTTTTATCCACGACTTTTCAGAAAGTGTTTCACAATGAAATGTGAATATCAGTTGGCTTTAAATCAGATAGTTATGTGTTTTATTAACAATTTATTCATATTAAATTAATATTATTGATTATGCAAAATCCTTTAAATATCAGAAATTTTATTTGCTAATTTTAATCATATTCGAACAAAACTGTAGAAAAACATACAAAAAACGAATCTTTACAGATGCGCTTTTTTATTTAAAATTTTATTAAGAAATTCTAAAAGTGTCTCTTTGGTTTTTATTTATTAACCTGCAATGCTCGCCTGAATCTTAACTGTAATTTTTTACTAAACCTTTCACGATTTTTATCACATTCGGCATTGCTTTATCCGCGGCAGCCAAAACTTCTTCGTGAGAAACGGTGTATGCAATTTCAGGTCCGCCAACATCGGTAATAATTGAAATCCCGAAACAGTCCATTCCCTGGTGTTTTGCTACAATCACCTCCGGAACAGTGCTCATGCCCACAGCATCGCCGCCCATTGCACGAACCATTCCGTATTCTGCCGGAGTTTCAAAAGTCGGTCCTGAAAGCGCCAGATAAACACCTTTATGAACCGGAATATTTTGGCCATTGGCAACTTGTTCTGCAATCTCCAGCATTTTTTTGTTGTAAGGTTCGCTCATATCTACGAATCTTGGACCGAATTCATCTAAGTTTTTTCCACGTAAAGGATGTTCAGGCATAAAGTTGATATGATCGTTAATGAGCATGATATCTGCCACTCGGAAATTTGGGTTTACACCGCCTGATGCATTCGAAACAATCAGGTTTTTAATTCCTAAAAGATGAAAAACACGGAAAGGGAAAGTTACCGTTTGCATATCGTGCCCTTCATAATAATGGAACCTTCCGCTCATCATAAGAACTTTTTTTCCTTCCAAAGTTCCGTAAATCAGTTTTCCACCGTGTCCCACAATTGTGGTTTGAGGAAAATTTGGAATTTCGTGATATTCTAAAGTGTGCACAGCTTCAACTTCATCTTTTAATGCTCCAAGTCCGGAACCAAGAACTATGGCAAAATCCGGCGTTTCCTGAATAATATTTTTGATGAATGCTGCTGTTTCTTTAATTTTTTCTAACATAATCGAGTATCGTTTGATTGAATTCCTCCTGCTTATCGATGTTTACATTTATTGGCCAGTAATACACCAACTCTCTAAGATAGTCAAAAGTTTTGAGGCGAACATAATCTTTTTCGGTGGTAAGTATCAGTTTGTATTCGCCGAGCTTCTTATATTCGGCCATGATATTTTTTATATCCTGATCCGAAAAATTATGATGGTCCCTGAATTTCAAATGTTTTACGCGTTGTGAAAATTTAGCCAAATGACTGATCAGCGGTTTTGGATTGGCAATGCCGGTAATCAGAAGAATATCATAATAAGCCAGATTATTATCCGGAAGTTTTTTATCAATGCTGTAAACATGCTCATCATAAGAAATAGATGAGAAAAATACCTTTTGATAATGCTGCGGTCTGATTCGGGAAATATAAAACTGCTTTTTCTCTTCCGTTAAATCAGCCGGACATTTAGATACCATTATAATATTTGCTCTTCTTGCACCGCTTCTGCTTTCCCTCAAATCTCCGGCAGGCAGTACGTAATCTTTAAAATACGGATCGTTATAATCGGTCATCATTACGGTAAATCCAGGTCTTATTGCGCGGTGCTGCATCGCGTCATCCAGAATAAGAACGTCGAGATCCATATCTTCAATCAGTTTTTTAGCTCCCGGAACACGTTCTTCGGAAACCCCGATTACAAAACGGTTTCTGAAGCGTTCAAACAATTGCATCGCTTCGTCGCCAACGGTTTTGTAATTGCTGTCGTAATTGGTAACACCGTATCCTTTAGTGACACGTCCATAACCACGGGATAAAACTCCGGTCCTGTAATATTTTGAAAGCAGATCAGCTAAATACATTACCATCGGGGATTTTCCGCTGCCACCAACGGAAAGGTTTCCAACATTTATGATTGGAGTTCTGAACTTCGTAGATTTAAAAATTCCAAGATTATAAAAGGCGTTCCGAAAGCCGGTTACCATATTATAACCTACGGAGAAAGGGTAGAGATACCATCTTTTCACTTGCAAAAATTTTTTTCATCAGCTCAAAAAAGAGCTTTATTTCACAATGTGCAAAATTACGTTTTTTAGTCGGAAGACTAAAGCGAGATAGTTATTAATTATCCACATTTATAAAAACAAAAACCCCTGATAATCAGAGGTTTAATTTTTGTTTTGTGGAGCTGGAGGGATTCGAACCCTCGTCCAAACAAGCAATACATAAGATTTCTACATGCTTATTCTACTATTGGTTTTCGACTGTAAGCAGAGAGCAGACACCCAACTTACAGCTTATCTTCTAAAAATTTTCGTCCGGGAATCGAAGTTCTTCCCAGCTTATTTCCGCATTTCCTATGCCCCAGGATCAGACGCCGCGAAACCGAGCTTCTGTGAGACATCTTGTTTCCTTACTATACTTCGGGAAAAACGCTTATCCTACTGTACTTCGGATTAAGCAGCAAGAGCATACTCTTCGTTGCCAGTTAAATTTTGCAGCAAGGGATTTAAGAGATCGCGCTGCGGTTCTCTGCATGCTTACTTACCCATTGATCTTGCTGTCGAAACCGGTCAGCCCCATTTTGGATAAGTGTGCAAAAGTACTGAAAAAATTGTTCCAATCTGAAATTATGACAATATGACCTATTCAATTGTTTTTAATCATTCAGTAATTACATTTCAAAAAATTCGAAACTCGAAATTCGAAACTCGCATCCCGCATCTCTAACACTATTTTAACTAAAAACCAAAACTACTTTTCCCAAAATTTCTTAAAAGCCGTTAATCTCGGTTAAACTTTGTGATGATGGGTGGTAGAGCGTTTTTAAGGTTCGAAAACAAGTTTAATTTTACCTCAGTTAATCATACGTGTTTGAAGCAGGTTTTATTTTTTCTGATGCTTTTCGTTTTAAATGGTTGCGCTTCTGCACAGAAAGTGTCGGGAAGGGCGGTTGTTGACGACAGTGTTCCGCTGCCAATGGTGCTTGCAGTGAATATCAGTACCGGAGAAAAAGCAAATTCTGATAGTGAAGGGAATTTCACCATTTCAGCGAAACCAGGAGATGAAATACGCTTTGTAAAGGCTGGTTATGAAAGAAGTGCGGTGAAGGTTTCTTCGGAAAACAGCTTTATTTACGTTAATATGGTTCGGGCAGCACATGAAATTGAGGAAGTAAATGTGAATAAGGTAAGACTTTCCGGAGACATAAATAAAGATGCAGGGCTTTTGTCCAAAAGTGATAAAACAGAGCAACTTCAAAAAGACATAGGGCTTCCCAAACTTCCTGAAAAACCAAGAGAAAAACCGGCAGAAATTGTAAATGATGTTCTACTGCCCATTCTCACAGGAAGATTAAATGTGCAGGCGATTCATGATATTGCAAGTGGTGATGCGCGCCGAAAAAAGAGTCTTTACAAATTTGAAGATCTTCAAAGTGATGTAAAATGGATAAGGCAGCGTTTGGACAACGATTATTTTACAGAAGCCGGAGTTCCTGAGATAAGAATTTCAGAATTTATAGAATTTTCGTTTGCCAGAAACCCTAAAATCAGAACCTACGTTCAGGCGAAGAATCTTACAGGAGCGATGATTGAACTTGAGCCGATGTTTCAAATTTATTTGAAACGACTTGAGCAATAACTTTAAAAAATCAGATTATGAATAAAATTTTCCTCCTTTTAGCCATTTTTATTTTTTCTTTCGGAAATGCGCAGCAATATATCATCGGAAAAGTTACGACGGAACGCGAGACTGAGGTTCCGGGCGTAATTGTTTTCAATCCAAGAACTGATGAACAAACGATTACAAATACAGATGGACATTTCATGATTTCAGCTGTTTCCGGCGATGAATTACGTTTTATAAGAAAAAATTTCGACCGTACTTCGGTGAAGTTGAAAGATGAAGATTTTACAAAACCACTGAATGTTTCAATTTATCTGATGACGGAAGAAATCGAAGAGGTACAATTAGGTTTTAAACCGTCAGGAATTCTTAAAAAAGATGTCGCAGCGCTCAATCAACCGAGAAAAGTAGTTGAACTCAACAGGAATATTGCTTCTTCAATGAGAATTCCGCCAACGACGTCTTATCCTTCTGTTAAAATGCCGTCAACACTTCAGCAAGGACCAAATTTTTCAGCAGGTCAGGGTAATGTTATTGGTTTAATAGGCGCGATAGCAGGTGCGGTTTCTAAGAAAGTCAGTCCAAAAACGACTGCTAATTTTGCAGAAACTCAGGCATTTTACAAACGGATCAAACTGACTGTTGATTTAAATTATTTTTATAAACATGGTTTGGATGAATACCAGTTCGATCAATTGATGGCATATGCAGATCAGCGGTTTGATCTGAGTAAAAATTATCGCAATAATTTCAATCGGGCACAAATTGAAAGTTATCTGAGAATGTCTTTAAAAGATTTTCTTGATGTTAAAGGAATTGTATCCTCCGCCGAAAGTCCTTCTTAATTGAGTTTTTTGGATAAACTTAATGTTAATTTAATTTGAAAAGATTTTCAGTTGAAGTATCTTGCATGAAATTTTATGAAATGAAAAGACAACTGAAGATTTATGCCCTTATTTTTGCATTCCTGTTTACCAATTCTTTCTTTGCACAGGAATTTTACGAAACCCCTGAAAATCCTGCTTTAGTTCAGTATAAAACCAAAGATGCACTGAATTTTTTAGTTTTTGGAGATTGGGGCAGAAACGGGGAATTTCATCAGAAACCGGTTTCACAACAAATGAATATTGCTTCCAAAACTTTGGGAACGAGGTTTATCGTTTCTGTGGGCGATAATTTTTATCCGGATGGTGTAATCAGCACGCAGGATCCGCAGTGGAAGTATTCTTTCGAAGATGTTTATTCTCAGTATGATCTTAATAAACCTTGGCTTATTGCCCTTGGAAATCACGATTATGCCGGAAGTATTGAGGCACAGATTGATTATTCTAAAGTCAGCAGAAGATGGATTTTACCATCGCATTATTATTCGAAAACTTTTAAATTACCGAAAAATCAGGGTGAAATTTTGTTTTTAATAATTGATACCAATCCTTTTGTGTCGAAGTACAAAGATTACGATGGGATGCTTGGAGATAATGTAAGAAAGCAGGACACAGCAGCGCAGTTGCAATGGCTGAAATCTCAGTTGCAGAACGTTTCTAAGGATGTAAAATGGGTTTTTGTGGTTGGGCATCATCCGCTTTATTCCGGAGGAGTTCGCAAAACAGCACAGGAAACTGAAGATATTCGCAAGGTATTTGAACCGATTTTCCAGCAGTATAAAGTTGATGCTTATCTTACAGGTCACGAACACGATTTACAGATTATTCAGCCTAAAGGAATTCACACGGTTCATTATCTATCCGGTGCCGGCAGTGCCATCAGACCTTCGGGTGAAAGAGAGGGAACTACGTTTGCAGTTTCAGATGGCGGTTTTATGTCGTTTTCTGTTACAGGAAATCTACTTAATGTTCAGGTAATCAATGGGAAAGGAAAGGTCTTACATTCTTCGTCAGTGAAAAAATAACCCATAGTTTCTACTGAATAATTGATTAAAAATCAATACGAAATCCTAAACAATTGGTGTAGAAATTGATATAATATTGGTGTTGAAAATCTGTTATTAAATCATCAGCCAAACACAAATTATGAATAAAAATATCCTCGCCATTGCCATTGCTTCACTAGGTTTTGTTATCGGACTTGCGTTATTGGGGAGCGCCATTAAAAACCGTAATAAAAGCGATAATACCATTTCCGTAACCGGACTTGGAACGAAGAAATTTACCTCGGACCTGATTACATGGGACGGAAATTTCACGAGAAACAGCTTCGAACTTCAGTCGGCATACAACGAGCTTTCTGCAGACCGAAAGATTATTTCAGATTATCTGATTTCAAAAGGAATTAAAGCTGATGAAATGGTTTTTTCCGCGGTGGATATTCAGAAAATGTATAATTACTCCAACGACAGTTATGGCAACAGCAACAGAACTTTTGCAGGTTATCAACTGTCGCAGCGCGTTTCCATAGAAAGCACAGAGGTTGCAAAAATTGAGAATATCTCAAGAAATATTACTGAGATTATCAACCGGGGAATTGAATTCACTTCTTCAACTCCAAATTATTTTTACACCAAACTTTCTGAAGTAAAACAGCAGATGATTGCCGATGCAACGAAAGACGCCAAGCAGAGAGCGGAAAAAATTGCTGAAAATGCCGGAGCCAAATTAGGAAATCTGAAGAAAGCAAATATGGGTGTGATTCAGATTACAGCACCTAACTCCACAGAAGAATATTCGTGGGGCGGCACTTACAATACCGCTTCAAAAGAGAAGGAAGCGAGCATTACCATTAAGTTGGAATATAATGTGAGATAATTAAAAGTAAACGGTCTGATGAATGTCTGTAATGAGCTCATCAGTATTTTTAACTTCAAAATTTGACAGAAGATAAAGTTCCACTTCTGGCTTACCTTCTCCGTAACTCGGTTGAAGGTATTTTATTGAAATTATGGAAAATCCGTTTCTTTCGTAGAAAGCAATCCTTCTCGAAGCAATTTCAGAAAGCGTAGAAGGTTCGGATTCCAAAACAATTTTTTCAAACTTTTCTGTGAGGAAATCCATAACCTGCGAACCGTAATTTTGATTTCTGAATGCTTCAAAAATTTCAAAATGCTCGAGAAAAAATGAATTTTTTAACACCCAAATGATGCAGTAACCAATAGTTTCAGTGTCCGTTTTTATATCAAAAATATAAACTTCATCACGATCGGAGAGTGACAGAAATTGTTCTTTTCCGCGACGTTCTTCTTCGGGGAATGTGTTAGAATAAGATTTATAAATTCTGCTCAGGCGCTTTTTCCCAAGTACTTCTTCAAGCCAAATCATTTGTGGAAATTAAAGGTCAAACACGTTCGGACGGCGTGTGATAAAAATGTCTTTTACCCAAAGTGAAAATGCCAGCGCAAGATAAATAAGGAAGAAAAATCCTACCGTTGCAAATGTAGAATAAATGAAAAATACACGCAGTTTGGATACCGGAATTCCCAATTTTGCACCCATTCTTGTGAGCACGCCAAACCATTCGCGTTCTGCTTTGTGACGGATATTTGAGATGAATTTTGGTTCTTCCATTATGATTTCAGCAGTTGTAAACCGATGCTGCAATTTAAGCATTTTTTTGCTTCGCAGAAATTCCGGTAATGATAAATATATGCCTGGGATTTCAATGCATTATTGATTTCAACATCCAGGTTTTTCCAACCTTTAATGATGGTGTTTTCTTCAGGAAGAATATTTTGGTAAAACTCCAGTATTTCACCGCTGATTTCTTCTTTGTGATATTTGTGATAAGTATATTTCACTGGTAAAACCGCATTGATAATCAGCAGTTCGATGAAGTTTTTAGTTAAATATTTTTCCAGATTAACCGTTGATGTTTTACCGAAATTGTAATGACTGTTCCAATATTCGGAAGCTTTTATTCCGTAGAAAATATCCAGAAGTTCATTAATGTTTTTTGCTGATATAATTTTGGAAAAAAGTTTCGGCTCACGGTGATAAAGATTGGCCAACTGTGCAAGACGAATCGTTGGAAAATTCGGCGGGCGAAGTCTCAAAAATTTAGGATTGAATTTTAAATCCGAAAGCTGATATTTTAAAGTAATAAAATCAAACTCGCGTTTCCAAAGTTTTGTTTGATCGTCTTCGGGAGAATCGAGCCAGTTTGCAGTTCCAAAAAGTAATGCTTCCAGCTGAGTTTCATTTTGTCTTATTTTCTTGATGACCGAAAAATTGATGCTTTCCGCTATTTGTTTGAAAATTTGGGCATTCACTTTTAAACCAAAAGCATAGGCCAAATAATGAAACAAAACGGCTTCATAATCATTTTTGAATCTTTTCAGACTCTCTTCGATTTCCAAAGATTTTTCATCCAGCTTTTTCAGTAAGGAAGTTTCTTCAAACTGAAAAGGAATTTTCTTTGCATCAAAGAGTTTTTCACAGGCAATAAAATTGGTTTCCTGAAGCAGCTGCTCGTACTTCCAAACCGTTTCTTCGTCAATATGATTTTTTAGTTCGATCGTAGGAATGTTCCTTTCCTGCAATTCAGAAATAGCAATATCGTTTTGGTAAACCACGTGGAGAATGAGATTTTTGAACTCGTCACTTCCGGAATGATTATGAAAAATCCAGTCGGATGATTTGAGATGAAGTTCAATATTTCCCACTAAAACTAAATCCTTAGTTCGGATTTTAGCAAAAAGAAAATCAGGACCGGAATCGTGGTTCCATTTTCCAAATTCAAGTATTTCAATGGGATTTCCTTCCACATCCGAAAATTCAAAATTTGTAAAAATCTTGAAATTCCACAGATATTGCAGAAGTTTTTCGTTCATACTTTCACATTTTCAGAAAGATACGAAGAAAAAACTATTTGATGTTTTTTGTAAAAGAAGGTGCGTTATTTCTTGAAATCCTCAAGCGTCCTTTTGTACATCTCTTCATAGATCGGAAGAATATTCGTGAGGTCGAAGCGTATGGCCTGTTCCTTAGCGTTTTTCTTCATTTGAGCAAGAAGATTTTCATCGCTCAGCAATTTGATGGTGTAGTTACTCATCACTTCTACATTACCGATTTCGGCAAGATATCCGGTTTCTCCCTGAATATTCACCTCCGGAATTCCACCTACGTTCGAACTGATCACCGGTGTACTTGCTGCCATCGCTTCAAGTGCAGCCAAACCAAAACTTTCCTGCTCAGAAGGCAGTAGAAACACATCTGAAAGCTGAAGAATTCTATACAGATCATTTACTTTTCCAAGTAATTTTACTTTATCAATCAGCTCCGGATTTTCTTCTAGGAATTGGTTGATTTTCTCCATATCAGGACCTTCACCGATGATGATGAGTTTGGATTTTACTTTGTTGTTGACGTTTTTGAAAACCTGCAGAACTTCATCCACACGCTTTACCGGACGAAGGTTAGAAACGTGTATAAGAATTTTTTCATCAGGATTGGCAAACTGATGTCTTTGGCAGCAGTCGTCTTCATTAAAATCAGAATTATCAATGAAATTGGTAATTACCTGAATGTCTTTATTGATGTTGAAAAATTTCAAGGTATCGGCTTTCAGACTTTCCGAAACAGAAGTCACTGTATTGCTTCGATTGATGGAAAATTCTACGGCATGTTTATAACTCGGATGCTGCCCAACCAATGTAATATCGGTGCCATGCAAAGTGGTTACCAATGGAATATCTTTTCCTTCCTCTTTCAGCATTTCTTTTGCGGTAAACGCAGCATAAGCATATGGAATGGCATAATGTGCATGCAGCAAATCGAGTTTGTAGAGGTTTACAACGCGGTAAATCATCGAGCTCAATGCAATATCATACGGTTGATACTGGAAAAGAGGATAGGTTTGTACATTCACTTTGTGGAAGAAAATGTTGGGATTTGTAATATCCAAACGTGCCGGAAGATTACTTGAAATAAAGTGAACTTCGTAACCCTTTTTGGCGAGGGACATTCCCAGTTCTGTTGCTACAATTCCGCTTCCACCATAGGTGGGATAGCAGAGAATACCTATTTTCATTTTATGATTTCCTGTTTAAAGGATTTTTTTATTCAACTATAATTTTTGAGTTGGTCGGAGTTCCTTCTTGCTCTTCATCTTTCCAGGCCGGGCACATATCGATTCCCATTCCGGCAGGTAAGTTATTGTTTACCAAAACCGGAAGTCTGCCGTGAATTTTAGATGCTCCATTTAGTGCTTTTGCAGTGGCAATCATAGAGTCATCATTGTTTTCATAAGAAACCAAAACGGTGGATATTTTAGAAATATCAATATCTTTTAAAGCGTACGCAGAACCAAAAACATTCAGGATTACATCGTTGTTTTTTGTTAATTCTGAAAGAACTCTTTTGCTTTCCGACGAAATTTTATAAGGTTTGTACGCTGTAGAATTATCTTTATGGAAACCTACAATCACCTTTGAACCGACAGGAATTGATGCAATTTCAGTAGATTTTTTAACGATTACAGTTGTTCCTAAATTTAACTGCTCGGCGAACGTTTGATAAGGTGCTTCTTCCAGCGGAATGTAATAGTAAGTCGCATCGCAGTCTAAAGGAAGCAGTTTCTTTTCGTCTTTAAGCAATGTTAAAGCATTCGAATACATTTTCTGAACAATATAACTGTGGCTTTCATTGTTCAAATCCTTATTGATGTTTACCGGATTTATCGGATTATACTTCGTAAGTCCAAGATAATACTTCGTTAAAAGAATTTTCTTCACACTTTCTTCAACTCTGTTTTGTGAAATTTCTCCTTTATCAATAGCAAGTTGTATCAGTCTTTTACCTTCTTTTACACCATCGGAAAACAGCATGATGTCGTTTCCGGCTTTAAATGCCAAAGCGTCTAACTCTCCCGGTTTGTAGCGTTTTGCAACGGCGCCCATATTCAGCGCATCTGTGATGATTAAACCTTTGTAACCGAATTTTTCTTTCAATAAGCCTGTGATAATATTTTTAGAAACCGAAGCAGGAATACCGTTTTGTTTTTCGAGCGCCGGAACGTAGAGGTGTGCAATCATTACGCCGCCAATTTCTTTATCCATCAAAGCTTTGAAAGGCGCAAGTTCTACGGAATTCAATCGGTTGATATTGTGCGAAACCACCGGAAGATCAAGGTGAGAATCGGTATCGGTGTCACCGTGGCCCGGAAAATGTTTGATTGCTGCAAGAATTCCGTTGTTTTGTAATCCTTCAGAATATGCCAGAGCAGAATTTACAACAATATCAACCTCGGAACCGAAACTTCTGTTGCCAATAATCGGGTTTTCAGGATTGGTGTTGACATCCACAACCGGAGCAAAATCCCAGTTTACGCCCATTCTTTTGGCATCTTCAGCAATTTTGGAAGACATTTCTGTTATAAGACTTTTATCCTGAATCGCACCCAAAGTCATTGCCCAAGGGAATTTATGTGCCGCTGCAATTCTTTGGTAAAGTCCCCATTCTGCATCCATACCGATCATCAGCGGAACTTTGGATTTTGCCTGAAACTCGTTTACAAGATTAATGTGTCGTTGAGCATCATCCTGCATCAGAATCAGTCCGCCGAGTTTTTCGTTTTCAACGAGGCTTCTTACTCCGTTTATATGGTCTTCACCCTTGTTGGTGTAAAGCGCAACAATAAATAATTGCCCCAGTTTTTCGTCCTGTGTGAGCGAGTTGTAAGTTTTATCAACCCATTCATTGGCCTTTCTGCTATCTTCCGAAGAAAGGTTTTTGGGATGGTATTGTGCTGATAAACTGTGATTTAGTATTAATAAAAAGAAAAGTATTAGCTTAAAATATCTGGTCATTGGAAATGTTTCAATCTTGATTTCAACAAAAATACGAATTTACAAGTATTATTGCTGTTAATGAATCTTAATCTTTGGCACTTATTTTGGATAAATGAAGAAGTTAACAATTTAATATTTAAGCGATGAAAAAACTATTTTCTTTATTAATGATAGCAGTTTTGGGATTTTTTGTAATCAGTTGTACTACGGACGATTCCAGAGACAATAATTATCAGGATAATGATACTTATCCAATTGTAGTGGATGTCAATGCAAGTTTTCAGAATGTAAACGGGACTTATACGATTTCCAGAACATTCAACAGTCCAATTCCGGCTACAGACGTTATTTTAGTTTACAGAAAAAGCGGAATGGACGGATCAAATACCATCTGGCAGCAAATTCCAAGAACAATGTTCTTAAATGAAGGTGAGTTGGATTACGATTTTGATTTTACCAGAGCAGACGTTGCAATTTATGCAGGTGGTGATATCGATATCGCAGCTCAGAACGCTACATTTATGAGTAATTATATCAACAACCAAACATTCAGAGTAGTGTTTGTTCCAGCTTCAACAGGTAAAGCAGCAGTAGATTACTCAGATTATAACGCAGTTATTAAATTCTACGGAATTGATGACAGCAAAGTTTCGAAACTATAAACTTAAAATAAACTATCGAAAAGAAGACCGGCAATTTGCCGGTCTTTTTATTTGTCTTTCAGTAAATGTTTGAAGTAGGTTTTCTTCACTTTAAGATAATCTCTGCTTTCGTCGGTAGCTTCAATCTGCAATGGGATTCTCGATTTGAGAACAATGTCACTTTCCTCTACGTATTTCATTTTGTCGGGATTGTTCGTGAGAAGATTTACCTCTTTTACACCAAGTTCTTTAAGGATTTCTATTGCTACGGAAAAATCTCTGTCGTCTGCCGGAAGCCCGAGTTGGAGGTTGGCCTGAACTGTATCCAAGCCTTTTTCCTGCAGCGCATAAGCACGAAGTTTATTGATAATTCCGATGTTTCTCCCTTCCTGTCTCAGGTACACGATAATTCCGCCGTGTTCCTGAATATACTTCATTGCATAATCCAGTTGCTGTCCGCATTCACATTTCCTCGAATGAAAAACTTCGCCGGTAATACATTCGGAATGAAATCTTACGTTTACGGGTTTTGAAAAATCAGTATTTTCTGCGATGATGGCGATGTGTGGCATCCAGTCGCTTTCGTTTTCGGAATATGCAATAATTCGGAATATGCCAAATTCTGTAGGAACATTGGATTCCGCCTGTCTTTTAACCATGAATTCTGTTGGGTATTAGTCTCCCTTCTGCAAAGAATCTTTCTTGAAATTTTCAATTTGCTCGAGGTTACTTTTTATGCGTACAAGATAGCGATTAATTACTTCATCTTCTTCAATGGAAAGATTTTTTCTAAGTTTCTGAATTTTCCGGTAAGATTTCTGCAGTTTTACAAGAGCGCTGTCCTGCCCGATGAGGTTGTATTCCTGCACGGCAAATACATATTCTTTAATATTGTACTTCAGTACTCCAACTTCCTGATTTAGAGCTTTATTTTTAAAAGTTGGAAAAGTGGAAGCCTGCGAACTCAGTTCAGAAGCGTAGAAGAGATGTTTGGTATTTTCGTTGAATTTCTGTGGGTAGTTTACAATCGCCTGCGTATTACTGCCGGCAATATTATCGTACACCGGCGAAATCGTAATTTTCTCCGATGAACATGACACAACCGTTAAAGTAATAAGTAGAGCTAGTACTAATCTCATTTTCCTTTTGCATTTTGATACAGGACCGGGTTAAGACTTTCGTCATTGTACATCTTCATCTGTTTGTACACCTTCATCTTAACATTACCGTTCTCTATATCATTCAAAAGCTGGTCTATTGCCGTGCAGAGATCTTCTTTCTGTTCCAGTAAAACCTGCAGCTTCTGATTGCAATTCGTTCTATGTTCTTCGGATGCAGACTCGCGGTTTGCTTCCAAAGCCATGTGATAAATTTTCAATGATAAAATCGAAAGACGGTCAACAGCCCAAGCCGGAGTTTCCGTATTGATTTTAGCATCATTTTGAGGAGAGATATTTTGATATTTCTGTAGAAACCAACTGTCGATAAATTCCACTAAATCAGTTCGTTTCTGGTTAGATGCATCGATTCTTCTTTTGAGTTTCAATGCTTCTTCAGGGTTGATATTTTCATCCCTGATGATATCTTCCAAATGCCATTGAACGGTATCAATCCAGTTTTTAGCATACAAAAGACGTTCCAAACTGCCATTTTCGTAGTGGTTTGGTTCAGCAGCATCGATGTCATCAGTGATGTGATAGTCCTCAACCGAGCGGTTGAAGATGCTCCAGGCAACTTCTGTAAAAGACATAATGATTAGTTTTCTGTGTTCGTCTTCTTGTCGTCGGTAGTCTTTTTATCTTCTTCCTTTACAGCGTCTTTAAACTCTTTTATACCAGAGCCAACGCCTCTCATAAGTTCAGGAATTTTCTTAGCTCCGAAAAGAACGATTACAATTAGAAGAATGATTAGTATTTCTTTAAAACCTAGTCCCATTTCAATAAAATTTTTACAAATTTAAGTTATTTTTTAATTACTTCACCCAGCCAAGAGGGTCAACAGGAGTAGTCCCATTCAAAATCTGGAAATCGAGCGTGTAAGAACCATCGAAATCTGCACCAACCGTTCCGACAGGAGTCCCCGCAGATACATTCTGGTTTGGTGAAACCGATGTGGTTTCAAGATTTGAATAAATACTGAAATAGCTTCCGTGGCGAACAATCACGGTTTTGGTACCACCATCAACAAACACTCTGGAAACAACCCCCGGATGAATACATCTGGCAACGGTTCCCTTTGCAACAGCGATTTTAATACCATTATTTTCTTCAACAATATTTTTGAAAACCGGATGTGGCTGTCTTCCGAATCGGTGAGTAATTGTTCCGTAAACCGGCATCGACATTCCGCCTCTGTTTGCAGCAAAATTACTGGCTGCACTTGCACCTACGCCAAAAGCGGTTTTGGTTTTCTCTTCGGCAGCTTTTTTCTCGTCTTCATTTTTCTTGGCTATTGCAGCTTCTGCGGCTCTTGCTTCTGCGGCTTTATCGGCAGCAGCTTTTGCTTTTGCAGCAGCTTCAGCAGCGTCTTTTGCAGCAGCAATTCTTCTTGCTTCTGCTTTAGCAGCTTCATCCGCACGTTTGGCATCTTCAAGTTTTTTAGCATCTGCAGCAGCCGCAATTCTTGTTCTTTCAGCCTCTTCCTCAGCTTTTTTTTCAGCAATTTCCTTCAGCTTTCTTGCTTCAGCTTCAGCTTTTCGTTTTGCTTCTTCGGCAGCCGCAATTCTAGCTCGGTTTTCTGCTTCAATTCTTGCTTTTTCTCGGTCAGCAGCAAGTTTTGCCTGTCTTTCACGTTCAAGTCTTGCAGCTTTTTCGGCTTCTTCTTTGGCTTTCGCAATTCTCATTTCCTCAGCAATAATCGAGCGGATCTTTCCTTCGAGAACTCTGGATTCGTTTTGTTTTTGCTTAAGTTCCACCGTAAGTTGAGCCTCATTTTTCTTGAATTCAGCAAGGAGATTTTCTCTCTGTTTTCTTTCGGCTTCAATGGTGGTAAGTTCGTTTTTCTGTGCAAGCAGAACTGTGTTTTTATCCTGTACAGATTTTTGGCGTGAAGCAATTGTTCTCTGAAGTTGGTCTGCAACACCCATGATTTCAGCAGCTTTTTTATCCTGATAATCAGAATAACTTTTTAAGTATTGAACTCTTCGAATTGCCTCGCCAAGATTTCTGGAGGAAAGAATGAAAGTTACTTTATTCTGAACGCCTTTGTTTTTATAGGCTTTCACCAACACATCAGCATAATTTTTTCTGAGAACGGCAAGTTCTCTTTTCTGACGGTTGATTTCAAGTTGCTTTAGGTAAATATCGTCTTCTATAAGACGTTTTTCTTTTTGTGTGTTGGAGTAAACTTTTTCTCTGAGAGAGATTTTTTTATTTACCTCGTCTAAGTAAGCTACCGAAAGTTTTGCTTCGCTTTTGGTTTTTGCGAGGTTTTTATTGATGGTTGCAATCTGCTTTTTCAGTTCATTATTTTGTCGTTGAAGTTGCTCTTTGCTTTGTCCAAAACCAAGGCTAAAAAACAATAGTCCCAACAATAGATAAACTCTCTTCTCTGTCATCTGATATTTACTTTGGTATAACCGCTTGGCACCGAATACGGTGTATTCATTGTCGAAAATTCAAATTTCGTATTTTCGATAGTAATCTGATCGGTTTTTTTACCTTTTATAATTATTTTAACATTTTGCGGAAGTCTCTCGTTATCGAAAGTCGCCCATTTCGAATAGTAAACTTCCAGCGTATTTGGATTGTTTACATCCTGCAATAATACTTTATTTAAATCAAATTCGGAAGAATAATCGAGGCTGATTTTATATTCATTAGTTTTTCCGTCAACAGTTACCACCTGATTTTTTGCTGAATTTAAAGAATAACCCTGGATGTTTTTGGTAAGAACAAAATCGTTTTCATTTACAGGAACAAAAGTTTTACCTACGAGTAAATTCTGCAGGGATTCGTAGTTTATGAATTTGACATTCAGAAGTTTATTTAAATAAGTAAAATCGGATTCGATATAAGTTTTATTCCATTTTTCATAACCCTGAATTCCGTCCTGAGTTGCTAAACCACGAGCCATATTGATGAAAAATGCCGACATATTCATCCAAACTTTTTCATTGTTCTGTATGTAAATTGTAGCATCAATGGTAGGAATGAAAGTTCCTGTTTGGACGTCCACTTTACTCGTCATTTTCACTTGCTCAAAAGTTGATTTTTTCTTTATCGAATTAAAGAACGCAGCATTCGAAACCGGTGCATGAACGTCTACAGGTTTGTTGTCTGTCGCTGTTTGTGTTTTACACGAAAACAGAAATATAGCGATAAGTGGAAGTATGATGTATTTTTTCATTTTCAATTTTTCAGAAAATATTACAATATTAACGCCAAAACACACAAATTGTTTTGTGTGTTCTGTGCATCAATATGTTATAAACGTTCAGTTATTTTGAAAAGAAATCCAAAACGGAATAATCTCCAAGCGAAATTTCTCTTGCAACGCCAAAGTATTGCGCAGAGTTACCAATCATTGAATTGCTTAGGTTTCCGTGATCAATCAATGTGTTTTCCTGGATTAATGAATTGTCGATATTGGAATTTTCAATTCTCGTTCCGTTTCCAAGCGATACGTAAGGTCCGATTTTAGAATTACGGATTTCAACATTTTCTCCAATAAAACACGGCTGAATAATTAAACTGTTTTCAACTTTTGAAGAAGCAGGATAGGTTTCAAATTCATGCTTTTCGTAATCAAGAATTTTTCCGTTGGTTTCTACGGTTGCGTTTTTGTTTCCGCAGTCCATCCAGTCATCCACTTTTCCAAGCGAGAACTTTGCACCTTTTTGTCTTAGGTTTTCAAGTGCGGTTGTCAGCTGATATTCTCCACCAACTTTTATATCATTATTCATAATATAGTTGATTTCATCCATCAGTTTTTCAGCAGATTTAAAATAGTAAATTCCAATAATCGCTAAATCTGAAACGAACTCTTTTGGTTTTTCAACAAAATCGGTAATGAATCCGTAATCATCAAGTTTTACAACACCAAAAGCTGAAGGGTCTTCAACTTTTTTCACCCAAATTACACCGTCAGAATTCTTATCTAAATGGAAATCTGCACGGAAAAGTGTGTCGGCAAATGCCACGACAACATCTCCCTGCATTGAGTTTTCAGCGCATTTTATGGCGTGTGCCGTTCCAAGAGGTTCATCCTGTGTGTAGATACTTCCTTTAGCACCAAGCTTTTCTGCAATTTTCAACAGACTTTCTTCAACTTCCGGCCCGAAATCTCCAATGATAAATGCAATTTCATCGATTTTCTCACCGGCAACCTTGGCAATATCTTCTACAAGACGTTGTACAATTGGTTTTCCGGCAATCGGAATTAAAGGTTTAGGAACTGTTAAAGTGTGTGGTCTAAGCCTGGAACCGCGCCCGGCCATAGGAACAATAATCTTCATAATATAAATGCCTTTCGGCTATTAGTTAATATAATTTTTTAAACTTTTGTGCTGCCAAATCCACCTTCGCCACGGTCGGAAGATTTCAGCTCGGTTACTTCTTCCCAAGTTGCGCATTCGTGTTTTGCTATTACCATTTGTGCAACGCGGTCGCCATCATTTACAGTGAATTCGATATCAGACAAATTTACCAAAATAACTCCGATTTCACCACGGTAATCAGCATCAATGGTGCCTGGAGAATTAAGAACGGTAATCCCGTTTTTTATCGCCAAACCGCTTCTTGGGCGAACCTGTGCTTCGTATCCTTCAGGAAGTTCGATGAACAGTCCGGTAGGAATCAATTTTCTTTGCAATGGTTGCAGCGTTACCGATACTTCAAGATTGGCATACAAATCCATTCCTGCCGCGCATGGTGTTTGGTATTTTGGGAGTTCGTGCTTTGATTTGTTAATGACTTTTACTTTCATTTTTTGATCTTATTTAATAATCTGTCGGGCACCAGTTTCTGCGATACAATAAAAACAATTGCTAAAACTAAAAATATTATGTTGCCCAGCAAAATGTTGTCTTTTAAATTTTGGTAATATGCGAGTCCAACGATGATGGTTACGAGAATTACAACTGTATTTCTGTAGAAATGATATGGAATCGGATATTTAATCTGTCCCCAAATCATCGAAATCATCATCATTATAAAATATGCCGAAATTGTTGCCCAAGTTGATGCCCAATACCCATATCTCGGAATGAAATAAAAGTTGATGGCAATGGTGACAATTGCGCCAATTATTGAAATATAAGCGCCGTAAATGGTTCTGTCAGTCAGTTTGTACCAAATCGAAAGATTCAGATAAATGCCTAAAAATAATGTGGCAATAAACAGAATCGGAAGAATATCAATTCCGATGAAATACGCAGGATTATTGAGGTATAACGGTGCGAGCCAACTTAAATTTACCGTTAAAAAAAGAATGATAAGACAGTTTGCTGTAATGAAAACATCCATCAGTCGTGCGTAAGTTCTTCCTGAATTTTCATTTTTTG
This sequence comes from uncultured Chryseobacterium sp., assembly GCA_964588705.1. Taxonomy (GTDB): domain Bacteria; phylum Bacteroidota; class Bacteroidia; order Flavobacteriales; family Weeksellaceae; genus CAZPQV01. The sequence continues at coordinate 28,272 of CAZPQV010000014.1, forward strand.
AATGACTGAAAAAGAACGGTTCTACGCCCAATACATATGCCTGTTTGAAAAGCAAAACAAACGTCACAATTTTGGTGACACCGCCATAAATTCCGAGTTGTTCTTGTGCGATTCCGTCGGGAAGTAAGAATTTAATAAACTGTCTGTCAAGTGTTTCGTTAATAATTCCTGCAAGTCCGGCAATCATAATGGGCCAGGAATATTTGATCATTTTCTTCCATAAAGAAATGTCAAAGTATTTCAGTCGTGCCACAAAAACTTCTCCAAAAAGCAAAATAAAAGTAACTGCACTTGCCACAAGATTGGCGACGAAAACATATCCAATTCCGAATTCCGGACTGTATTTCAACCCTAAAATACCATCAGGAAATCTTGGTAAAACCTGAATGAAAAATATTACCAAACAAAAATTAACAACTCCATTGATGATTTTTACAGTAGCAAACTTTATCGGTCTTTCCTGTTTTCTGAGAATTACAAAAGGCATTGCCGAAAACGCATCCAGTCCCAAAACCAAAACAAGAATGGTAAGCAAATGAACCTGGGTTGGTGTTTTAAAAGCTACAGCAAGTTGTTCGCGGAATAATAATGCGAAAACCACAAACGTTAAAGCGGCAAAAACGACACTGAAAAACGCTGTGGAAATCAGTTTTTTATCATCTTTCTCGTCCAAAGCGAAACGGAAAAAAGTAGTTTCCATTCCGTGGGTGAGTAAAACCGTGATGATTCCCGCGACCGAATAAAAATCAGCATAAGGAGCGTATGCTGTAGGTCCAAAAGCATTGAAAATAAATGGGCTTAAGATAAAAGGAAACAATCGGATGACGATTGTTGTGAGCCCATAAAGTGCAGTTTGACCTAATAATTTTTTGTACAAAATCTATATTTTATGCAAATGTAATTATTTTGATGTAAGTTTTGAGATACGAGATATGGGTTTCGGGTTTATAGATGTTGGTGCTGCGCACTTATATTAAATTCTTTTGTCATTCGGGAAAACTTAAATTAACTTTGTGGAAATCTAACTCTAAAAATGAAAATTTTAATAAAAAATGCAACCATCGTTAATGAAAATCAGTTTTTTGAAAGCGATCTTCTCATAGAAAATGACCTGATATCAAAAATCGATAAGAATATTTCTGAAGAAGGAATCGATAAAACTATTGATGCTACAGGCAATTTTCTTTTCCCGGGAATCATTGACGACCAGGTTCATTTCCGCGAACCCGGATTAACACATAAAGGCGATATTGAAAGCGAAAGCAGAGCCGCAGTTGCTGGCGGTGTTACCAGTTTTATAGAGCAGCCGAATACTGTTCCGAATACGGTGACACAAGAACTTTTGGAAGATAAATATAAAATTGCTGCAGAAAAATCCTTCGCCAATTATTCGTTTTCGATGGGTGGAACGAATGATAATTTGGATGAAGTTCTGAAAACCAATCCACGAAATGTCGCTGCTGTAAAATTGTTCCTCGGTTCATCAACCGGAAATATGTTGGTGGATGACCCCGAAATTCTGGAGGAGATTTTCAGCAACGTAAAGATGCCGATTTGTGTGCATTGTGAAGACGAAACTACCATCCGACAAAATACCGAAAAATATAAAGCAGAATATGGCGAGGATATTCCGGTGAAGTTTCACCACCTGATTCGAAGTGAGGAGGCGTGCTATATTTCATCATCTAAAGCGATTGAGCTGGCTGAAAAAACCGGAGCGAGACTTCATATTTATCATGTTTCGACTGCAAAAGAAACAGAGCTTTTCAGAAATGATATTCCTTTGGAAGAAAAGAAAATCACCGCCGAGGTTTGTGTTCATCACCTTTGGTTTACCAATGAAGATTACGATACGAAAGGCACTTTAATAAAATGGAACCCTGCCGTGAAAACCTTTGCTGACAAAGAAGGACTCTGGAAAGCATTACAGGACGGAAGAATAGATGTGGTTGCAACCGATCACGCGCCGCACACTTTGGAAGAAAAAGATCAGGTTTATACGAAAGCGCCTTCCGGAGGACCATTGGTACAGCATTCTTTGGTTGCGATGCTCGAAATGCATGCGAAAAGAAGAATTACGATGGAAAAAATCGTGCAGAAAATGTGTCATAATCCGGCCATTATTTTCAATATCGAAAAGCGTGGTTTCATAAGAGAGGGTTACAAAGCAGATTTGGTAATTGTGGATTTGAATGCAAAATGGACGGTGGAAAAAGAGAATATTCTGTATAAATGCGGTTGGTCGCCATTGGAAGGAACAGAATTCAGTTCGAAAGTCACCCATACTTTTGTGAACGGACATTTGGCTTATGAAAATGGGCTGCTTTCAGATGAAAAACATGGAGAACGATTATTGTTTGACAGATGAAAAATGTCGTTTCAAAATTCTTAAGCTTTGTTTTGCTAGCGGTCTTCCTTCTCGACCTGTATTTCATTTGGATTAATCAAAATGAATCACGGTTTTTTACCAAAACATTGCTGCTTCCACTGCTGATTTTAATTTATATCACCGAATCAAAACAGCACATTAATTTAACGACTTCGCAACTCAACAAAAATTTTCTCATAGGACTTGTTTTAAGTTTCTTCGGAGATTTTTTCCTTCTTTTCAAATGGGGCTTTCTTCCGGGATTAGGAAGTTTTCTGTTGGCACATGTCTTTTATATACTATGTTTTTATAAATTAATAAAGAGAAAAGCTTCGCGTACCTTCGTTTACATGGTTTCGATGTATCTCATAGGCTTTATCACTTTTCTTTATCCTTATTTAAATGAAATGAAAATTCCTGTTACCATTTATGGGATTGTTATTTCATTGATGCTTTATTTCAGCACGAGAACGGCGAATAATTTTTTGATTTTGGGAGCGTTGCTTTTCGTGTTTTCAGATACTGTTCTTGCTGTAAATCTTTTTGTGAAAGAATCTCAAATACTAAGTTTATTGGTAATGATTACTTACGTTGCGGCACAGTTCTTTTTTGTAAGAGGCATGCTGAAAGAAGCGAAACCAGTTCAGAATTCTATTCATAACATTCAATAAAATTCGGTAAACTGAAGATTTCGCACTAACTTTAAACCTTTAATTTTTTTAAATAAAACGATATGAAATATACAGAAGGAATGCTTCGCGAAGATGCTCTGAAAGGTAAAGTTGCCATCGTAACCGGTGGTGGAAGCGGACTTGGAAAAGCCATGACCAAATATTTTCTTGAATTGGGAGCGAAGGTAGTAATCACCTCAAGAAATCTTGAAAAACTGCAAAACACCGCAAAAGAACTTGAGGAACAAACCGGAGGAAAAGTGCTTGCCGTAGCGTGCGACGTAAGAAATTGGGATGAAGTTGTAGCTATGAAAGATGCTGCAGTAAAAGAGTTTGGGCAAATTGATATTCTCCTGAATAACGCTGCCGGAAACTTCATTGCGCCTACTGAAAGACTAACACATTCCGCATTCGATTCTATATTAGATATTGTTTTAAAGGGAACTAAAAACTGTACGCTGGCTGTCGGAAAATATTGGATTGAAAATAAAGTTTCCGGAACGGTGCTTAATATTGTTACCACATATTCGTGGACCGGTTCTGCATATGTGGTTCCGTCTGCTTGTGCAAAAGCCGGTGTTCTGGCAATGACGAGAAGTTTGGCTGTAGAATGGGCAAAATATAATATCCGTTTCAACGCGATTGCGCCGGGACCGTTCCCTACAAAAGGAGCTTGGGAAAGACTTCTGCCGGGAGATTTGGCGGAAAAATTCGATATGACGAAGAAGGTTCCGCTTCGCAGAGTTGGTGAGCATCAGGAGCTGGCGAATCTTGCAGCGTATCTCGTTTCTGATTATTCAGCTTATATGAATGGGGAAGTGGTGACCATTGATGGCGGTGAATGGCTTCAGGGCGCCGGAGAATTCAATATGCTGGAACAGATTCCGCAGGAAATGTGGGATATGCTGGAACAGATGATTAAAGCAAAAAAATCGAATTAATAAACAAAAACTTCCTCATGACGAGGAAGTTTTTTTAATTTTAAAAGAAAAAAATGAGACTGTTAATTGCACTTTTGGTCTTGCTTGGAAGTTTTGGTTTCGCACAGGATTTAAAGGTGATGACCTTCAATATTCGATTGCATTTAGATTCTGATAAAGAAAATTCATGGACGCATCGTAAACCCGAAGTTTTGCAGTTGCTGGATTATTATGCGCCTGAAGTTTTCGGTGTTCAGGAGGCGCTTCCTTTACAAATGAAAGATCTTGAGAGCGGATTATCTGATTATGATTATGTGGGAGTTGGTCGTGATGACGGAAAAGATAAAGGTGAATATTCTGCAATATTTTTTAATAAAGAAAAACTGAAACTTTTGAAATCCGGAACATTTTGGTTGTCCGAAACATCTGCAGTTCCGTCAAAAGGTTGGGATGCTGCACTCAACAGAATCTGTACTTATGCGCTTTTCAAAAATAAAAAAGGGAAAAAGTTCTGGGTTTTTAATACTCATTTTGACCATATTGGAATTGAAGCAAGAAAAAATTCTGCAAATCTTATCCTGAAGAAAATAAAGGAATTTAATAAAAATGATTTTCCAGTAGTTCTTGCTGGTGATTTTAATTTAACTGAAGATTCTGAACCGATAAAAATGCTTTCCGATCAATTGAAAGATACTTTTTACCATTCATTGAAAAAACCTTACGGACCCAAAGGAACGTTCACCGCTTTTGATATTAATAAAGTTTCTGAAAACAGAATAGATTATATTTTTGTAAAAGATTTTAAAGTTAATTCTTATCGTACAATCAACGACAAAAGGCAAAATCTTCTTTATCCTTCCGACCATTTTCCGATTTTGGTTGAACTGAAATTCCAAAAATAAAAATGCCACAACCCAAAGATTGTGGCATTTCTATAATATTAAATTTGTTTACTAGTAAAGTCTCAGGCCTGCTCTTACACCGGTAGATGCAACGATTGCCTGCATTCTGTCTTTTTGTCCGGCAGAGAACATGAACATTGCAGCATCATCTACATAATCCATATAATTCATGAACATGATTGATCTTGAAACTCCACCGCAAACATCAATCTGAGGGTAAGATGGTTTGCCGAAGTTTTTATCCTGTTGTGTCGGAGTATCTGCAACATAGTCAGTTGCGCAAGTTCCGTCACCCCAAATGTGTCTTAGGTTCAGGTAGTGTCCAACTTCGTGAGTGGTTGTTCTACCAAGGTTGTAAGGCGCGTAAGAAGTTACACCAAAGTATTTTGCAGCCATTACAACACCGTCGTTCCAAAGTCCTGCAGATTCAGGGAAAGTGGCATATCCAAGAATTCCCCCCATATCTCCAACTACCCACATGTTCAGGTAATTTGCTGGAGAAGTAGCATCGATTCCACCTTTAGAAGACAGTTTCATAGCGTCGTTAGTTCTCCACGATCTTACTTTAGTTGATTTTCTAACGGTTTTTACAAGTTTAAATTTAATTCCTGTGTTTCCTGCAGCAAGCGGCTGGAATTCAGTAGGGATTTTTGTAGCATCAGCATTTGTTCCTGAGTAGTCCGCATTTAAAACGTCAATTTGAGACTGAATCTGAGCGTCAGAAATATTTTCTGCAGATGTTCTGTAAAGTACGTTTACAACAACTGGAATTTCAAGGGTTCCGTCAGCAAGTACTTTACCAAGTGCCTTGTTGTTTACAAACTTCGCAGTGTTTTCTTCAATTTCAGAAAGTCTGGCGCGTGCAGAAGGATCGTTAGAAAGCATTTCGCTTCTTATTTCTTCGGAAGGACACATTCTTTTGTCAACCAAAGATGCTTCAGCTGTTAGGTCCGGAGTTTCCGTAACCGCGTTGTCGCTGGTGCAGGCAGTAACCATTGCAAGTGCCATAGCTCCAAATAACATTTTTTTCATAGAGTAGAATATTTTTTAAAGTTTAACGGGGCGAATTTAATTGGTGAAATGATGCAAAACAATAGAGTATTAATAATAATTACTAACAATCATTAGTGAAAACGTATCTAAAATTAGATTAATTTATAAAATGTGTAAAAATTAACGTTAAAAATGACTTTAAAGACTTTCGAGTCTTTTTTTTGGAATATATTTTTTGAAATCTTAATAATTTGGAAAGCCTTAATTTATAATAATTCTAAATAACAAATTGATTTTTAAATTAAAGTAATAAATTTGAGTAATTCTTTAGGTATATAATATTTAATTGATTGATAATATGTGATATTGCTGAAGATTTTGAAGTGTAAAAAATTGTAATGAACGAAAAACATTATGGTATAAAAACAAAAAAGCCGCTCCAAAAAGGAGCGACTCTAAAAACACAAATGATGAAAAAAAATTTATTCGATTAAAAAACGAAGGTATCGTCTTTTTATTTTGTTAAAGAACGTTAAACTTTTGTTTATGATTCTGTCGGTCTGAAAACGAGGCCACTTTCTTCAAAATAATCTAAGGTTATTCTGTCGCCATCGTTCACGGTTCCGGCGAGGATTTCTTTTGAAAGTCTGTTCAAAACTTCCTGCTGAAGTACTCTTTTCAGTGGTCTTGCACCGAAAGCCGGATCGTAACCTTTATTCATAATATAGTCGATGGCGTCTTCAGTTGCTGTCATGAAAATTCCTTTTCGTTCCAGCATTTTATTAAATCCTCTCAACTGATACTGAACGATTTTTACGATTTCCTTTTTGTTTAAAGGTTGGAATAGTACCACTTCATCGATTCTGTTGAGGAATTCAGGTCTTAAAGTTTGTTTCAGCAGGCCGAAAACTTCTTCTTTAGTTTCTTCCAAAACCATTGGATTGATATTGTCCTCAGCATCACGCTCCGCAGCATCAAAACGCTCCTGAATAATTGGCGAACCAAGATTAGAGGTCATAATGATAATGGAGTTCTTGAAGTTCACAACTCGTCCTTTGTTATCGGTCAATCTTCCGTCGTCCAAAACCTGCAGTAAAGTATTAAATACATCCGGATGTGCTTTTTCAATTTCGTCCAAAAGAACTACGGAATATGGTCTTCTTCTTACGGCTTCCGTCAGCTGTCCGCCTTCGTCGTAACCCACGTATCCCGGAGGCGCACCCACCAATCTCGATACGGAATGTCGTTCCTGATATTCACTCATATCAATTCTCGTCATATTATTTTCATCGTCAAACAGAAATTCGGCCAGTGCTTTTGCGAGCTCCGTTTTACCAACGCCCGTTGTTCCGAGGAAAAGGAAACTTCCGATTGGTTTTTTCTCATCGTTTAGTCCGGCTCGGTTTCTACGGATGGCATCGGCAACGGCTTCAATGGCTTCGTTTTGTCCAACCACTCTTTTATGCAGCTCTTCTTCAAGGTGCAGCAGTTTTTCTCTTTCACTTTGCAAAAGTTTCGTCACCGGAATTCCCGTCCATTTAGAAATCACTTCGGAAATATTTTCGGCGGTAACTTCTTCTTTGATCAGTTCGTTCTGGTGGTTTTGCATTTCAAGTTCTACGGCTTTCAGTTCCTCTTCTTTTTCGAGAAGTTTTCCGTACTGGATTTCTGCAACTTTAGCATAATCCCCAACTCTTGATGCACGCTCTGCCTCAAGCTTCAGGCTCTCAATTTCTTTTTTAATATTGGTTAAATCTTCTGATTTTTGCTTTTCGGCCAACCATTTCGCATTGATTTCGTTTCGCTGTTCGGTGACTTTTGCAATATCTTCTTTCAGATATTTTATTTTAAGCTCGTCTTTTTCTCTGGATATTGCCGCCAGTTCAATTTCCATTTGCATTAGCTTTCTGTCCAGAACATCCAGTTCTTCCGGCTTGGAATTAATTTCCATTCTCAGTTTTGCAGATGCTTCATCAATTAAATCGATGGCTTTGTCCGGTAAAAAACGGTCAGAAATATATCGTTGTGACTGCTCAACTGCGGCGATAATTGCTTCGTCTTTAATCTGAACTTTATGATGGGTTTCATATTTATCTTTAATTCCACGAAGGATCGAAATCGCACTTTCAGTATCCGGTTCTTCAACCATTACTTTTTGGAAACGTCTTTCGAGTGCTTTATCTTTCTCAAAATATTTCTGATATTCATTTAAGGTTGTGGCGCCCACCGCACGAAGCTCGCCTCTTGCCAATGCAGGTTTCAGAATATTAGCCGCATCCATCGCACCTTCGCCACCTCCGGCACCAACCAGAGTGTGAATTTCATCGATAAAGAGAATAATCTGCCCGTCAGATTTTATCACTTCGTTTACTACGGACTTCAGTCTTTCTTCGAATTCTCCTTTGTATTTTGCACCGGCAATCAGTGCGCCCATATCTAAGGAATAAAGCGTTTTATCCATCAGGTTTTCTGGAATATCGCCGCTGATGATTCTATGGGCGATGCCTTCTGCGATAGCGGTTTTCCCAACACCGGGTTCACCAATCAGTATTGGATTGTTTTTAGTTCTTCTCGAAAGAATTTGCAGAACTCTACGGATTTCCTCGTCACGGCCAATTACCGGATCGAGTTTTCCTTCTGCAGCAAGTTCGTTGAAGTTTTTGGCGTATTTATTCAAACTTTGGTAGGTTTCTTCAGAACTCGCCGAAGTTGCTTTTGATCCTTTTCTAAGTTCTTTAATTCCTGCTTCGAGCATATTTTTGGTAATGCCCATATCTTTCAGCATGCTTGAAACCGGGGAATTCACCTCAAATAATGCAAGCCAAAGATGCTCTACGGTAACGTACTCGTCGCCCATTTTTTTAGCAATATTTGGGGCTTCGAGTAATATTTTATTGGCGGATTGAGAGAGGTATAAATTGCCTCCTTCAACTTTTGGGAGGCTTTCTAAGCTTTCTCTGTTCCGTTCACGTATTAAATTAAGGTCAGCTTCCGATTTCTTCATCAGAAAGGAAGATATGCTGTCATCACTTTGAAGGATTCCCTCCAAAAGATGTTGGGGCTCAATGCTTTGGTTGCCAAATTCCATTGCAATTTGTTGCGCTTTCTGGATGGCTTCCTGCGATTTTACTGTAAATTGATTAAGATTCATATTGTGATTGTGTTATTTCGGTTTGTAAAATAGTCCTCAAAAAGTATTCACAATCAAAAATCTGGTCAAAATTTCCGAAAAATGATGTATTATTAATCAAACCTAAAGACATTTTTTCCGAAACAAAACAATTTTTATAATTCTCTTGTACTTTTGGAGAATATAAAAAAAATGATGAAACTTACTTAAAAACAAAAGGAAATTATTGAAATTTCTAAAACCATGTTTGCCGAAAGAGGTTATGTTGAAACTTCCATGCGCGATCTCGCTGTTCAGCTTAATATTAAAGCAGCCTCAATTTATTCTCATTTCAAATCCAAAGAGGAGATTCTTACAATAATTTGTAATGAAATTTATGATTTAATGAAGGAGAATATGAAAATCATTCACGACGAGAATTCAGATGCTACGGGTAAATTTTTGTTGTATGTAAAACTTCATATTGTGGCAGTGGTGCAGAACCAGCTGTCTTTTAAGATATATACCAAATACTATAATTTGGTTGAAGTCAATGCTGCAAAATATGGTCTGCTTAATTATGAGTATTTTGATTTCATTAAAAAGTTGGTTTATGATGTTTTCCCGAAACTGAAAGAGCAGGATTTTTACATTCCAAACGCAACGCCTCTTTTCATTATCGATACATTGAACAGCATCCCGAAAATTATCAACCCTGAAAATCCTGATATCGATAAAATTGTGAAAGACATTCAGGACAGACTGATGTACGGATATCAGAAAGATATGTAGATTTTCATCGGTGTGTTTAATCAATTTTTCAATTCATCATTACTGTAAATCAGACTGTTTAATTTTTTAATTTTTAATTATATTTGTTGAATTCACTAAAGGTGATTTTTTTCAACAGATATGCATCATTTTCATAAATTAAAAACAACTAAAGTTGCAAAGGAAACCAACGACTGCATCAATATTGCATTTGAAATTCCTGAAAACCTTAAGAATCAGTTCAAATTTAAGCAGGGACAATATATTAATGTACGGTTTGTTCTGAATGGTGAGGATCTCCGCAGGTCTTATTCCATTGTTAATGCACCTTCAGAAGGAGGTTCCGAGATTGAAGTTTTAGTAAAACACCTGGAAGGGGGTAAAGTTTCTTCTTATTTAAATAATGAAGTTCAGTTGGGCGACGAACTTGAAGTTTTCGAACCTCAAGGTCATTTTTATACCAATTACCATCCCACCAACGAAAAAACTTATATCGGACTTGCGGCAGGAAGCGGGATTTCTCCGGTTTTGTCTAATATAAAAGAAGCGCTTTATCAGGAGCCGAAATCCAATGCTTATCTGTTTTTTAGCAATAAAAGTTTCAACGACATTATTTTTAGAAGAGACATTGATGCTCTGGCAGAGCAGTTTGACGGCAGACTGAAAGTGGTTTATCTGCTTTCGAGAGAAAAACATTTTGAAGATGAGTTGTTTGAAGGCAGAATTTCAGCAGAAAAACTAGAGAAACTGCTTGAAAGATTTACAGATATCAATGTACAGGAAAGTACATTTTTCATCTGCGGTCCTACGGAAATGATAAAAGATATTTCTGATTATCTGAAAAAAGAAAAGAAAGTTCCGTCACTTCAGGTGATGTACGAATACTATTCAGCGCCGGACGAGGAAGGAAATGCCGAGATGAGCGAAGAGTTCAAAGCCATTCCAAATCTTGAAAGTATGGTAACGGTGATTATTGATGATGATGAGTATTCGTTTCACCTTAATTCCAAGAAAAACAGTATATTAGATGAGGCAATAAAGGAAAAACTGCCGGTTCCATTTGCTTGTAAAGGTGGCGTATGCTGCACCTGCAAAGCACAGGTCTTGGAAGGCGAAGTTTTTATGGAAAAGAACTTTGCGCTTACGGAAGATGAGGTGGAGAAAGGTTTCGTGCTCACCTGCCAATGTCATCCGACCACTAATGTGGTGATGCTTAATTATGATGTTTAATCAACCGAAAAGGTTTCAAATAATACTATTATGACAAACTGGAAATTTGCTTCATTAATTGAGGTTGACAAAGAATACAAAGTAGACGGTCTGAATATCTGGAACCATTACTGGCACTGCACAGACCGCAAAATTGAAGTGCGAGGACCGTTCGAAGGACAGGTATATTTTTTCAATGAATACCAAATTCGCGGTGATTATAAAACGGTGACGTTCGTTGCCGGAGAGTACGTGAACGGACAGATCGGACTTTATATAAAAGATGATTTAAGCGATAATAAAATCTAAATTGAGAATTTGTCCGGTGAGAATGCGGACGAATCATATAGAAATATGGACAACGAAAAATTTTTAGAATACGTTCAGGCAGAAAATAAAGTAGAGCCGAAGGATGTAATGCCTGAAGACTACAGAAAATTGCTGGTACGACAAATTTCTCAGCATGCTCATTCTGAGGTGGTTGGGATGCTTCCGGAAGCCAACTGGATTTCGAGAGCGCCGTCGCTTCGAAGGAAAATGGCACTTTTGGCAAAAATTCAGGATGAAGCCGGACACGGATTATATCTGTATGCCGCCACCGAAACGCTGAACGACGGAACCATCAACGCCGACAGAGATTCCACCTACAACGATATGCTTGCCGGAAAAGCAAAATATTCCAGTATTTTCAATTATCCGACTCTGAGTTGGGCCGATATTGGCGCGATTGGTTGGTTGGTAGATGGTGCTGCCATTATGAATCAGGTGATGCTGATGGGAAATTCGTATGGACCTTATTCCCGTGCGATGGTGAGAATCTGTAAAGAAGAATCGTTCCACCAAAGACAGGGTTATGAAATTCTGATGACGCTTTGTCGAGGTACTAAAGAACAGAAAGAAATGGCACAACAGGCGTTGAACCGTTTCTGGTGGCCGGCACTAATGATGTTTGGTCCAAACGATGATGCTTCGCCAAATTCCCAAAGATCAATGAATTACAGGGTGAAAAGAGAAAGTAACGACGATCTTCGCCAAAGATTTATTGATGTGACTGTTCCACAGGCAGAATTCTTAGGGCTTAAAGTTCCCGATGAAAATCTGAAATGGAACGAAGAAAGAGGACATTATGATTTCTCTGAACTGCCTTGGGACGAATTTATGGAGGTGCTGAAAGGCAACGGTCCAGCAAACAAAAAGCGTTTAGAAACGAAAAGAAAAGCCCAGGCAGAAAACTCTTGGGTAAAAGAAGCGGCGATGGCTTATGCAGAAAAATGTAACAATGTAAAAATATAACAGTGTAGCAATACCATTATAATCATTGGTAAACTGTTACATTAAATAAATTGGTAAATTGATTATGAGTAATCTTGATATGTGGGAAGTATTCATCCAAACGAAACCCGGATTATCCCACAAGCACGCCGGAACAGTGCAGGCAGCAACGGCGGAAATGGCCCTGCAAAACGCAAGAGACGTTTATACCAGAAGAATGGAGGGAACTTCGATTTGGGTAGTGCCATCGAAATATGTGGTGACTTCCGAAGGAATGGATAAGGAGGCGTTCTTCGATCCTGCGGACGATAAATTATACCGTCATCCGACCTTTTATCAGATTCCTAATGATGTGAAAAATATGTAAAAAGCAGGAAGTCGGGAGCCCGATGCCGGAAGAGAATGTGAAATCCATTAGTCTTCAAGCTTCAACGTCCGTCTTGCAACCTTATAATATGAAAAACTACATTCTAAAAATAGCAGACGATACGCTGATTATGGGTCAGCGACTCGCAGAATGGTGTGGGAAAGGTCCTTATCTGGAAGAAGATATCGCGCTTACTAACGTGGCTCTTGATTATCTGGGGCAAAGCACCAACTTCTATAAATATGCAGCCGAACTTTTTGCCGACGGCAGAACAGAGGACGACCTTGCATTTCTGCGCTATGAACACGAGTACCTCAATGCGCAACTGGTGGAATTTCCCAACGGAGATTATGCGCAGACGATTCTGAAAGTGTATTTCTTTTCCGTTTATCAGAAGCTGTTGTATGAAAAACTGTCTTCAAGTGCAGATGAGCATTTGGCAGCGTTGGCGCAAAAATCTCTGAAAGAAGTAAAATATCATTATACGCACGCTACTACTTGGGTGAAAGTTTTTGCGGATGGAACAGAGGAAAGTAAAGCCAGACTTCAGAAAGCACTGGATAATCTTTGGGAATACACCGGAGGATTGTTTGATGAAGTGAAAGGTGAAACCAATTTGGTAAAACTGGATATTATACCGGATTCTAAAAATCTTCACGAAGAATGGAAAGCACAGGTTGAAGGAGATTTTAAAGGGTTTGGTCTTGATGTCCCTGCCTCGGAATTTATGCAGAAAGGCAGCAGAAAAGGAATTCATACCGAGTACTTTGGTTACATCCTTTGCGAACTGCAGTATATGCAGCGTGCTTACCCGGGTTGTGAATGGTAGGGAGCTGGACGATGGAAGTCCGAAGCTGGAGGTCCGAAGAAAATCTGTTTTAAGTTTAGAAGAACATCTTTGATGTTCTCTTTGCGGTCTTAGAAGTATTTTCAATTTTTATAAAATTCTATTGCGCACTTTGCGTTTAAGAATCAAGCTTTAGAATAACAATATTGTCTTTTAATAAAGAAGAAATATTACACTTGCTCAACGAGATTCCGGATCCCGAAATTCCGGTTATCAATATTGTGGAACTTGGGATTGTGCGTGATGCGAAGATGGTTTCGGAAAATGAAGCAGAAATTGTGATTACACCAACATATTCTGCGTGTCCGGCGATGTATAATATTGAGGAAGATATTATTAAATTATTCAAAGAGAAAGGAATTACCGCCAAAGTCATTACCGTGATTTCTCCGCCATGGACAACCGATTGGATTACGGATGAAGCCAGAGAAAAACTAAAAGCCTACGGAATTACTCCGCCCGAAAAAGGTGCCGACGAAGATCACCTGCACAAACCCAAACTTTGCCCAAGATGTGGCTCCAAAAACACCAAAGAAATCAGCCGTTTTGGTTCTACGCTTTGCAAGGCCAGTTACCAGTGTAACGATTGTCTGGAGCCTTTCGATTACTTCAAATGCCATTGATTGATGCAGGTTTTCAATCAATTTCAGTTTCACGAATTCAGAAAATATTGGTAAATTGGCGAATCCAATAAATATAGAACTATGCCTTTTACACAAATAGAGATTGAGTCACATTTCGATGGAAAACTGCAGTTAATTTATCTCAATCAACCTGAGACGTACAACAGTCTGAATGCTGAAATGTTGAAAGAACTTCGCAAATTCATCAGCGAGTGCAATAAAGATGAGATTGTTCGCTGTATTGCCATTTCGGGACGTGGAAAAGCGTTTTGCTCCGGGCAGAATCTTAAGGAGGCATTAGGTTTTGGGGATATCAAGAGGGACCGAACAGTACAACGTTTTATTATCGATTACTATAATCCTTTGGTTAAGGAAATTATTCACTGTAAGAAGCCTGTAATCTCCTTGGTTAATGGTCCCGCAGTAGGAGCAGGTGCTATTTTAGCATTGATTTCTGATTTTTCGCTTGCAAAAGAAAGTTCTTATTTTTCACAGGCATTTGTGAACATCGGTCTGATTCCTGATACCGGCGGAACTTATTTTTTACCAAAACTCTTAGGCCGCCAAATGGCGAGTTACTTAGCTTTTACAGGAAAAAAACTTTCTGCAGCAGAAGCAAAACAATTGGGAGTGATTGCTGATGTCTTTCCTGATGAAACTTTTATGGAAGAATCGATGACGGTTTTGGAAAAGATTTCAAATCTCCCAACAAAAGCAATTGGACTTACAAAAAGAGCTTTCAATGAATCTTATGGCAATAAACTGAAAGAACAGCTCGATGTAGAAGGAATCCTGCAGCAGGAAGCAGCTGAAAGCGAGGACTTTAAAGAAGGTGTAGATGCGTTTCTCAACAAGAGAAAACCGATATATAAAGGCAAATAATTTATGCAGAAACTGAATATTAAAAAAGTTGGAATTATCGGTTCCGGAACCATGGGAATTGGCATTGCGCAAGTTGCCGCAACTGCAGATTGTGAGGTATACCTGTATGATACCAATGCTGCCCAAACGGAAAAATCGCTATCCGGACTTCAATCTATTTTAAACAAACTTGTTGAAAAACATAAACTAGAGAAAGACAAAGCTGAAAATATTTTTAAGCGAATAAAATCCTGCGACAGTCTTGCTGAACTTTCAGAATGCGATTTAGTGATTGAAGCCATTGTCGAAAATTCAGATATTAAAAAGAAAGTTTTTGCCGAACTGGAGAATTATGTTTCAGAAGACTGTATTATTTCTTCCAATACATCCTCCATTTCGATTACTTCACTTTCTGCAGATTTAAAAAATTCGGAACGGTTTATCGGAATTCATTTCTTTAATCCTGCTCCGTTAATGCCATTAGTTGAGGTTATTCCAGGACTTTTAACTGATGAAAATCTATCTCAGAAAATTTATGATTTAATGAAATTCTGGGGTAAAGTCCCTGTGATAGCGAAAGATATTCCCGGTTTTATCGTGAACCGGATTGCCCGTCCGTTTTATGGCGAAGCCTTAAGAATTGTTGAAGAAAATATTGCTACACCCGAACAGGTGGATGAAGCCATGAGAACGCTTGGGAATTTCAGAATGGGACCTTTCGAACTGATGGATTTAATAGGAATTGATGTGAATTATGCCGTAACCACTACCGTTTACAAAGATTATTTCTACGATCCAAAATACAAACCTTCATTGCTTCAGCAAAGAATGAGCGAAGCAAAACTGTTGGGAAGAAAAACCGGAAAAGGGTTTTACGATTATTCTGAAGGACCAGCAAAACCTGAAGCGCAGAAAGATGATCAGCTTTATGAAACAGTTTTCCTTCGAATTGTTTCAATGCTTGTGAATGAAGCGGTAGAAGCCAAAAGACTGAAGATTGCTTCTGATGAAGATATAGAACTGGCGATGCAGAAAGGCGTTAATTATCCGAAAGGATTATTGGCCTGGGGAAAAGAAATCGGGTATAAAAAAATATCAGAAACGCTTCAAAATCTTTACGAAGAATATCAGGAAGAAAGATACAGACAAAGTCCGCTAGTGAAAAAATTAAAAGTGAACAATATGTAATGATTAATTATCGCTGAAAAGAAAATGACCTCGGAGTTTTTTGCGTTAAAAAATTTGAAATTCTTTTAGTTAGAAAATTTCCACTGTTTGAGTGGCGGCATAAATTGAATCAAAATTGGCAAATTCTCCTTTCCGCCCGAGTTTTGGAAATTTTAGAAAAGATTTTCAAATTTTAGCAAAAAAATCCAAGTCTTGAATTTTTGGTTCTTTTGTTTCAAGACAAAAGAACAATAAAATATAAAATATGACACCTTTAGAAACCGCACAATACATGCTCAATCAGGATTATTTCTCACAATGGATGGGAATTCAGCTGATTGAAGTCCGCGAAAAATACTGCCTTATTGAAATGCCTGTAAAACAGGAAATGATCAACGGTCTGAAAACTGTTCACGGCGGAATCACCTTTGCCTTCGCCGATTCTGCATTGGCATTTTCTTCCAACAACACGGGCGATGCTTCGGTTGCGCTCAACTGTATGATTAATTTCACCAAAGCCGTAAGACTGGGAGACACATTAATTGCGGAAAGTATTTTGATGGCGGACACAAGAAAAACTGCAGTTTATGATATTAATATCACCAATCAGCACAAAGTTTTGGTCGCGAGCTTCCGGGGAACGGTGTATAAAATTGACAAAAAAGTTACAGAACTATAATTAAATATACAGCAGTCTGTCAATCTTAAATCATTGGTAAACTGTTACATTGACAAACTGGTAAATTGAATCAAATGAAACTAAAAAACTATATCGCCGGACAATGGCAGGAAGGAACAGGAGAAGGAATTAAACTTCTCAATGCCGTGAACGGTGAACTCGTTGCTATTTCTGATACCGACGGAATTAATTTCGAGGAAGCGCTGCATTACGGAAGAACAGTGGGTTACAAAAACCTGTCTTCGATGACGTTTTACGACCGAGGTGAAATGCTGAAAAAGATTGCATTGTATCTTCTTGAAAGAAAGAAAAAATACTACGAACTTTCCTATAAAACCGGTGCTACTCACGTCGATTCGTGGGTGGATATTGAAGGTGGTTTCGGAACTTTTTTCACGTATTCCGGTTTGGCGAAAAGAATGTTGCCGAATACTCCTTTCTGGGTAGATGGTGACGTTCAGAAAATTTCAGCCAACGGAACGCATCTCGGAACGCATATTTTGACGCCAAGCGAAGGAGTTTCCGTTCAGATTAATGCGTACAATTTTCCGGTTTGGGGAATGATGGAGAAACTATCAACCTCTCTGTTGGCGGGAGTTCCGAGCATTGTAAAACCTGCGACGCCGGGATCTTATCTTACCAATGCTGTATTTCAGGATATGATTGAAAGCGGATTGCTTCCGGAAGGCGCACTTCAGTTGGTTTGTGGTGAGCCCGGAAATATTCTGGATTATGTTCAGGATGGTGATTCGGTGCTGTTTACCGGTTCGGCAAATACGGGTAGAAAACTGAAATCTCTGCCTTCAATTTCGCAAAATGCGGTTCGTTTCAATATGGAAGCCGATTCACTGAACGCTTCAATTCTTGGCTTGGATGCTAAACCGGGAACGCCGGAATTCGATTTATTTATTAAAGAGGTTCGTAATGAAATGACCACCAAATGCGGACAAAAATGTACCGCTATCCGCAGAATTATCGTTCCTGAAAATCTGATTGGTGATGTTCAGAACGCGCTTTCAAAAGCTTTAGATCA
>CAZPQV010000015.1:0-18931 GCA_964588705.1 uncultured Chryseobacterium sp.
CTTCAGTATTAATGCTGCAGGCGAATTCCCAAATTTCGTAAATATCAAATAATGAAATTTTATATGGCTCGTAGAAGGTGTTATCCGATTTCACCCACACTGCGCTGCCTTCGTGAAACTGAAACCGTTTATATATAATGCCATCATTTACGGTGATGAATACATAGGTTTTATCGGTCTTTAAATCTGAAATATCTTCTACAAACCTTCCAACGATATAAGTCCCGTCTTTGTAAGGAGGCATCGAATCGCCGCTTGCCGGAAAAGCCCGGTATTTTCCGTTTCTCAAAAAGGGTAGGGAAAGCGTTTGAAGACTTTCGATATACTCCGGATCATTATAGCCGTTAAGATATCCCATGGATGCCTTTGCGGGAATAATCTCAATCTTATTATCACCCTTTGAGTCCACAGCAACCGGTAGCAGGATTCTGTTTTCTGCCACTTTCAGCATATCATCCAACGGATACTTTCTGATATCCACACTCAACAGTAAATCAATACTGAGATTAAAATATTTTGAAATTCTGATTAAAATCTCAAGTGGCGGTTCCGAAGTTCCGTCCTCGTACTTTACGTATCGGCTTCTGGTTATGAGCAGGTCATCGGCAAGCTTCTGTTGAGAGATGTTTTTACGGTCTCTCAAAACCCTGATGTTATCTGAAAAAACTGACATTGTTATGATTTAGAACAACAAAATTACACAAAATGTTATAAATCCGCAATAGATTTGTAGCATGAATCGTGCAATTGTTCATATGGATTTGGACACGTTTTTTGTGTCCTGCGCCAGACTTCAGAACTCTTCTCTGAATGGGCTTCCTGTCATTATTGGTGGTGGCGACAGAGGGGTGGTTGCTTCCTGTTCTTATGAGGCAAGATATTTTGGTGTCCGTTCTGCAATGCCGATGAGAATGGCTCTGAGGCTTTGTCCGGATGCTAAAGTGGTCCGCGGTGATATGGAATATTATTCTAAAATGTCCAGAAATGTTACAGAAGTAATTCAGGAGAAGGTTCCATTAATGGAGAAAGCCAGCATTGATGAATTTTATATGGACTTATCCGGAATGGATAAATTCTTTGGGTGTTATAAATGGACGGCAGAGATCGCGGAATCGGTAACCAAAAATACAGGGCTTCCGATCAGCTTTGCTTTATCTACCAATAAGACCGTTTCCAAGATTGGAACCGGTGAAGCAAAACCTATCGGTAGGCTGGAAATTCAGGAAAATGATGTAAAACCTTTTTTGAATCCATTATCCGTTAAAACAATACCAATGGTGGGTGATGTAACCTTTCAGTTGCTTTCAAGAATTGGTATCAGAACCATTCAAACACTTAGTGAAATGCCCGTATTGGTTTTACAGCAGATGATTGGCAAGAATGGGCAGGAGTTGTGGAAGAAAGCCAATGGCATTGATCATACTCCGGTTGTTCCATATTCTGAAAGAAAATCTATTTCAACAGAGCACACCTTTACCAATGACACGATGAATTTATTTGAACTGAAGCGATTGATTTCAATAATGGCCTAACCACTGTCATATCAACTCAGAAAAGAAAAATGGCTCACTTCCACGGTAGTCCTCAAAATCAGATATGCCAACTTCGATACCGAAACCAAGCAGGCAAAAGTTTCTTATACTTCTATTGATCATACTTTATCAAAGGTTGCCTTAGATTTATTCGAAAGACTTTACACCCGAAGAATGAGACTGCGACTGGTAGGGTTAAAATTTACAGGACTGGTTCACGGAACGTATCAGATGAATCTGTTTGAAGATTCTGAAGAACTCATCAATCTGTATCAGTCAATGGACAGAATTAAGAACCGTTTTGGTAAAAATGCTGTTGGAAGAGCTTCAGGATTTTATTTAAATGAAGTATAATTATGTTTCTGAACTGTCATACCTACCACAGTTTGCGCTACGGAACCATTTCTATTGAGGAATTGGTTCAGCAGGCTGTAGATCTAAAAGTAAATGCTTTGGCACTCACCGATATCAACACGATTACCGGGATTTATGATTTTTATAAACTCTGCAAAATTCATCAGATAAAGCCCTTGGTTGGCGTAGATCTGCGTGTTGAGAATGAACCTTACTACATTGCTTTGGCAAAAAACGCAAAAGGAATTGCTGAAATTAACAGACTGCTGACTCAATATAACTGTGATAAAATTCCACTCCCAAAACAGAACCCTGTTTTTGAAAATGTTTTTGTGATTTATCCAATCTCTAATGTTCCGGAGGAATTAAATGAAAATGAATACATCGGAATACGCCCCGAAGAACTCGGAATACTTTTTCAGAAAAAATGGAAAGTATTATTAAATAAAATGGTGGTATTTCAGCCCGTAACTTTCGGGACTAAAAGAGAATACAACCTGCATCGGATTCTGAGAGCCATAGATCATAATACCTTGCTTTCAAAATTGAGGGATGAAAATATCTGTGCGAAAACCGAGGTGATGAAACCGGCGTCTGAAATTCTGATTAGTTATATAAACTATCCCCAGATTATCGAAAATACAGAGAAGATTATTGAGCGCTGTCATTTTGAATTTGATTTTTCAACACCTAAAAACAAAATGTATTTCACCGGAAGTAAAGATGAAGACGAAAAGCTTCTTATGGATCTTGCTCTTAAAGGCTTGAAGAAGAGATATTCCGAGGATAATAAAGCGGCCCAAAGCAGGGTAGAAAAGGAGCTCCAGGTCATATATGAACTGAATTTCAGTGGATATTTTCTCATCACTTGGGACATCATCAGATACAGCAACAGCATGGGGTTTATGCACGTGGGAAGAGGCTCCGGAGCCAATTCTATTGTGGCTTACTGTTTAGGAATTACAGATATCTGTCCACTGGAACTGAATCTTTATTTTGAACGGTTTCTTAATGAAAACCGAAAGAGCCCGCCTGATTTTGATATTGACTGGAGCTGGCAGGACCGGGATACCATTCTGGAATACATTTTTGAGCGATACGGCAAAGAACATGTCGCTTTCTGCGGAACCAATGTTGAGTTTAAATACAGGTCGATTTTCAGGGAGGTGGGAAAAGCATTTGGATTGCCAAAAGATGAGCTGGATGTGCTTGCCAAGAATCCAATGGCAGTGCACGACAATAATCCTGTCGTAAAAATGGTTCAGAAGTATGGCATGCTTCTGGAAAAATTCCCCAATCAAAGATCAATGCACAGTTGTGGCATCCTGATTTCTGAAGAACCCATTACCAACTATACCGCTCTTGAAATGCCACCAAAAGGATTCCCGATTATCCAGTTCGATATGCATGTGGCTGAAGATATCGGCTTTGAAAAATTTGATATTTTATCCCAACGCGGACTCGGAACGATTAACGACACGGTTCATCTGGTGGAAAAGAATCGAGGGGAGTTATGCAATATTAAGGACACAAGTATATCATTAAATGAAAAATCCTGTAATGAATATTTAAGCATTGGTAAAACCATTGGATGTTTTTATATAGAAAGTCCGGCGATGAGAGGACTTTTAAGAAGACTTAAATGCGATAATTACCACACTTTGGTGGCGGCTTCATCCATCATCAGACCCGGAGTTGCGCAAAGTGGAATGATGAGGGAATACATCTTCAGGCACAATAATCCTGATAAATTCGAATATTTTCATAAAGTCTTTGAAGAACAGTTGGGCGACACTTACGGCATTATGGTCTATCAGGAAGATGTCATCAAAATAGCTTTGCATTTTGGCGGCTTAACCGCTGCGGATGGAGACATTTTAAGAAGAGCGATGAGCGGAAAAGGAAGAAGCTTGGCTGCCCTACAGAAAGTCAAAGACCATTTCTTTGAATCCTGCGCTGAGCAGGGACATTCTGAGGCGCTTTCTAAGGAAGTTTACCGACAGATTGAATCATTTGCCGGATACAGTTTTTGCAAGGCTCATTCCGCTTCCTATGCGGTGGAAAGTTATCAGAGTTTGTATCTGAAAGTCCATTATCCGATTGAGTTTATGGTCTGCGCCATCAACAATATGGGAGGATTTTACAGAACTGAAGTTTACGTTCACGAATGCAGAATGGCGGGTGGAAAAATCCATAATCCCTGTGTAAACAAAAGTCTGTATGAAACCACAGTTTATGGGGATGATGTCTATCTGGGATTAATGCATCTCCAAAAGCTTGAAAGCAGAGTTGCACAGTTCGTTGTAGAGGAAAGAGAAAGAAATGGAAGTTATCAATCACTGGAAGATTTTATCAGAAGAGTTCCCATAGGAATAGAAACCATTCAAATCCTCATCTTTATTGGTGCCTTTCGATTTACTGGAAAACCTAAAAATGAGCTTTTAATTGAAGCCCGATTATTGCTGATAAATTTCAAACCCGAATACCGAGGATTAAGTTTGATTGAAGAACCTGTTCAGGAATATCAATTGCCACAACTGAAAAGAAATGAGTTTGAAGATGCTTTTGATGAAATTGAACTTTTAGATTTTCCCGTTTCGTGCAGTCCATTTGATTTGCTGCAAACCAAATACCGGGGAAGTGTGATGGCAAAAGACCTTATCAAATATCATAAACGGGAAGTGAAGATGCTGGCATATCTCATTTCCAGAAAGCACGTCCCCACCAAAAAAGGAACGATGTATTTTGGTACCTGGATTGATGTGGAAGGAGAATATTTCGATACCGCACACTTTCCGGATAACCTGAAGAGATATCCATTTCAGGGAGGCGGAGTGTATTTACTATTGGGTGTGGTGGAAGTGGATTTCCATTTTCCAACCATTACGATTACCAAAATGGCTAAGATGCCTTTTATCCCTGACCCAAGATATGCTTATGATAAAGAGAAAGCGGAAGAAACACAAAGAAACATCAGGGAAGATGTAAGCATGACCTGGAGGAAGCCTTATCCACAGGAGCATGAAATTGGGTTGCCGAGAATGAAAATGAAATAGGAATCTCAATAAAGAAACAAAATTTGAAGAACATAGATTAGCCGAAGTTATGAAATATATTCCGGAATCGATTATCAATATGAAGAAGAATTAATTAACCAGTTGTGCATTTAGGATTTTTTGAAACGCAAAGATTTTTAATGATTCATTTAATCTTTTAGCTAGCAAAGATGACGAATAAATTCGTCGTGAAGAATTCGCTTTGTCAAATTCGCTAGCGAGTTATTCCTTTGCTCTCTAAAAATTTTAGATTCAATTAGGAAACTTTGCGTTTTAAAAATATAAAACATTTGTTACTAGCTATTTACATTAAATTTGTTTATTGAAGCCTAAACGCTCAACAGGTTTAATTATTAAGTTTTAATTGAGCTGAAACGCAGTCACATTATCAAAAAAAATCTTCAAGAATTCTTACTTCCAAAAACAGTATCTTTGCAAAAATTTTAAATCAATGAGCCGAGACAGAAACAATCCTGAGAGACCGAAAAGACCAAGAATTTCTAAACCTTCAATCGAAGGTGGAAGAACTCGTGCTCCAAAATCTGATAATCCACGTGAACCGAGAGAACCAAGAGAACCTAAACTGTTTACAAAAGGTGAAACAAAATCTTTTGGAAAATCGGCTCCTAAAAGAGGAGGAAGGTCGTTCGACAGTCGTGATAAATACGAAAAAGGTGATTTGAAATATGGTAAAAAACCTTTCAAAAAATTTGGTGATAAAGATGAGGACAGAAATAAAAATTTTGTTCAGCAGCGCCGACTGAAGAAGATTGAGAAAGACATTCACAAAGACACCATCCGTCTTAATAAATACATTGCCAATTCCGGAATTTGCAGTAGGAGAGAGGCAGACGAACTGATTCAGCAGGGATTGGTTGAAGTAAACGGAAAAGTGGTGATGGAAATGGGATATCAGGTTCAGAAAACAGATAGAGTCGTGTTTGACGGACAAAGCATCACGCCTGAAAAACCTGTTTATGTTCTTTTAAACAAACCAAAAGGATATATCTCAACAACAAAAGACGAAAAAGCACGCAAAACGGTTATGGACTTGGTGGCAAACGCATCACCTTACAGACTGTTTCCTGTTGGAAGGCTCGACCGTCCTACAACCGGAGTTATTCTTTTAACCAACGATGGTCATTTAACGAAAAAACTGACACATCCATCTTTTAATGTTAAGAAAATTTACCACGTAACGTTGGATAGAAAGCTTTCTGCAGAAGATTTAAGAACGATTGCAGACGGAATTCGTCTTGAAGAAGGCGTTGCCGAAATCGACAGTATTTCTTTCATCGAAGGAAAACCAAGAAATGAAGTTGGTGTAGAAATTCACATCGGTTGGAACCGTGTCATCCGAAGAATTTTCCAAAAACTTGGTTATGAAGTTGAAGGTCTCGACAGAGTGATGTTTGCCGGACTTACCAAGAAAAACATCAAGCGAGGACACTGGAGAATCCTTACAGAATTAGAAGTAAATAATCTTAAAATGCTTTAACAAGATTGCAGTCCTAAAATTAATTAATATAAAAAAAGTCCGTTTAACTAAAATTAAACGGACTTTCTATTTATAAAATACTGATCACTCATTACTCATCACTCATCGCTTATCCCAGTATGGTTACACTGTTCTCCAGCATCTGATAAAGTGCATCACGGCCATTCTCAGGTTTTACGTTTACCGCTCTCGTTCCGTTGAAATGAACACAGGTTATATATCCAAGATTTGCGGCGTCCAAAGCTGTGAATTTTACGCAATAATCTAAGGCAAGTCCAACGATTTCCACCAATTGAATATCGTGATATTTTAGGAAATCATCCAATCCGGTTTTCATAAAATGGTTATTATCCTGAAATCCGCTGTAACTGTCGAACTCGGCATTTTTTCCTTTCTGCACAATATGCGTTGCTTTCGAAACATTCAGATCTTTGTGGAATTCTGCCCCGAAAGTTCCCTGCACACAGTGGTCGGGCCACATAAACTGAGGAATTCCGTTTAGATTAATGGTTTCACCAACTTTTTTTCCGTTGTTGGATGCGAAACTTTTATGATCCGCCGGATGCCAGTCCTGTGTAAGAATAATTTGGTCATACGGATTTTCTTCCATCAACAGATTGATATAAGGGATGATTTCGTTGGCTCCCGGAACTGCCAGTGTTCCGCCATCACAAAAATCATTTTGTACATCTACAACGATAAGGGCTTTTTTCATTTGAAATAGGTTTAAAAAGACAGTTGTCTTTTGAGGTTTGTAAATTTACGAATCAAAAATCAAAACATCAGCCAAAATCATCATTCTGACAAATAGTCCAATTTATTGGAATAAAACCATTGTATTTTTACTTGAATAAAAGTCGTAAATTTGAGAGACTTTAAAAATAAAAAATGAGCATATTAAATAAATTATTTGGCGCAAGCTCGGATGAAAAGGAGCTTCCAACATTTTGGAAAAGGCTGAACGATGAAAATGATCTTGAAGAAGCTATTGAAAAATCCAAGGAAAATAAAGTGGTAATTTTCAAACATTCAACCAGATGTATCATCAGTAAAACGGTTTTGAAGAATTTCGAAAATGAAGTAAAGAATTCAGATAAAAAAGTAGATCTTTATTTTCTAGATTTACTGGCAAACCGAGGTCTTTCAAACAAAATTGCTGAGAGATTCGATGTCACACATCAAAGCCCGCAAATTCTGATTCTCGAGAACGGAGTTTCTGTGAAAGATGCTTCACATCAGGCCATTTCATTGGATTTAGTTTAATCGATTTGAAATTAAACAATGGAAAATATTGAACATTATCTTTCCGATATTCTCGACATTCCAAAAGACGCGGTTTCGATGTGCGGTTCTTATTATACCGTAAAACATATCAAAAAAGGGGAGTATCTGCTGCAAGCCGGAGAAGTTTGCCAACACACTTATTTTGTGGAGAAAGGGCTTCTGAGAATGTATTCTATCGACAAAAACGGTAAAGAACATATCATCCAGTTTGCGCCGGAAAACTGGCTGGCGAGTGACAGAAGTTCACTTTATTTCAACGAAAAATCCAATTATTATATTGATGCAGTTGAGGATTCTGATGTTCTATTTTTAAGTCCGGATTTCTTTGCAAATCTTAAAATGCAGTTTCCGGGAACAATTGCCAATAACGATTTGCTGCTGCAGAAACATATTCGCGGGCTACAGAACAGAATCAATTCTTTGCTCTCCGATACAGCGCAGGAGCGTTATCTTACTTTCCTCAAAATGTATCCCAACATCATGCAGCGTGTTCCGCAATGGATGGTTGCTTCGTATCTTGGAATCACGCCGGAAAGTTTAAGCCGCGTTCGAAAAGAGCTGGTAAAAAAATAAGGAACTCAAACCGAGTTCCTTTTTCTTTATTTCAGTTTTTTTACTTCTTCGAGATGCTTTTTTTGCTCATCAATAATTTTGTTTAAATCCTCAATATTAATCGGATTTTGCTCTTGATATTTTTCTATAATCGGAATGGTTTTCTTAATCTTGAAAGCGGTATAAATATCGTTAATCTGTTTCTGGTCTTCTTTTATTCTGCTTTTCATTCCGTCCAAATCAGCCCTTCTTTTCGTGTTATTGTTTTTCGCAGTTCTGTAAACAGCTTCAATCTCTTTTCTTAGCAAAGAATCTTTAATATTTGGAATGAAAGCATCAATCTCAGCAAAATACTGATTCGGTTTATCCATAATATTATCTGCATCTGCAAGGCTTTTCAGTTTATTTTTATTCAGGTCGTCCATTGCTTGTTCCAAAGCCAGCAAATTTTTGTCGTCTTTTACCAGCTCAAAATAAATTCCATCAAGTAGTGAACTGCCTTTACTGTATCTCTCAAAGGATTCCGATCCTACTTTCGCAATAACATCTTTCTCTTTAGTCGTGGAAAGTATAGAATTATCGCCACACGAAATCATTAGAAATAAACCTGAAACTGAATATATTAACCCTTTCATACACCTATGTTTAGAAATAAAAAAAGCAGGTTATAAAAACCTGCTCTAAATTATTAAAATTTTCGGAAAAATTATTTACCAAGATAAGATTTCAGAATCTTGCTTCTTGTGTTGTGTTTCAGTCTTTTAATCGCTTTTTCTTTAATCTGGCGAACTCTTTCTCTCGTAAGGTCAAAAGTTTCTCCAATTTCTTCAAGCGTCATCGGATGTTTACCGTTCAGTCCGAAATACAGTCTTACAAGATCTGCTTCTCTTGGCGTAAGCGTTTGTAGTGCTCTTTCGATCTCTATTTGCAGAGATTCAAGCATCAGGTCTTTATCAGGACTTGGCGATTCGCCGGAACGCAAAACGTCGTACAGGTTGCTGTCTTCACCTTCCACAAGCGGAGCATCCATCGATAGGTGACGGCCGCTGTTCTTCATCGATTCTTTAATGTCGTCTTCGCTCATATCCAAAACTTCAGCCAGTTCTTCCGGAGAAGGTGGTCTTTCGTTTTCCTGCTCAAGGTGTGCGTACGCTTTGTTGATCTTATTAATCGAACCAATTTTATTTAGTGGCAGCCTTACAATTCTCGACTGTTCTGCCAGTGCCTGCAGAATACTCTGACGGATCCACCAAACAGCATACGAAATAAATTTAAAACCTCTGGTTTCATCGTACCTTTTGGCAGCTTTCATCAGTCCAAGGTTTCCTTCGTTAATTAAATCCGGAAGCGAAAGTCCCTGGTTTTGGTATTGCTTGGATACCGATACTACGAAACGAAGGTTGGCTTTAATTAATTTTTCAAGCGCGGCTCTGTCTCCGGCGCGTATTCTCTGTGCCAATTCCACTTCTTCGTCCGCGGTAATCAGTTCCACTTTACCAATTTCCTGCAGATACTTGTCAAGCGATGCGGTTTCCCTGTTGGTAACCTGTTTTGTAATTTTTAACTGTCTCATTTACAAATTATTCACCCTGTTTTCTTCGGGCTCTAATTTAATATACGTTTCAAATCGGCAAAAGGTTACAAATATTTGTTTTATTTCGGGTTTTATTTTCTTTGGCGGACAATTCCGGCTTTCCGCTCATATCTTTTTTGTTCGTCAAAGCCTCTCACAAAAAAGGATAACCGCTGCAATCCGGGCCGCGGATGAATCTCATAAATATTCTTCTGGCAATATTTTATTTTAATAAATTCATCACTATTGCAATAAGTAAATCCCTTAAATTTTCCGTATTTTTGCAGAATTCCGGTTTTTCATTTATTCCGGAAAATTTCATTTCAAAATGAGCGAGAACAAAGAATATATAGAGGTTTACGGCGCACGTGAACACAACCTGAAAAATATTGATGTAAAGATTCCACGAAACGAGCTGGTAGTAATTACCGGGCTTTCGGGAAGCGGAAAATCGTCTTTGGCTTTCGATACCATATTTGCGGAAGGGCAGCGCCGTTATATCGAAACTTTTTCGGCTTATGCACGTCAGTTTCTCGGCGGTCTGGAACGTCCGGATGTTGATAAAATCGATGGGCTTTCACCGGTAATTGCTATTGAACAGAAAACCACCAATAAAAATCCAAGATCTACCGTTGGAACCGTTACCGAACTTTACGATTTCCTTCGTCTTCTGTTCGCCCGTGTTTCCGATGCTTACTCACTTTCCACCGGAAAAAAACTGGTAAGTTACACCGAAGATCAGATTCTTGAAACCATTAAAGAGAATTATCATGGTGAGAAAATCATGCTTATGGCTCCGGTTGTGCGTGCAAGGAAAGGTCATTATCACGAACTTTTCGTACAGATGGCAAAGAAAGGTTATGGGCAGGCAAGAATCGACGGAGAAATTCAGGATATCGAATACGATTTAAAACTCGACCGATACAAAACCCACGATATCGACATCGTTATCGACCGCTGGATTATTGGTGAAAATGCCACCGAAAACCGAATGGAAAATTCCCTTAGGACCGCAATGGAAATGGGCGAAGGCATCATCGGAATTCAGAAACTGAACGAAACAGAAATCCATTATTTTTCCAAAAATCTGATGGATGACGATACCGGACAATCAATGGCATTGCCCGAACCAAATACTTTCTCATTCAATTCACCCAAAGGAAACTGCAACAATTGCAAAGGTCTCGGAACCATCAAGAAAATCAATACCGATTATTTTGTAGAAAATCCCAAACTTTCCATTAATCAGGGAGCTTTGCTGCCCTTGGAAGACATCAAAAACAATAAATGGGTACTCTCTCAAATCAAAAATATTCTTGAAATTTTCGGTCTCGATTTATCCACTTCCTTCAAAGATATTCCACAGGAAGCCATTGATTATATTTACAACGGTCTGAACAAAGAAGTGAGTAAAGACCTGAAATATGCGGGAATTTCAAAGAAAATAAAAGTCAATTTCGATGGTCTGATTGCATTTGTGGAACAGATTATTGAAGATAAAGATTCATACGATGCTGTTTTGCTCGAAAGACATTTTACAACCGAAGAAACCTGTCCGGAATGTCATGGCACCCGTCTTCAGCCGGAAAGTTTAAGCTTTAAAATTGACGGTAAAAACATTGCGGAAATCTCTGCTCTATCACTTTCTGAATTTAAGGAATGGTTGGCTGAAGTAAGACCAAAATTCTCCAAAAAGAATTCTGTTATTGCACACGAAATTTTGAAAGAAATTGAAACAAGACTTCAGTTTCTTCTCGATGTCGGATTGGAATATCTAAGTTTGAGTCGCAGTTCCAGAACGCTTTCCGGCGGAGAATCGCAGCGTATTCGTTTGGCTACACAAATTGGATCGCAACTGGTAAATGTTCTCTATATCTTGGATGAACCGAGTATTGGGCTTCATCAAAGAGATAATGAACGACTGATTAATTCTTTGAAGAACCTTCGGGATATTGGTAATTCTGTAATTGTTGTGGAACACGATAAAGACATGATTCTGGAATCCGATCACGTTTTGGATATTGGTCCAAGAGCCGGAAAACACGGCGGCGAAATTCTATGGCAGGGAAACCCAAAAGATATTAAGAAAGCAAAAACCATTACTGCAGATTATCTGAACGGAACCAAAACCATTGAAATTCCTAAAGAAAGAAGAAAAGGAAACGGCAAGAAAATCACTTTAAAAGGTGCTTCCGGCAACAATTTAAAGAATGTAAATCTTGAAATTCCTCTTGGAAAACTGGTTGTAGTCACCGGAATTTCAGGAAGCGGAAAATCATCTTTAATCAACGGGACACTTTATCCAATCCTAAATCAGCATTTTTACAGAAGTGTAAAAGAACCTTTACCTTACAAAAAAATAGAAGGCATTGAAAACATCGATAAAATCGTTGATGTCGATCAAACGCCAATCGGAAGAACGCCTCGGTCAAATCCTGCAACTTACACCGGAATGTTTTCGGATATCAGAAACCTTTTTGCTGAACTTCCTGAAAGCAAAATCCGCGGTTACAAACCTGGAAGATTTTCATTCAACGTAAAAGGCGGTAGATGCGAAACCTGTCAGGGTGGCGGTCTGAAAGTGATTGAAATGAATTTCCTTCCGGATGTTTATGTGCATTGCGAAACCTGTAACGGAAAACGTTTCAACCGGGAAACACTGGAGGTTCGCTACAAAGGAAAATCGATATCGGATGTTTTGGAAATGACGATTGACGAAGCCGTAGATTTCTTTGCACCAATTCCGAAAATTTACAATAAAGTAAAAACACTTCAGGATGTTGGTTTGGGCTATATCACGCTTGGGCAGCAATCTACAACATTAAGTGGAGGAGAAGCGCAGCGTATAAAACTGGCTACCGAACTTTCGAAAAAACAAACCGGAAACACGCTTTATATTTTAGATGAACCTACAACAGGACTTCATTTTGAAGATGTGAAAATATTGATGGAAGCCATCAATCAATTGGTGGAACTAGGCAATTCTTTCATTATTATCGAGCATAATATGGATGTGATAAAATTGGCAGACCATATTATCGATATCGGTCCTGAAGGCGGAAAGCACGGTGGGCAAATCGTTGCGGAAGGAACTCCGGAGCAGATTGTGAAAAATAAAAAATCACTGACGGGAACTTTCCTTAAGAAAGAACTGTAAAAATTAAACTATGAACTACGAAATAAGAGAAATGCTGCCGGATGACGGCAAAAGAGTTTTAGAAATCTTTCAGCAGGGAATTGACGGCGGAAATGCCACATTCGATAAAGACGTTCCTACTTGGGAAAGTTGGGATATGAACTTCTACAGAACCTGCCGATGGATTCTTGAAAATGATAAAAGTGAGATTATTGGTTGGGCCGCACTAAAACCCATCAGCAACCGCGATTGTTATAGAGGCGTGGCAGAAATTAGCATTTATATCGACAACGCTTATCAGGGAAAAGGCTTGGGAACTGTTTTAATGAAAAAACTCATTCTCGACAGCGAGGAGCATGGTTTCTGGACTTTACAGTCCGGTATTTTCCCGGAAAATCAGGTTTCAATTCATCTGCACGAAAAACTCGGTTTCAGAATTGTTGGGACGCGCGAAAGAATTGCTGAAATGAAAGGTAAGTGGCGCGACGTAATTTTAATGGAGAGAAGAAGTAAAGTAGTTCATTAACAGGAGGTTGCGTTTTAGATGAAATCTTTGGCATAGAGATTGAAACATATTAAATGAAAATTTAAAAATTTTAAAAATGAATGCTTTAATAAAAATATTTTTGACAGGCGGAATTGCAATGACTTTAGCCTCTTGCGGTTCTTACTACGGAAATCAATATCCGAACCAATATCCAACTAATAGATATCCTACAGGAAGCTATCCTAACGGTGGTGTAATTTACAGAACGCCGGATGGAGGAATCTTCGGACAGGGTGATGTTTACAGAGACAGAAGCGGAAACGTTTACAGAGATGGAAGAGTTATCAGAACTGGTGATACCCGCAACTTGCCAGGAATTCTTGGAAGAGACGGAAGAGTGATTATGGGCGGAACAAACCCAAGAAATCTACCTCCGGGACAGGCTAAGAAAATCTACGGCGGACGTGCAACCGATTACGCTCCTGGACAGGTGAAGAAAAGACAGGGTAATGTTTATGGAAACCGCGACTGGAGAAGAGATGACGACAGACGCTGGCGTAATAACGAAGGTGTTTACAGAGATAACAGAGGCGTTCTAAGAGACAGAAACGGTAGAGTTGTTGATGAAAGATACAATAAGAAAGGTGAGAAGAAAGGTAACAGCAAAGACTGGGACCGATTCAGAAAATAAATATCTAAAAAAGAAAGCGGGAAATTTCTCCCGCTTTTTTTATTTGTCTATCGATCCAATTACTTTCTGTGCAAAGGAATTTAAAGCGTCTTTTTCGGCCATTCCGTTTGCAACGTTGGCGTGAACTTCAAGAGCACCGCAAATATTGGTAATCAGTTCTCCGGCAACGTTCAGATCTTCTTCTGTAGTTCCTCTGAATTCTGTGAAGCTTTCGAGCACTTCAAGAGTTTTCTCAAGATTTTCAGGAGTTTGGTTCTGATAGAGTTGTCTTATAATCGGTAATTTCATTTCAATAAAATTTTAATAAAAAGCCTTCCAGATTACTGAAAGGCTTTAAGTTTATTTTAATTCAGTTCGCTGAATAAGTTGTTTAAACTTTCTGCCTGATTGGTCTGAACCTGGTTTACAAGTTCTCCCGCTTTAAAAATTGCGAAAGTAGGCAAGTTGTCTACTTTAGCCATTTTGCGGCTTTCAGGAAGTTTCTCCGCATCTACGTAGTAGAATGGAATTTCGTCGTTCTCAGAAGCCAGCTTCTTGAATTTCGGCTTCATAATTCTGCAGTTTCCGCACCATGTTGCACCGTACTGAACCACAACTTTGTCGTTCTGTGCTACCAGTTCCTGCAGTTTGTCTTCTGCTAATTCTATATACATTTCAGATTAGTTTAAGTGTTTTGCTAAATATTCTGCAGTAGAATTTCTGTCAGCGTGCATTGCTTCTTTTCCTTCTTCCCAGTTTGCAGGGCAAACTTCTCCGTGTTTCTGAACGTGCGTGTAAGCATCAATCAGTCTTAGGTATTCTTTCACGTTTCTTCCTAGAGGCATATCGTTTACAGATTCGTGGAAAATTTTTCCGGTTTCGTCAACAAGGTAAGTCGCTCTGTAAGTAACGTTTGAACCTGAGAAAGTTTCGTTTCCTTCTTCATCGTACTCGAAATCCTGATCTACGATTCCTAATGTATTAGCCAGTTGTCTGTGCGTATCTGCAAGGATTGGATAAGTTACACCTTCAATTCCTCCGTTATCTTTTGCGGTATTCAACCATGCGAAGTGTACTTCGTTTGTATCGCAAGACGCACCGATTACTTTAGTGTTTCTTTTTTCGAATTCTCCAAGAGCTTCCTGGAAAGCGTGAAGTTCAGTCGGGCAAACGAAAGTGAAATCTTTCGGATACCAGAATAAAAGAACTTTCTGCTGATTTTTTGTTGCTTCTTCAAAGATGTTGATTCTAAGATCATCACCCATTTCTGACATTGCATCTACAGTGATGCTTGGAAATTTTCTTCCTACTAATGACATATTAATATAGTTTTATTGAGTTATTTTCTACCGCAAATTTACTAAAGATATATCTATGATACAATCTATTTACATTTATAAAATCTATTATAAACATTTGTTTAAATATCGATTTTTAATAATTTAGAGTTTAATTCATTCTGATGAAAAAGAAAAAAAAAAAAACACAGTTTCCTGTGGCATTTTTCTACGTAATTTCAAGATTTACTAAACATTCTTTAATTCGCTTCATGGCTTCAATCAATTCTCTTTCTGAAGCTGCATAAGAAAATCTAATACATTCCGGGCTGCCGAAAGAAACACCGCCAACAGTTCCTACGTGAGCATTTTCTAATAGGAACATCGCGAAATCATCGGAATCATTTATTAAAGTTCCGTTTAAAGTTTTCCCGATATAATACGAAACATCAGGATAGAAATAGAATGCAGATTTTGGCAGAAGTACTTTAAATCCAGGAATTTCTTTCATCAGATCAAAAACAATATCTCTTCTTTTCTTGAATTCGTCAATCATATAACGGTATTCCTTAGGATCGGTTTCCAAAGCCGTGATTGCGGCTCTTTGTGCAATGGTGTTGGCACCGCTCGTCATTTGCCCCTGAATCTTGTCGCACGCTTTTGCCAACCATTCCGGACATGCGGAATAACCGATTCTCCAGCCTGTCATCGCAAAACCTTTCGACATTCCGTTGATGACAGCGACCTGTTCGTAGATTTCAGGAAAAACCGCAATAGATTTGTGAGTCGTTTCGTAATTGATGTATTCGTAAATTTCATCGGAGATTACTGTGACGTGAGGATTTTTGGCAATGACTTCCGCTAAAGATTTCAACTCATCGTGCGTATAATAACTTCCGGAAGGATTACAAGGCGAACTGTGCAGCAAAACCTTGGTTTTCGGTGTAATGGCTTCTTCCAGTTGCTCCGCAGTAATCTTGAAATCGTTCACATAAGAGGTTTTAATGAAAACCGATTTTCCACCCATCATTTTCACCATTTCGTCATAACTCACCCAATACGGAACAGGGAGAATAACTTCGTCGCCGTCATTTACCAAAGCTGCAAGAACGTTCAGAATCGCTTGTTTAGCGCCGTTGGACACACAGATTTGGGTTGGTTTATAATCAAGATTGTTGTCTCTCTTCAGTTTGTGCGAGATGGCATGTCTCAGTTCCAGAAATCCCGGAACAGGCGAGTAGTGGCTGTAATTTTCGTTGATGGCATCGAAAGCTGCCTGTTTTATATTTTCGGGAACATCAAAATCAGGTTCGCCTAAAGTTAAGCTGATAACATCTATTCCCTGTGCTTTCATTTCGCGCGCTTTATTCGACATTACGAAGGTTTGCGAGTAACTCAAACGGTTCAGTCGGTCTGAAAATCTTTCCATTTTTATCTTTTCTCAATCTTACAAAGATACGGACAATTCAATATTTTCTGAAATGAAAGTAAGAGATACTTTAAAAAAATAAGTTCTTAGTTGGTTATTTTTTTCAACGCAAAGTTTTAATATTTTAAAAATTACTTAAAGTGAGCAAAGAGAATTCGCAAACGAATTATAAGCATACGCTTAATAAAGAATTTATTCGTGTTCTTTGCTTCCTTAAATATAAAGTCAGTTTCGATAATCTTCGCGATTAAAAAAATTAATTTAAAAATATTCCTGTTTCACAGAAGACAACTATTTCCTAAATTTACTAGTTGGAATAGAAATATTTCAGAGAAAAATTACACTAATGAAATACTCATTCAAAAACGATTATTCTGAAGGCTGTCATCCACGTATTTTAGAAAAGTTACTTGAAACTAATTTATCGCAACAAAACGGTTATGGTCTTGACGAATATTGCCTCACCGCAGCAGAATTAATCAAGAAAAAAATCAATAATCCTGATGCTGCTGTTCATTTTATTTCCGGTGGAACTCAGGCGAATTTAATAGTCATTTCATCGATGCTTCGTCCGCACGAAAGTGTGGTTTCGGCTTCTACGGGACATATCTTCACCAACGAAAGCGGTGCGATTGAAGCAACCGGACACAAAGTTCACGGCGTACTGACCACCGATGGAAAACTGACGCCAAAAGATATTCAGGCGGTTTTGGATGTGCATACCAATATTCCTCACCAAGTAAAACAAAAATTGGTTTATATTTCCAATTCCACAGAAATCGGAACCATTTATTCGAAAAAAGAACTCACTGAGCTTTCACATTATTGCCGTGAGAAGAATCTTTGGCTTTTCATGGATGGTGCGCGTATCGGACACGCTTTAACCGCTGAAACCAACGATTTGACTTTGGAAGATGTTGCTAAACTTACCGATGCATTTTATCTCGGAGGGACGAAAAACGGAGCATTAATTGGTGAAGCTGTTGTGATTAATAATAAAAACCTTCAGGACGAATTTGGTTTTCACATCAAGCAAAAAGGTGCGATGCTCGCCAAAGGAAGATTGTTGGGAATTCAGTTTTTGGAACTGTTAAAAGATAATCTGTATTTCGAACTGGCAAATCACGCGAATATACAGGCGATGAAAATTAAAAAAGAATTTCGAAATCTTGGTTGTGATTTTCTTTCTGAAACATTTACTAATCAGATATTCCCGATTTTAAAATATTCTCAGATTGAAAAACTTTCGAAGTATTTTGATTTTTATGTCTGGAGGAAAATTGATGAAGAAAAAGCAGCGATACGATTGATTACTTCTTGGGCAACTGAGGATGAAATTGTTGAAAAATTTATTGATGAAATAAAAGAATTGAATTAGCCAAGAATACACGAATTTTTTTAATGAAAAGGCTTCGAAAATACCAAGCTTGATATAAACGAAGTGACAAAATAAAAACTATGAAAAAACTACTATTTCTACTTTTCTGTTCAGCAACTTTAAGTGCACAGCAGATTGTAAATAACGATCCTGAAATCTCAGGCTACGTTTCTCAGGTAAATTCTGACAGCTTGAAATCGCATATTCAGAAATTGGTGAGTTTTGGAACGCGTCATACCATGAGTTCTACGACCGATAAAAAACAGGGAATTGGCGCAGCAAGAGAATGGGTATTATCCAAATTCAGAACGTATGCGAAAAATTCTGACGGAAGGATGGAAGTGTTTCTTCAGGCACAGGATATTCAGCCTGATGGAAGACGGATTAATAAAATTACCAATCTTGGAAATTCTGTGGCAAGATTGCGTGGAACTGATCCTAATGACAAAAGAATTTTCATCATTTCCGGACATATGGACAGCCGTGTTTCGGATGTGATGAATGCTAAAGATTACGCTCCAGGTGCAAACGACGATGGAAGTGGAGTTGGAGCGGTTATTGAAGCGGCTCGTGTTCTTTCTAAATCTAAATTTCCTGCCACAATTATTTTTGTAGCATTTTCTGGGGAAGAACAGGGATTGCTCGGTGCAAAAATGATGGCTGAAACCGCTAAAAAAGAAAACTGGCAGATTGAAGGTGTTCTGA
>CAZPQV010000015.1:18941-26104 GCA_964588705.1 uncultured Chryseobacterium sp.
GTTCTGAATAATGATATGATTGGCAATACACTTTCAAGCGAAACAAATCTTACGAATGCCAACCAGTTAAGGGTTTTCAGTGAAGGACTTCCGGCATATCAAACTAAGGAAAAAGCTGCGATGATTCGCAGTCTTGGACTCGAGAATGATGGAGATTCGAGACAGTTGGCAAGATATGTAAAGGAAATCGGTGAAAATTATGTTCCGAATCTAGAGGTGAAAATGATTTACAGAAACGACCGCTTTCTTCGCGGAGGCGATCATACTGCTTTTGTAACCGAAGGTATTACCGGAGTGCGATTAACCGAATTTAATGAAAATTATGACCGGCAACATCAGGACATCCGAAAAGAAAACGGGATACAATATGGTGACCTTATTGAGTTTATGGATTTTGAATATTTCAGAAAAAATACAGCGGTGAATGTTGCAGTTTTGGCAAGTTTAGCAAAAGCGCCTGCAAAACCTGAAAAAGTTCTGATGGATGTGAAAGAGCTTTCAAACTTTACATCATTAACTTGGGATAAACCAACATCAGGGCATGTTGATGGATATTATGTGCTGATGAGAGATACGGACAGTTCGGTTTGGCAAAAGAAATTTTTCACAAAAGAAACTTCAATGAAACTGCCGCACTCAAAAGATAATTATTTCTTTGCAGTGCAGAGCGTAAATGTTTCGGGAAATGTGAGTTTACCGGTGATTGCTGGAGTTGGAAGATAAATGGATTTTTTCTCAGATTATCTATAAATCAGTTGTTTTATAAATCTCTCACAGATTACACAGATAGCAAAAATTCTTTTTAATTATTGATGCTTTGCAATTATAAAATAAATATTTCATTTGAGCATTTGTGGCATAAAACTCAATAAACTCTGTGATAAAGTCCAAAAACTCCGTGTAACAAAATCAAAAAAAACGCTCTGAAATTTCAGAGCGTTTTAAATTAAAGTGTTTTCTTATATCCGGCTTCCCGTCTCCATTGTTTGAATTCTCCCGGCGACGTTTCTCCCTGCGGAACTTCACGCCTTGTTTTAGGTTTGAACTCTTTTACTTCTACATCTTTTTTCTCACAGCTTCCGTTGATGCAAACCTCAAATTTGTATTTTCCGGCAGTCAGATAATAGTTTCCACTGTCTGCTTTTGTTGATTTCAGAAGATCAGCATTTGCAGGATTTACTGCGTAATTGTAAGTAAACGAATTATTGCCGGCGCCCACATTTTTAGATGTTGAATAAACTTTTACATCCTTATCCGTGTAAAGATTGAGTGTAGCATTTCCGGCATTTTTATTATAAAATCTTACCACATATTCCGGTTCTTTTATCGGATTATAGTTTGCTGACTGACGACCCCAGTTTCTGTTAAAACGGATTTCTCTCAAATCGTGTAAGATTAAATTTTTCGCAAGATTTTCCGCGGTTAGTTTTTGAAGATTTTTTACATCAGCAATATAAATAGATCGTCCGTGAGTTCCTACAATCAATTCATTTTCTACATGATGAATTCTTAAATCATGAACAGAAACCTGTGGCAATGTTTCGTTGTTGGCAGATGCAAAAGTTTGTCCACGGTCCAGTGAAATATAAAGTCCGTTATCGGTTCCGACATAGAGAATACTTTCGTTTACAGGATCTTCGCGAACAACATTTATAGGTTCATGCGGAAGGTCTTTTCCTAATGGCAACCAAGTTTTTCCGAAGTTTTCAGATACGAATAGATAAGGTGCAAAATGATCTTCACGATAGCCGTTTACCGTAACATAAACTCTGCTTTCAGAATATTTTGAAGGTGCAATCTGTGAAATCCATAACCCGGATTTATCCATAATTTTTTGCCACGAACTTCCTCCGTCTTTGGAGATGTGAACCAATCCATCATCACTTCCTGCATAAAGCAAACCGAATTTTTTCGGACTTTCTTCAAGTGTTGAAAGGGTAGAGAAAGGGACATTTCCCTGAGGTAAATTTATCGTTAAATCTCCGGAAATTTTTTGCCACGAATCTCCTTTATCCATCGACCGGTAAACACTTTGTGCACCAAAATAAAGCATATCCTGATTGTGTCGGCTGATATTAAACGGTGCTTCCCAATTGAATCTCAAAGCCGCTTCTCCGATTTCTCTTGGCATTTCGAGATATTTTCTTTCTTTCGTTTTTGTGTTGACTCTAAAATAATTTCCAAACTGAAATCCGGTGTAAAGTGTTTCGTTGTCCCTCCAGTCGATTCTCGTCTGCATTCCGTCTCCACCCATTAAAAATTTGAAATTGTCGCCACCGAAAAACATTCCGTCCTCCGGATTAAATCTATTGGTTGACGGTCCGTACCAAACTCCGTTATCCTGCATTCCGCCGTAAACATTGTAAGGTTTAGCCAAATCGTAATCCACATCATAAAACTGGCTTACAGGAATCGGATTCAAATGTTTCCACGATTTTCCGCTGTCGTAGGTAACGTTTATTCCACCGTCATTTCCATTAATCATAAAATTGTCGTTCTTCGGGTCTATCCAAAGTGCATGATGATCGGCATGAACATTATCTTTATTGATGTTCTTAAATGTTTTTCCGCCATCTTCCGAAATAATTACCGGAACTCCGGCAACCACCACTTTATCCGGATTCGTTGGCGAAACCCAAATCGTGCTGAAATAATACCCGTAGGTATAAAACATTCCGTCCAGATTTTTGTCGTGGGTTTTTCTCCATGTTTTTCCGGCGTCATCGCTTCGGTAAACTTCTGCACCTTCAATTTGGATGTCGAATAAATCGTCGTTTCCGTTATGTGTATAGTTGAAAATATCTTGGGTTGTAATTTTCTTTTCTCGAAGTAGTTCTTTCAGTTTTTTTGCGGTGTATTCATCCGGAAATCGTTCGTCATCCAAATATGCGTTAATATCTTTTTCATCCAAATCCATAAATTCTTCACGGGAAATGGTTTTCATTCTTGCTTTATCCAGAACTTTCTTTACGGCTTGTTCACCCTTCGTTGCTGGCCTTTTTGCCCAGTTATCGATTACCGCATAAAGAATATCAGGATTTTCAGGATAAACAGCAATTCCTATTCTGCCGTTTCCTTCGCCGTAAGGGAAGCCGCTGTTTTGAGTGGTTAAAAGAGTCCAGTTTTCGCCACCATCGGTAGATTTATAAATACCGCTTGCAGTTCCGCTTCCTTTGAAATCCCAGGCCTTTCTGCTTCTGTCCCACAATCCGGCGTAAAGTTCCTTGCTGTTTTTTGGATTAATCTGCAGTTCAATTCCTCCAACAGTTTCCCCTTTATAAAGGGTTTTTCGCCAGGTTTTTCCACCGTCAGAAGTTTTAAAAATTCCTCTTTCTGAGTTTGGAGAATAGAGATGTCCTACGGAAGCCACCCATAATTCATTAGGATTATCGGGGTTTAAAATAATTCTGCCAATGTGGTGCGAGTCTTTCAGGCCAATATTTTCCCAGGATTTTCCCTGATCTGAACTTTTATAAACGCCCATTCCTGCGTATGAAGAACGGGACGAATTGCTTTCTCCGGTTCCGACATAAATGGTTTTCGTTTTCCAGTCTACCGCGATGTCACCGATGGTAATCACCGCTTCGTTATCAAAAATCGGGCTGAAAGTTGTGCCCGCATTATTGGTGTGCCACACGCCGCCGGAAGCGAAAGAAACGTAAAATTCATTCGGATTATTTGGGTTGGCATCGATGTCCGTAACACGGCCGCTGACACCGGTTGGACCAACATTCCTGAATTCAAGATTAAGGATTGATTTCTCTTTCAGTTTTTGCCTTTGTTCAAATCCGTTCCAGCGTTCCTGTGCAGATGTTGGTTTTATAGGGGTTTGCTTTTGAGCAAACATAATTCCAGATGCCAGAAACAGAAAAGGGATGAGTAGTTTGTAAATTTTCATTTCAAATACAGTTTGTTCAAATTTAGAAATATTACTTGAGAAATAATTAAAAATTCCGCTCATTACTGAACGGAATTGTAAAATAATTGAAATAACTATAAAATGTTTTAATTAATAAGTTTGATATCAATTTTTTTGTTTCCAGAAACACTGATTTTTGTCTGCGAAAACTTCGGTGCAGCAACCGTTGGTTTGAAATTATTGGAGAAGCCATAACCTTCCGTGGGAATTCCGATAAAGTTGGTGTCGCATTTTCCATTCATATTTTCATCATGAAAGATAGCAACAGCATAATTGCCGTCCGGAAGTCCTGTGAACGTTTCCTGAACTGAATTTCCCTTAACTTTTACTTTCTTTTTTAGAAACTGAAAACCTTCTTTCAGAAACCCTTTTTCTCCTTTAAATAAACCAATTTCAATCTGTCCTTTTTTTGTGTCGATATTGGTAATATTCACTGTTAAACTGTTCTGGGCTTTCATTCCCAAACAACTTAAAGTACCAATTAATAATGTATATTTTAATTTATTCATAATCAATAATTTAATTAAAAAATCGTTCCATCATTTTTTGATCTCCGGTTTTGAAAGATTCATAGGGTTCAGATTCTTTCAAAAGTCTTTTCTTTACCAACGGATTTACTAATTTCGTAATGATTTTCACTGCCGGATTTACCCCGGATTTTACTTTTCTGAA
This sequence comes from uncultured Chryseobacterium sp., assembly GCA_964588705.1. Classification (GTDB taxonomy): domain Bacteria; phylum Bacteroidota; class Bacteroidia; order Flavobacteriales; family Weeksellaceae; genus CAZPQV01. The sequence goes on from CAZPQV010000015.1 coordinate 23,533, forward strand.
GTAGGCTTCCAAATCATCTTTTCTGAAATGTAGTATTTCTTCCAAGTCATCACCATCGGCATAATTTCCACAGTGAAAATTCTTTTCAGCAAATGCTTTTTCAGGAAAATCTACTTTTCCCATTCCAAAAATTCTGAACGATTCCGAAAGCAAATCCTTATAGCTCAGGCGACAGGTTTCGCCACCGCCAAGATTGAAAACCCTGCTTTTTAACGCGTTCTGCTTTTCAATCGCATTGACAAAAGCTCGTGCGGTATCTTCAGGCGTACATATTTCGACAGAGGTTTCCAGAGGCATATGAAACATCAGTTTGGAAATTTTATGATTTCCCATAATTGCTGCAAGACGAAAAATGGTCCAGTTTAGTTTTGAGTTTTGAATCAGCTGCTCTGTTTTTATTTTGGTAAACGCATATTCATCGCCTTCACTTGGAATTAAAGGATCATTTACGGAGATATCTGGATTTTCAATCCGGTCGCCATAAACTGAAATGGAGGAACTGTAAATAAAAAATGTATCAGGGGAGTTTTTCTCCAAAGCCAGAATTAGATTTTCTGTTCCCTTAACATTTACTTTTTCTGCAAGCTCGGGTTTTTCGTCAGCCAAAGGAGGAATAATCGCTGCCAGGTGAATAACAGCATCTTTATTTTTAGATATTTTTTCAACATCATTTTTAGAAGAAATATATCCATAAACGATTTCAAAATCTCCTTTTACAGAATTGAACTTCTTTTCCGAATTTTTATTTCTGATATCAAATACGGTGATTTTATAATGATCTTTTTCAACCAATTGTTTCAAGACTTCAAAACCCAACGTTCCGGAAGCACCCGTCAATAAAATATTCTTTTTCATAATAAATTTTACTGGTTTTCATCATTCAAAATACGTGCAAAGTCCCACTAATATTGACTAACGTTCATTTGTATTTAAGAGTAATTTATGATAAACCGTAAAGTTTTAAGAATAATTTTGAATGTATTGAATAGGTTTTAAAATAAAAATTCCGCTCATTACTGAACGGAATTTGAAATATATCTATAAAGATTATTCTCCTTCGTATTTTTTCACCACTTTATCCGAAACTCCGGTATTGCTGAAACCTCCGTCGTGGAAAAGATTCTGCATGGTTACTTTTTTTGTAAGGTCAGAGAACATCGCAACACAATAGTTGGCACAGTCGTCTGCCGTTGCGTTTCCAAGCGGAGACATATCTTCAGCGTAACCCATAAATCCGCCAAAACCTTTCACACCGCTTCCAGCTGTCGTCATCGTTGGTGACTGAGAAATGGTGTTTACACGCACTTTTGCTTTTTCGCCCCAATAATAACCGAAAGTTCTTGCGATACTTTCAAGGTAAGATTTATTGTCAGCCATATCGTTATAATCCGGGAAAGTTCTTTGTGCCGCAATGTAAGTCAGTGCAAGGATAGAGCCCCATTCATTCATACAGTCTTTTTCCCAAGCCACGCGCATTACTTTGTGGAAGGAAACCGCAGAAACATCCCAGCCTTTCTCCAACCAGTCGTAGTTCATTTCTGTATAGTGTTTTCCTTTTCTCACGTTTACCGACATTCCGATAGAGTGGAGGATGAAATCGATTTTTCCAAATTTTGCAACTGCCGCATCAAAAAGTTTTTCAAGGTCTTCAATGGAAGTGGCATCAGCGCCGATTACTTCTGAACCTGTTTTCTCAGCAAGATCATTCAGTTCGCCCATTCTCATTGCGATAGGAGCATTCGACAGGATAAATTCTGCACCTTCTTCATGACATCTTTCTGCCACTTTCCAGGCGATGGACTGACTGTTGAGCGCACCGAAAATAATACCTTTTTTACCTTTTAGTAATCCGTATGACATAATATTTTATTTTACAAGCAAATGTAAGGAAAATCTTGTTTTGCGCATAAAAAAAGGAAACCAATTTCTCGGCTTCCTTTCTCTAAAAATTTTATAAAAAACTTATAAATAGATTAGTTGGTACGTTTGTTAAATTCTGCTTTGGCATCTTCTGCAGTATCTCTTGCTGCGTCGGCCAAATCGTTGGCAGTGTCCTTGGTATTATCCCAAGCTTTATCTGCCCAATGTTTTGTTTCTTCCCAAGCGTTGGAAACGGCGTCTTTGGTATCTTCCCAAGCTTCAGAAACATTTTCCTTAGCTCTTTCGTACCAGCCTTCCATTGTTGGTTCAAGGTTATTTTCTCGTTGTTCACGGATGTAATCTTTTGCTCTGTCAGCATAATCGTTTACGTTCCATCGAGGTTCTTTGTTGTTTGTTGGTGATTCCATAATAATATTTTTTAGATTAATAAATTGGTTTAAAATTTAATTTGATGTTATGTATGGAACAATAATTATTCCGTAAAATCTAAATATTATGTTAAACTCTATTAAATTTTTGGTAATTATTTTTTTAAACATATAAGTATTTAATCCAAAGCTTTGTAGAACAATTAATACAGCACTTACGCCTAATAATATTGAAATGTATTTAGGATTTGAGTTACTAATTTCACAGATTATGAATGAAGAAATAATATAAATTAATCCCAAACAAATACATTGCAGTAAAT
>CAZPQV010000015.1:26114-45361 GCA_964588705.1 uncultured Chryseobacterium sp.
TTCTCCTTTAAATGTAAGATGTTCTAAATGTTTAATTTTTGCTAATTATTTTTTAAACATATAAGTAAAAGGTTGATGAAATGATAATTGCTGAAAGAATTAGAATATTTAAATTTGATAAAAATTAAATAATGGAAATAATCCGCTGCGGCTGGTGCGAGAAAGACGATTTATACAGAAATTACCACGACAACGAATGGGGAAAACCAGTTTATGACGACGAAACAATTTTTGAATTTCTGGTGTTGGAAAGTTTTCAGGCAGGATTGAGTTGGTACACCATCTTATCGAAAAGAGAAAATTTCAGAAAAGCTTTTGATGATTTTAATTATAAAAAAATCGCAAAGTATAATGCCGAAAAAGTAGAAGAACTGATGAATGATACAGGTATCATCAGAAACCGCTTGAAAATAAATGCCACCATTAATAACGCTCAGAAATTTATGGAAGTGCAGAAGGAATTTGGCACTTTTTCGAAATACATCTGGAGTTTTGTGAATGGAACGCCAATCGTAAATTCTCCTGTTGAGTTGAAAGACGTTCCTGCAACCACAGAAATTTCAAATGCTTTGGCTAAAGATTTAAAGAAGAGAGGATTTAAATTTATGGGTTCCACCGTTGTTTATGCCCATATGCAGGCCACCGGAATGGTGAATGACCATTTGGTGGATTGTTATTGTAAAAATGTAACAATGTAGCAGTGTACCAATGTACCAATGTAACAACGAATTTTGAAGATTGGTACATTGGTAAACTGCTATTCTGGTAAATTGAAAATTTTTAAGGAATAATTCTCTCCAAAACCCATTCAATCATTTTCTTTTCGGAAGCGTGATGGTCGGCTGCAAACTCGCCACGTCTTCGGTTGGCAATCACATTATTTACAGTCAACGCTTTGTGTCCAAGAAGTTTAGATAATCCATAAATGGCAGAAGTTTCCATTTCGAAATTCGTCACACCTAAATCATTCAATGTTTCCAGGAACTGTTCATCTAAAGCTTTTAAGCGAAGCTGTCTTCCCTGTGGCGCATAGAATCCGGGGAAAGTAGCCGTGTTACCATGGTATTTGGCATCTTTATAGTAATCTGAAATTTCTTCTGACCATTCAGAGAAATACAGCATTCCTTTAATTCTCTCGTACGGAAATTTCGCCATAAAATTTCTCGAAAAATCATTTTCAAATTCATAATCGGAATAAAAGTGGAGTAGTCCGTCCAAACCAACCACATTCTGTGTTACGAGCATATTATCGACTTCCACATCAGGATTTACCGATCCACAGGTTCCTAATCTGAAAAGTTCCAAAGCGGTATGCTCGGTTTTGAATTCTTTATGCTTCAGATCAATATTCACCAAAGCATCCAGTTCATTCATCACGATATCAATATTCTCGGTTCCGATTCCGGATGACATTACAGTGATTCTTTCTCCGCGCAAAATTCCGGTGTGCGTGTAGAATTCTCTTTTATTTTTCTTTACCTCGATTTTATCAAAATACTGAGACACTTTCGGAACACGGTCGGGATCACCAACCAGTATGATCTTTCCGGCAATATCTTCAGGTAAAAGGTTCAGGTGGTAAACGCTTCCGTCTTCATTAAGCACCAGTTCGGAAGCAGCAAGTTTGTTGAGCATAATTATTGTATATCAATTCTTTTTACTGTCAATTTTTTTTCAAAAAGTCAATTTACTTCGTTGTCAATTTTAAAAATTAACTCTTTAGAAATTCACTGCGAAGCAATTCACTGTTCACATTTTTATCCTCCAACTCTCTTCGTTTTGTATCCCATTACTTTTAGAATTTGCATAATCTTATCACGGTTATCTCCCTGTATTATGATGATGCCATCTTTTTCAGAACCGCCAATTCCAAGTTGGGTCTTTATTTTTTTTGAGATTTTTTTAAGTTCTTCGTCGCTGCCTTCAAAACCTTCAATTAAGGTCACCGGTTTTCCGTTTCTGCCTTTCTTTTCATATTTGCAGATTAAAGGTTCTTTCTGCTCAAATTTCTCTTCAGGCATTTCAAAATCCTGCTCTTCATGATCAGGAAAGAGGTTCTTCAGTTGGTCTCTTAAATCCATATTCAAAAATACTAATTTATTATCAGAATTCCATTCAGAAAAGTTTTACTACTTTTGCGTTTCAAGCACGGGGTGCTGTAAAAAGCTGAGATAATACCCGTACAACCTGATTAGGATAATACCTGCGAAGGGATGCTGTGATTTCTTGGGAAATTTCTTTTTCCTTACAACTATAATCCTGCATTTTCCTTTCGGTTTTAATGTTTAATAATTTAAAACTTGATTCATTGGAAATTCAAAAAAAGAATGAAAACGCTCTGATTCCGGAGCAGTTTAAGAACTGGCAAAACCGCCCTGAATGGTTCTTCAACCGCGAACACACCGACACTTACGAACTTTGGTATGAAGGACGGTACAAGCGTGCTGAAGTTTGGCAGAAAAAAGTGATGAGCCAATTGATTGCAAACGATGGCAGAATAAAGAAACTGCTGGAATTCGGTTGTGGCACAGGGAGATTTACGAGGTGGTGGAAAAACATTGGTATTGAAGCGTATGGCGGCGATATTTCACCTTTGATGCTTTCGCAGGCGATGCATCTTTTTCCGGGAGATTTAGTGATGGCAGATTCGCATCATATGCCTTTTAAAAATCATACTTTTGATGCGGTGGCTTTTATCACGACATTCGAATATTACAAAGATCCGGTGAAGGTGATTCGCGAAGCTGCACGCGTTGGAAAATACGGCATCGCAATGGGAATGATGAACAGAAATTCGCCTAAAGTTGTTCGTAGAAGAGTGCAGCAAGCATTCGGGAAAAACCCGTTTTATGTAACAGCTACTTTCTATACGCCATCTACTTTACAAAAGATTATTCACGAGGCGTTGCAAGGTCGCAAATACACCATTCAATGGTCTTGTACGGGACTACCAAAATGGTTTCCGGTACAGCAATGGAATGTGCCGTACGGTGATTTTTTCGGACTTTATATTCAGTTTTTAGATGTTGAATAATGAGCAAAGCAGGAAAAATAAATCCGGATTTCTTTAAGCAAAATATTCAGCAGCAGTGCGGTTTTCAAAACAAGAGAATACTTACAAAACCTGCTTATGGAGTGGATGTTTCGGTAGTTGAAGTTGATGAAGAAAAAATATTGATTTCCGCAAGCGATCCGATGTCTTACATCCCTTCGCTCGGTTCAGAAGATTCTGCGTGGCTATCGATAGTGCTTACCTCTAATGATATTGCAACCTCCGGTTATGCTCCGCAGTTTGCACAGGTGGTTCTTAATCTTTCTGACACGATGGAAACGCATGATTTTCAAACATATTGGAATCATATTCATCAGATTTGTGAAAACCAGAAAATAAGTATTACCGGAGGACATACAGGATTTGTTCCTGGACAGAATTCCACATTTGCCGGAGGAATTACCATGTTTGCGATCGGAAAAAGAAATCATTTTTTCACCTCGGCAATGGCTAAGGAAAACGATGTAATTCTGATGACGAAAGAAGCGGCATTAATCTCAACCTCAATTCTCGCAAAATCTTTTCCTGAAACAGTAAAACAGAATCTCGGAGAAGAAATCTTTGAGCAATGCCGAAACAAATTCAAGCAAACTTCGGTGCTTCAGGAGGCGTTAATTGCAGCAAAAAGTAATGGAGTCTCAGCTATGCACGATATAACCGAAGGCGGAATTCTGGGTGCGGTTTACGAAATGATGGTGGCTTCCGAAAAGGGATTTAGCATTGATGAGTCTCAAATTCCGGTCAGTAAAGAAACGGCTAAAATGTCTGAATTGTTTGGCTATAAACCAACGGAAAGTGTAGGGGCGGGCTCGCTACTTATTACGGTTCATCCTGACGACGCAAATCAACTCATCCAAAATTTAAAAGAAGAAAATATAGAAAGTTCAGTTTTAGGAACGGTGAAATCTGCAGATTTCGGCTATAAAGTTTTCAGAAACGTAACTGAAACAGAATATGAAAAACCTGAAACAGATTCTTACTGGAGTGCATTTTATAACGCAATGGAAAAAGGATGGAAATGAAAAGTATTTATCTGATTACCCGTTTAAATTCTGACGATGCAAAACTAATTGACAACCTTGAAAGATTGCTGAAGTATGATGAAATCTATGCTTTGCAATTGTATGATTTCAACGGAGAACCGTCGGAACATATATCAAAAGTAAAAGAGATTTGTGCAAAAAACAATGTTCCTCTGTTCATCGATTACGATTGGAAAACGGCTTTAGATTTGGAATTTGATGGTGTTCATTTCGAGGAAATTCCTGAAAATATTCTTGAAATAAAACAAAAAAACAAAAACCTGAGAATCGGTATTACGACCGGAAATAATATGGAAAAGATAAAAGCCGCAGAAAAAATTGGTGCGGATTATATTTCATTCTGTTCTATTTTTCCGTCGAAAACTGCAAACAGTTGCGAGTTTGTCAATTTAGATTCTGTACAGAAAAGCAAGAACCATTTTTCAGGAAAAATCTTTCTCGCAGGAGGAATTACACCCGAAAACATCCATCAGCTTTCGGGTCTTCCATATGATGGAATCGCTGTAGTTTCAGGGATTTTCAGTGCTGATGATCCTGAAAAATCATTAATTCAATATTTAGAAAAAATCAAAATTTTATCATGAAACTAAAAACAATAGAAATGTTGTGTTGTCCTTTCGACAAAAAGGATTTAGAACTCAACATCATCACACAGGTAGAAGAGGATATTATTGAAGGTTACTTCGTTTGCTCCGATTGCAAACGGATTTATCCCATTGTAAAAGGGGTTCCGATTATGAATCCGGACGAATACCGCGAGTTCTCACTTGAGAAGCCACTACTTGAGAAATGGGGCGTAAAAGCACAACAAAATTTCACTATCGAAACTGACTTAAAACAGACGCCGGAACAACTGAATTTCGATTCTAATTGATTAATTTTGTAGAATAAATCTTAGAATAAAATGGCTAAAAAAGCATTATTGGCAATCCTCGATGGTTGGGGATTGGGAACCGATCCGAAAGTTTCTGCAATCGATCAGGCAAACACTCCGTTTATGGACAGTTGCTACGAAAAATTTCCTCATACAACATTAGAAGCAAGCGGACTAGCCGTGGGTTTACCATTTGGACAAATGGGAAATTCTGAAGTTGGACATATGAATCTGGGTGCGGGAAGAGTGGTTTACCAAAATCTTGTAAAACTGAATATGGCGGTTGAAAATGCAACTTTGGGAAAAGAAAACAAGATTACCGATGCTTTTGAATATGCTAAAATCAATCATAAAAAAATACATTTCATCGGTTTAGCATCTGATGGTGGTGTTCATTCTCACATCAATCATTTGAAAGGTTTGCTGACTGCAGCGCACGAAAACGGTGTTTCAGAGCGAACTTATGTCCACGCTTTTACGGATGGCCGCGACTGTGATCCGCATTCCGGAAAAGGTTTTGTGGAAGATTTATTAAATCATATGCAAATCGCGGGCGGAAAACTCGCGACTGTGGTTGGAAGATATTATGCGATGGACCGCGACAAACGTTGGGAACGTGTAAAATTGGCTTACGACGCAATGGTGCATGGAATCGGAGAGGAGAGTAATGATGTGTTACAGTCCATTCAGAATTCTTATCTGGCCGGTGTTTCGGATGAGTTTTTGAAACCGATTATTGCACTAAAAGAAAATCACCTTCCGGTCGCAAAAATCGAAAATGGAGATGTGGTATTCTGTTTTAATTTCAGAACAGACCGCGGTCGAGAAATTACGGAAGCGCTGTCACAAAAAGACTTTCCGGAATATGGCATGCAGAAATTGGATCTGTATTACATTACAATGACCAATTACGATAAAGAGTTCAATAATGTGAAAGTGGTTTTTGATGAAGAGGTGCTTATCGGAACTTTAGGAGAAATTCTTGAACGCAACGGAAAAACTCAAATCAGAGTAGCGGAAACTGAAAAATATCCTCACGTTACATTCTTCTTTTCTGGAGGTAGAGAAGATGTTTTCTTGGGTGAAAAAAGAATTCTTTGCCCGAGCCCGAAAGATGTTCCGACTTATGATTTCAAACCGGAAATGTCAGCGTTTGACATCACCGAAAAAATACTTCCTGAAATCGAAAATGAAACCGCAGATTTCATCTGTCTGAATTTCGCCAACACTGATATGGTTGGACACACAGGTGTTTTCGCCGCAGCTGTGAAAGCTGCAGAAACGGTAGATCAATGCATCGAAAAAGTAGCAACCGCCGCTTACGAACATGGTTATACGGTTTTCATTCTTGCAGACCATGGAAATAGCGATGTGATGATGAATCCTGATGGTTCGCCAAATACGCAGCACTCCACAAACCTAGTTCCGCTGATTGTGATGGATAAAGAAAAAACCTGGAATCTAAAGCCCGGAAAATTAGGAGATGTGGCACCATCCATCCTTACAGTGATGGATATTCACATTCCGGAAATTATGACAGGAGATATTCTTGTAAACTAAAAGTTAATTCTTGAGATAATTTTATTAAATTTAGCCAATATTACTTACGATATTGGCTAAATTTATTTCTTCCAAACTTCTGTTGAGACGGTTTTATCAGGCATTTTTTGTTTTGATAAATATTATGGTTTTCGGCCAAACTCATACCCATTTCGAAAACATTACAGTGAACGACGGTTTACCGAGCAACTATATTTTTAGTCTTTCGCAGGATAAAAAAGGGATTATTTGGGGTGGAACCGATAAAGGATTAATAAAATATGAAAACGGGAAATGGCATACTTTTACAACAGATGAAGGATTGCCCGGAAATTATGTCAATCAGATTTTTTCTGACAAAAACGACGGTTTTTTGCTTTACATGAGCGAATACGGAGTTTACTATTTTGATATACATGAAGAAAAAATACTAAAAAAATTACCATATTTTAAAAGAAAATCTCCACTGTATTTCGGATATGCAGATATAGATTCTGATTATGTTTTAATCAAAGAAAAAGGGAAGGATAAACCCAATTATTATGCTTTTAACATTAAGACAAAACAAACCGTAAAGGTCGATTCTATACATGAAAATCAGAAAGATTATATTTCATTGAAAGGAAAAAAACTCTCTGGAATTAATGTTTTTAATAACAATAAGGAAATTACCTACGGAAAATCAAAATATAAGATTATTGACGGTAGAGGTCTTTTACTGATTGATGAAAATAACCGCCATGTTTTAATTTCCGAGCAGAATGGGCTTGAAACGACTTATTTATCGGGTTTTTTAATTAATAATGAGGGTGACTTACTGATTCCAACTATGGGGCAGGGTATTTTGCTACTTCATAAAACAAATTACAAAATCACTTACAAAATTGATAATCTTGATGTGACGGATATTGTTTATAAAGCACCTTACTATTATTTACTTTCAAACGACTACATCTACACTGTTTCCGAAAATGCGATAACGGACCGCAGATATATCGAAAAAGGCATGCTCAGTCTTTTTATTGATGGCGATTATCTGTATTCGGGAGCGTTCAGAAGCATCAACAGAATAAATCTTAATAACAATTCTCTGCAATCTACTGAGCTGCTTCCGTTTGGTTTGGGGGTTTCCACATTTTTTAAAAATGGGAAGGATATTTATTTTTCAACCTACGGACAGGGAATTATTAAATTAGATAATAAATTAGACCAGCGATTACAAAATTTTCCTTTTGATAATATTGAAAAAACATTTGTTCTCTCCAACGGATTTGCAATGACTTCGTATCAATCGGGCGTTTACTTTACCGATAAAAATTTTAAGGTTCAAAAATTTCTTAATAAATCCAATGGACTTCGAAGCAATTTCGTAACCCATGTTTTTGAAGACGGCAAAAGAGTTTGGATTGGGATGAAAAACAACCTGGCTTATTTAGAAGATAATAAGCTGTATCAGTTCCAGAATAACAGCCAACTTGCAAATGCGGGAATGATTCTCTCTATTTTCAGGGATAAATCGAAAACCTTATGGATCATAGGTGAATATGGAATTTATAAAATGGTGAAAAATGATTTGCTGAACGTAGCCTCTTTAAATATTCTGAACGATACCAATAAGAGAATTACCAAGAGCATTTATATACCGGAGAAAAACTATCTTTTAGTGACGACCCGAAATGAGCTTTCTGCTATAGATCTTGGGTTGCTGATGGTGCATGACGAACTTTCGGTACCGGAATTTGTTGGTGCTGAAGTTGACGGCAAAAAAATTGTTAGAAATGAGAATAGATTAACGGTTCCTGATAATTACCGAACTTTTGAACTTATTTTTGAGTCTGTTGATAATACGCTTTTATCAAAAAATAGACTGCAGTACCGTCTTAACGATGGAGAATGGACTAATTTTTCTAATGCCAACAAACAACGGTTTTCCAGATTAAATTATGGAAAGTATCTTTTAAAAGTCCGTAGCCAAAGCGAATCCGGAAAAGTGATAAATTATCCAAACGATATCCGCTTCAGAATTCTTCCCCCAATTTATCTCAGATGGTGGTTCGTTTCATTATTTTTAGCATTAATTGCATTAACGGCTTGGTTGGTTTCCAATAAAATCACCTCAGATAAATACAATCGTAAAATGCAGGAAATTCTTGTTGAGGAAAACTTGGAAAAAGAAAGAAAGCGTATCAGCAGAGATTTACACGATAATATTGGTGCTTATACCACAAGCCTGATTTCGAAGATCGATGCTCTTAAGGAAGAACATATTGGTTCGGATAAAGAATTGCGGGATTTAAGTGAAAATGCGCAGAATATTCTTACGTTACTAAGACAAACCATATGGGTTTTAGGCAGTAAAAATACCAGTGTTGAAAACTATTTCGACAGTATGAAAAATTATGCGGTTAAATATTTTAGTTCTTATCCCAATATAAAACTTGAAATAAACGAAGATATAAACGACAATTTCGCAATAGAATCTACCAAAGCGGTAAGCATGTTCCGCATTTTGCAGGAAGCGCTGCAGAATGTGGTAAAACACTCTGAAGCATCTTCTGTACAGCTTTTGCTTAAAGCCAATAAAAATATTATGATTGAAATAAAAGACAATGGTAAAGGATTTGACGTCAATGCACCATCTTCCGGTTTTGGAATACTGAATATGAAAGAGCGTAGCAAAGAAAGCGAAATTAGTATTGAAATAAATTCAGGTAATGAGGGAACCAGCATTAAACTGTTAGGATAAATCAATAAATATTTGTAACTTTTATAAATCAAAAAACTGATAACCAACGCTTATGATATCGTTAGCCATTGTAGATGATAACACGGTAAACAGAGTTACTGTAAAAGAAAAACTAAAGCCGTATAAAGATAAAATTGAAGTTGTTCTTGAAGCTAATAATGGACAGGTTTTCTTCGATAAACTTTCCAAAACAAATCAATCAGAGTTTCCGGATGTCGTTCTGATGGATTTGGAAATGCCGGTTCTCGACGGAATTTCAACGATTGCAGAAGCTTCTGTAAAACACCCCGGCATTAAATTTATTGTACTGACGGTTTATGAAGATAATGACAAGATTTTTGATGCCATCAGAGCCGGTGCAAGCGGTTATCTTCTGAAGGAAGACAAGGGAACCAACATCATGGAAGCCATAGAAAATGTTGTAAACTATGACGGAATTCCGATGAGCCCTGCAATTGCAAGACGCGCAATGAAGTTGTTGGCTGAAAGCGAAAGGCCCGAAGCAGATCTTTCCGATATCGAATCGAAACTCAGCGATCGTGAAATGGATGTCCTAAAGGAAATTGTGAAAGGAAAATCACAGAATGATATTGCCGAAGCATTATTCATCAGTCCAAATACAGTTCGTACGCATGTTAACAATATCTACAAAAAACTTCATCTCAATTCACGAAGTCAGATTATGAATTTAGCATATAAGAAGAAATGGATTTAAAATTTTCTGTTTTTCTTAAAAAATACGTAGAATTACGTATTGAATATTATAGTTTTTAATAATAAATTTGGAATACAATTCTGAGGTGGAAAATTAATAACTATGAAACAGAAGAGTAAGTAATTTTTTTCATTTTTTTAAAGACTGAAGCAATTCAGTCTTTTTTTATTGCTTTAAGAATGTTATTTTCAGCATAATATTTTTATATTTGCTGAAATAAAGTAGTAAAAATGTACAATAAAATTGTGCGGCTTGAGGTCATGAGAACCTTGAGTTCAGAAGTAAATTCTTTCATCGACAAATATTTAACACCGGTAGAAAAAATTTGGCAGCCGTCGGATTTTCTTCCAGATCCAAGTCATTCAGATTTCAAACACGAGCTTGAAGAAATTCAAACTTTTGCACACGAAATGGATTATGATGTGTTTGTAACACTTATTGGAGACTGCATCACAGAAGAAGCGCTACCAAGCTACGAAAGCTGGATTATGGGAATCGATGGAGTAGATCAGGAAAACGGAAACAGTTGGAGCAATTGGGTGAGAAGCTGGACTGCAGAAGAAAACCGTCACGGAGATTTACTGAATAAATATCTTTATCTGTGTGGCCGCGTCAATATGCGTGAAGTTGAAGTTACTACGCAGTATCTTATTAAAGACGGATTTGATTTGGGCACATCAATGGACCCGTACAGAAACTTTGTTTATACCAGTTTTCAGGAAACCGCCACCAATATTTCGCACCGTAGGGTAGGTACTTTTGCCAAACAAAGTGGTAATAAGAAGTTGGCTAAAATGTGTGCGGTAATTGCCGCTGATGAAGCACGGCATGCCAAAGCATACAAACATTTCATCACCAAAATTTTTGAACTGGATCCTTCGGAGATGATGCTCGCTTTTGAAGATATGATGAAAAAGAAGATTGTAATGCCGGCACACATGATGCGTGAAAGTGGGCAAAAAGCGGGAGAACTTTGGTCACATTTTTCAGATGCTGCACAACGTTGCATGGTTTATACGGCTCAGGATTATATTGATATTCTGAAAGAGCTTCTGGAAGACTGGAAGATTGAACACATCGACGGATTGAATGAAGCTGCGCAAAAAGCACAGGAATATCTGGTAAAACTTCCATCCCGACTTCAAAGAATTACAGACCGCATTTCCACACCCGAGTTACGGTATCAGTTTAAATGGGTTAAAAGTTAATAGTATTTGTCAGAATCGTCAATCATAAAGCCGAAAACAATCAAGTTTTCGGCCTTTTTTTAGTATCTTTGCAAAATCTGAAAAGCACAATATTATCATGATAAGAAGTAATAAAAAACTGGCCATTGATTTCGACGGAACGATTGTAGATGATGCGTATCCAGGAATTGGAAAAGCAAAAACTTTTGCATTCGAAACCCTTAAAAAACTTCAGAGTGAAGGTTACCGACTTATTCTTTGGACTTACAGACATGGGAAAAGTTTGGACGAAGCTGTGGAATATTGCCGTAAAAACGGAGTTGAATTTTATGCAGTAAACTCAAGTTTTGAAGGTGAAGTTTTCGACAATGCTGAAGCATCAAGAAAGATTGATGCCGACTTATTCATTGATGACAGAAATCTTGGAGGTTTTCCGGGTTGGGGAGAAATTTACAATATCATTAATCAGAAAATAGAATTCCGTGTTGATGGTGGTGAAGTTCTCGCTTATTCAAAAATGAAAAAAGACAAAAAGAAAGGTCTTTTCTGGTAAAGAAAAAAGATAAAAGGCAAAAGACAAAAGAAATTGGATAGACTATGAAAAACGATTTACTTCAAAGGACTTTTACAGAAAAGTTTTGAATTGAAAAACATACTTGGTGCTATTTCAAGAAATTCTGAAGACGATAACGACAAAGATTAATAATATAAAATAAAGGCACTTTCAAACTTTTTTCTTTTGCCTTTATACTTGTATCTTATAAAATAATGATTCAATTAAAATCACTCGACGAACTCCGCATCATGCGCGAAAGTGCGCAATTGGTTTCCAAAACTTTAGGGATGGTTGCCAAGGAAATAAAACCCGGAGTTACAACAAATTATATCGATAAAATCGCAGCAGAATTTATTCGCGATCATGGCGGCGAACCTGCATTTCTTGGAATGTACGGCTTCCCCAAAAACCTATGTATTTCTCCAAATTCGGAAGTTGTACACGGTATTCCGAATGATAAACCTTTGGAAGAAGGCGACATTCTTTCCGTGGATTGCGGCGTTTATATGAACGGGTTTTACGGCGATCACGCCTATTCTTTTGAAGTAGGTGAAGTCGATCCCGAAACCAAAAAACTGCTGAAAGTCACCAAAGAATCTCTTTACAAAGGTATCGAACAGTGCGTTCGCGGAAAAAGAGTGGGAGATATTTCCAATGCCATTCAAACCTATTGTGAAGCTCATGGTTATGGGGTAGTTCGCGAATTAGTAGGCCATGGTTTAGGCAGAAAAATGCACGAAGATCCACAGGTTCCAAATTACGGGAAAAAGGGAAGTGGAAAAGTCCTGAAAGACGGTATTGCACTTGCAATTGAACCGATGATTAATATGGGAACCGAAAAGGTGAAATTCCATAAAGACGGCTGGACAGTCACGACTTTAGACGGAAAACCATCAGCACATTTCGAACACGATGTTTGCATTATCGGTGGAAAACCGGTTCTTCTTTCTACATTCAAATATATTTATGAAGCATTGGGAATTGTAAGCGACGAAGAAAAACCGTTTACGATGGATTTTTAAATGAAAAAACTATCCAAATTTCTTTTAAACAAGCTTCCGAGACCAATGCTGATTCAAATCAGTATTTTTCTCAGACCACTGATTTATCTGTTTTATAAAGGAAATCAATTTACCGATCCTATTGACGGAAAATCCTACCGGAAATTTCTTCCTTACGGCTACGGAAAACAACGTGAAAATGCACTTTCTCCGGGAACTTTAAGTTTGGAACGGCACCGACAAATGTGGCTTTATTTAAAGAATGAAACTGATTTTTTCACGGCCAATCTCAAGGTATTGCATATAGCACCTGAACAGGAATTCCTTCGCAGATTCAAAAAAATGAATAATCTTGCATATACATCAGCAGATCTTTTTTCGCCGATTGTCGATGTAAAAGCAGATGTTCTTGATTTGCCTTTTGAAAATGAAAGTTTTGATGTGATTATCTGTAATCACGTACTTGAACATATTGTTGACGACAGAAAAGCCATGAGCGAACTTCATCGAGTAATGAAATCCGGAGGTTGGGGAATTTTTCAGGTTCCGATGAAGAATTCTCTTGAAAAAACTTACGAAGATTTCAGCATTATCAATCCGAAAGAAAGACAAAAACATTTTGGGCAATACGATCATGTGCGCTGGTACGGAATGGATTATTTCGACAGATTAAAAAGTGTAGGATTTGAGGTGGAAGCCAACTTTTATTCACAGAAATTTTCAGATGATGAAATCAAGAAATATGGCTTGAACCGAAATGAAATCTTGCCGGTAGTCCACAAAAAATGATATGAACCTCAAGTATTTAGCCCATATTCTATTGTCGGTTCCGCTGATTCCTTTAATTTATTTTCAAGGCAAAAAAGTTTATAAGAAAATCCCAAAACTGCCTGATGCCGAAGGGAATTCAGGTAAAATTGATAATCAGTCAGATCGCACTTTGAATCTGCTTTTTATTGGTGAAAGTGCTATTGCCGGCGTTGGAGTAAGGAATCACAGTAATTCCTTTGTTGGACATTTTTCGAAATTGATTGCGGAGAAACTGAATTGTAATGTTACGTGGAATGTATTTGCCAAAAGCGGTTACAATATCCAAAAGATAAATGAACGTATTCTTCCAAAGATTAATATCGAAAATGCAGATTTAATCTTAGTCGGAATTGGCGGTAACGACAGTTTTGAGCTGACTACACCGACAAAATTCAATGTAAATATCCATGAAAGTATTACTTTTTTACAAAGTAAATCCCCTGATAAACCTATTGTTTTTGTGAATTTTCCACCGGTAAAATACTTTCCAATATTTACAAAACCAATGCAGTTTGTGTTGGGTGGCCGTGCTGAAATTTTGCAGGATGCTTTTAAGAAATCAATCCCTAAAAACAAGAATATTTACTTTATGTCTAATGGAGAAATATTTCAAAAATGGAGTACCGAAAAGAATATCAAAATTGAGGAATTATTTAGTGACGGTGTTCACCCGAGTGAAAAAACTTATTTTCTGTGGGCTGAAGAATCTGTAAACTTCACATTAGATCAGAACATTCTGAGATCGCTTTAGCCTTTCTCCTTTGCTTAAAAGTTCACTAAATTCGTGATACTTCATTTTTGCTTAACTTTGCAAAATCTAAAAAATCAATTATAAATAATTTGGAAAATCATAAAGCCGGATTCGTAAACATCGTTGGCAAACCAAACGCCGGAAAATCAACTCTTCTTAATCAGCTCATGGGAGAGAAGTTGGCTATTGTAACACAAAAAGCACAAACCACCCGCCACCGTATTTTCGGAATTTATAATGAGGAAGATTTGCAGATCGTATTTTCGGATACGCCTGGAGTTTTGGATCCAAAATACGGATTACAAGAAAAAATGATGGATTTTGTGAAGGATTCTTTGCAGGATGCAGATGTTTTTTTGTTCATTATTGATATTACAGATCCGTCTGAACCATCAGAATTTCTTATCGAAAAACTGAATAAAATTCCGGTTCCGGTTTTGATTTTAATTAATAAGATTGACGCCTCTAATCAGGAAAATTTAGAGAAAGTCATCGATTTCTGGCATGGAAAAATTCCTAAAGCTGAAATTCTTCCAATCTCTGCGTTAGAAGGAGTAAATACAGAACTGATTCTTCCGAAACTGAAATCGCTTTTACCGGAAAATCCGCCGTATTACGATAAAGATCAGTTTACGGACAAATCAGAACGTTTTTTTGTAAATGAAGCGATTCGGGAGAAAATTCTGCTCAATTATGAGAAAGAAATTCCTTATTCCGTAGAAGTTGTTACAGAAATGTTTAAGGAAAAAGAAGGCATTATCTTCATCGATTCCATCATTTATGTGGAAAGAGAAACTCAGAAAGGGATTATTATCGGGCATAAAGGTGAAGCTATAAAAAAGGTGGGAACTCAGGCGCGCGAAGACCTTGAGAAGTTTTTTGCAAAGAAAATTCATCTGAACCTTTTTGTTAAAGTAAAAAGAGACTGGCGTAAAAATGAGAGGGATCTGAAAAACTTCGGTTATAGGTAATTTTCGCCAAAAGATACTTTTTATAAAGGTTTTTCGTTAGTTTTGTTTAATATAAAGATAATTATGAACAATTTTAATTCAATTAAAGCAAATCCTACGGTGACGAATCTGGTATTGCTTGCCGTAAGAATTTTCATTGGTTTCGCCATGATTACCCATGGTTTCCCGAAGCTGATGAAACTTGCAGGTGATGAAGAATTGAAATTTTACGACTTGTTAGGAATGGGTCCTGAGACAACGATTGTATTGGCGATTTTTGCTGAATTTGTTTGTTCCATATTCATTATCCTTGGATTATTCACGAGATGGGCAGTTGGCGTATTAATCATTGCTATGCTGGTGATTGCATTTGGAGTGCATGGTGCGGATCCTTTCGGAGACAGAGAAATGAGCTTACTTTATTTAGCCAACTATCTGATGCTGTTGGCATTCGGTCCCGGAAAATATTCTGTGGATGCTATGATCAGCAGAAAAAAAGATCTTGCACGGTGGTAAATATTTGAGAAATATAGATTTAAAGAGGCTTTAAGGCCTCTTTTTTATTTTAAAATTCCTATTTTCGTAGAAATCCAATTAAAAAAAATATGAGAATAAAAATTACTGCGGTGTTACTGGCGTTTATAGGATTCGTCGGTGCACAGGAAAACATTACTTACCAAAAACCGTCGGCAGAGATTCTACAGCTTGCCGATTACGAAAGACCACCATCAGTATTTATGGACAGCCAAAGAGAATGGCTGATTTTTTCTTACAGAAACACCTACAAAACACTGGACGAACTGAACCAGGAAGAAATGAGATTGGGAGGATTGAGAATAAATCCTACAACAAATATTTCGAGTACAATGACTTATGTCAACAACTTGAAAATTAGAAAGATAAACGATAAATCTGAAGTTCAGGTTAAAGGTCTTCCGGCGAATGCACAGATTGCTTATACTTCATTTTCTCCAGACGAAAAGAAACTTGCTTTTACCAACACTACAAAAAATGGGGTAGAACTTTGGATTCTTGATCTTGCATCGGCAACAGCTTCTAAAGTGACTTCAGATCATCTGAATGCTAATCTTGGCTCACCTTATACTTGGTATAAAGATTCCCAGAATTTATTGGTGAGAGTCATTCCGTCCAACAGAGAAAAACTGATTGATTCCTCTAAAGATTTACCAACAGGACCAATAGTTTCTACTTCTGACGGAAAAGTTTCACAGAACAGAACCTATCAGGATTTATTGAAAAATCCACAGGATGAGGCCAATTTCGATGCTTTAACGAAATCAGAACTTCACAAAGTTTCATTAAACGGAACGGTTACCAAATTCAAGGATTCCGATATTTATACAGGCATGAGTTTTTCACCGGATGGAAATTATCTGATGCTTACCACGATTCAGAAGCCTTATTCGTACATTGTTCCTTTAAGCAGATTTCCGATGACTTCTACAGTTTACGACGCTAATGGTAATACGGTAAAAGTTGTAAATGAAGTTCCTTTGAATGAAATTATGCCTAAAGGTTTCTCATCTGTAAGAACAGGAAAAAGAAGTATGGGTTGGGCAGATAACCAACCTTCGACCTTGGTTTTCACCGAGGCATTGGATGACGGAGACCAGGCAAAAAAAGTAGAGTACAGAGACGAAATTTTCACTTGGGAAGCTCCTTTTAATAACCAGCCAAAATCTTTCTTTAAAACTAAACAAAGATATGGTGGAGTAGATTGGTCGAACGCAAATTATGCAGTGGTTTCTGAATATTGGTACGATACGAGAAACACAAAATCTTTCCTTGTAAATCTTGCAAACGGAGAATATAAAGTGATAGAAGACCGAAATTCTCAAGATGTTTACAGCGATCCGGGAAGATTTAATACTACAAGAAATGAATTTGGCAGAAACGTTATTGATATCAAAAACGGTAAGGCATATCTGATTGGAGAAGGCTTTACGAAAGAAGGACAGAAGCCATTTATCGATGAGTTTGATTTGAATTCTCTGAATAAAAAACGTCTGTACACATCAAACCTAAAAAATGCAAAAGAAAGTATTATCGACATTCTGGATATTAAGAAGGGAGATATTTTGGTAAGTCAGCAATCAGCGACACAGTATCCAAACACCTTCAAAAGAAATATGAAATCAGGAAAGGCAACTCCTGTAACCACATTTGCTAATCCGTTTGCTTCTTTAGGAAATGTATATAAAGAAGTGATTAAGTATAAGAGAAACGATGGAGTAGAACTGTCGGGAACCCTTTATTTACCAGCTAATTACGACAGAAAAAACAAAAAAGAGAAATTGCCATTACTGATTTGGGCTTATCCAACAGAATTTGTGGACAGAAGCAGTGCAGGACAGGTAACGCACAATCCTAATGATTTCACGTTCCCAAGTTATGGTTCATTTATTTATTGGGTTACGAAAGGGTATGCGGTTTTGGATGATGCTTCGTTCCCAATCATTGGTGAAAATAAAGAAGAACCAAACGATACCTTTATCCAGCAATTGGTAGCTAATGGAAAAGCTGCGATTGATGCGGTAGATAATTTAGGTTATATCGACAGATCAAAAGTTGCTGTTGGCGGACATTCATACGGCGCGTTTATGACGGCAAACCTTTTAACGCATTCTAACGATTATGCTTGTGGAATTGCGCGAAGCGGTGCTTACAACAGAACTTTAACGCCATTTGGATTCCAGAGAGAGCAGAGAAATTATTGGGATGTTCCGGAAGTTTACAACACCATGTCTCCATTTATGAACGCTCATAAAATGAAAACTCCAATGTTACTAATTCACGGTGACGCCGATAATAATCCGGGGACGTTTACTTTACAAACCGAAAGATACTTCCAGGCATTGAAAAATCTTGGTGCGCCGGTGAGAATGGTTCTTCTGCCAAAAGAATCACACGGATATGCCGCGAAAGAAAGTGTGCTGCATACACTTTGGGAGCAGGAACAGTTCCTGGAAAAATGTCTAAAAAAATAAAAGAAGAACTTCCGGTGAATGCCGGAAGTTTTTTTATAATTTATATTGTGGAGTAGATTTAAATTAAACTAGACTTGATTGAAACAAATACAATTTAACATAATATAAATTATAGGCAAATTGGTTTATTTAATTTTTATCAGTTCTGCAGGAATTCCTGAGTTGCTGTTCTTCATAAATATGGTATCCTTTCTTATTTCAAGAATATCAAACTTTTGATCTTTAATCATAAACAGATTTTTACTTTCAGAATATTTCCATTCGTGCTGAAGAATTGTGTTTACTTCGTTTGCCCAGCCATTATTTTCAAACTTCAAAAGCATTCTGTGTTCTTTGCCTGGAAACAAAATATTTTTACTTCTGTACATCCACACGCTGCTCTCGTCAATCAGAGATTTCTCTGTAGTAGATTTCTGACAGCTGACAAGAATTAATAATCCCAAAAACAGAAAATGTTTCATGATGTAAAATTACTGACTTATCGTTATTTAAATATCATCCTGCCCGCACAAAATTACGATTAGATTAATTTTAAATGATTCTCAGCGATTAGAAATCAGACATTCGCAGTTTTTTAGTATTTTTACAAATCAAGTATTTATTTAACATAATATAGAAATTAATTAATTATGAAAAATATTATCGTTCCAATTCTGTTGGTGTTCTTTTTAATGAGCTGTGAAAAGAAAGTTGAAAATACAGTTGAAGCAGTTCAGGACACTGTTGGTTTTGTAGATGAACCTTCTGTTGCAGATTCTACATTGGCAGCAACTTCCGGTTGTTTTATGGAAGCTACCGGTAAAGACACTCTTTTCGTTCAGTTTACTGATAATCTAGGGACTGTAACCGGTAAAATGCACTATAAAAACTTCGAAAAAGACAGCTCTTTTGGTGACATTTTAGGCTCCAAAGACGGTGATACCATCAGGGTTGATTATACTTTTCAGTCCGAAGGTGAAACATCTACCAGTGAGATTTGGTTCCTTCATAAAGACGGAAAACTGTATGAAGGTAT
>CAZPQV010000016.1:0-10250 GCA_964588705.1 uncultured Chryseobacterium sp.
GCCAGTAAATGAAAAACTCTCTCACGTTTTAATATATATTCTTTCATATTTCAAATATAAAAAATCCTTCCGGTTTGGAAGGATTTCTGTATTTATTTCATACTGATGATTTTATCTACCACATATTTGGTATTTCCCCGCCATGGTAAAGTACCGTTATATTCCTTATAATGGAGGTCGAAGTGTTTTCCACTGTTTTGCTCAAGCTGTTTGAAAACCTGTTCGTCTTCCACAGAAAACTCAAATTCATAACTTGTTAAGCCACCGGTTTTTCCCCGTCCGAAACCTTCCTGAATAATCTTGCCCTCATAGGTTTTAAAAACATAACCTTTATGAACAGCATAATTCAGATAACCGGATTTCACGCCTTCACCAAAAACAAAATAGTATTTGTACCAAACGAAAACGCCCAGAAAAAGCAATACTACTGAAAGGGTTAACCATAGATATTTCATCACGAAATGTTTTTATTTTTTAGCAATAGAACGCGAAATTACAATTTTCTGAATTTCAGAAGTACCCTCATAAATCTGCGTAATCTTCGCATCTCTCATCATACGTTCTACGTGATATTCTTTTACATATCCGTATCCACCGTGAATCTGAACTGCTTCAACCGTAGTATCCATCGCAACTTGAGAAGAGTAAAGTTTTGCCATTGCCCCACTTTCAGAGATGTCTTTTCCTTCATCTTTTTCTACCGCAGCTTTGTAGCAAAGCATTCTTGCAGCTGTAATCTGCGTTGCCATATCAGCAAGTTTGAACGCAATTGCCTGGTGATTGATGATTTCTGTACCGAAAGCTTTTCTTTCTTTAGCATATTTCAGTGCCAGTTCATAAGCTCCTGCAGCAATACCTAAAGCTTGAGAAGCAATACCAATTCTACCACCGTTCAGTACAGCCATTGCAAAGTTGAACCCGAAACCGTCTTCTCCAATTCTGTTTTCTTTAGGAACTTTCACATCTGTGAATAAAAGAGAATGCGTATCACTTCCTCTGATTCCCAATTTATCTTCTTTTGGTCCTATTTCGAAACCTTCCCATTCTCGTTCTACGATAAACGCGTTGATTCCTTTGTGTTTTTTCTCAGGATCTGTCTGCGCGATTACTACGTAATAAGAAGCGTTTCCACCGTTGGTAATCCAGTTTTTTGTACCGTTCAGCAGATAGTGGTCGCCCATATCTATTGCGGTCGTTTTCTGAGAAGTTGCATCAGAACCGGCTTCCGGCTCAGAAAGCGCAAAAGCACCAATAACTTCACCACTTGCAAGAGGTACAAGATATTTCATCTTCTGCTCTTCACTTGCAAATTTTTCAATTCCTGCACAAACCAAAGAGTTATTTACCGACATTACAACGGCAGCAGAAGCATCTACTTTAGCGATTTCTTCCATGGCAAGAACGTAGGAAACGCTGTCCATTCCGGCACCACCGTATTTAGGATCTACCATCATTCCGAGGAAGCCCATCTCTCCCATTTTCTTCACCTGTTCGTGTGGGAATTTTTGGTCGCGGTCTCTTTCAATCACTCCGGGAAGAAGTTCATTCTGTGCAAAATCTCTTGCAGCCTGCTGAATCATCAAATGCTCTTCAGATAAATTAAAGTTCATAATATAAGTTTATTATTTGATGGTAAAAATACGATATTTAGCAAAATTTAAAAAATAAACTTTTTAAATAAAAATTTAGGAAAAAATCATATATTTGGTAAAATCAAAAAAAATTAAAATTCCGTTAACATTAAAGTAAATATTATGTCAATAAGAAGATTATTTGATATTGCTCATCACGCCCATGCTAAATATCCGAAAGATGATATTCTGGTTACTAAATATCATGGGGAATGGAAAAAAACTTCCACTGCAGAATACCTTAACCTTGGAAACCAAATCTCTCGCGGATTGCTTCGTTTAGGCATAAAACCCGGCGACAAGATTGCTCTCATCACTACTGCCACACGTACAGAATGGGCAGTAATGGACTTAGGAATTTCACAGATTGGGGCTGTTTCGGTTCCGGTGTATCCTACAATTTCTTCTGATGACTACAATTACATTTTTAATAATGCGGAGGTAAAACTTTGTTTCCTGTCGGACAGAGATCTTCTGAATAAAGTTTTAGCTGTTAAAAACCAAGTACCTTCTTTACAAGGAATTTTCTCTTTCGACCAAATTGATGGTGAACCAAACTGGAAAGAAGTTCTGGATTTAGGTAAAGACGATTCTACTCAGGGCGAGGTTGAAGACATTATGAAAACTATCAATCCTGAAGATTTGGCTACCATTATCTATACTTCGGGAACGACCGGAAAACCAAAAGGGGTAATGCTTACGCACCACAATATTGTTTCGAACGTATTGGCTTCGGATCATAGAGTTCCTAAAAAGAGAGGACTGGACTACAAAGACACAAAAATCCTTAGTTTCCTACCAATTTGCCATATTTTCGAGAGAATGCTCTTCTATCTTTATCAGTACAACGGCTACTCGCTATACTTTGCTGAAAGCATCGATAAAATGGGTGATAATATCAAGGAAGTGCAGCCACACATTATGTCGGTAGTTCCTCGTTTGATTGAAAAGGTTTATGATAAAATCTACGACAAAGGAACCAGTGCCGGAGGTCTGAAATCTAAAATTTTCCTTTGGGCTCTTGGTGTGAACAAGGCGAAAAAGAAAATCGGTAAACCTTCCGGAATTAAAGAAATCATTGCTGATAAACTTGTATTCAGTAAGTGGAGAGAAGGTTTGGGCGGAAATATCATCACGCTTGTATCCGGCTCTGCAGCACTTTCTGCACGTCTGAATAATATGTTCCAAAATGCAGGAATCCCTATTCTTGAAGGATATGGACTTACCGAAACTTCTCCTGTAATTTCTGTAAACTCAATGGACAGAATGAAAGTTGGAACCGTTGGACACCCTTTAGATAATCTTGATGTAAAAATTCAGGCAGATGGCGAAATTACCGTGAAAGGACCAAGCATCTTTAAAGGATATTTCAAAAATGAGGAAATGAGCAAAGAAGCATTTACTGAAGATGGCTATTTCAAAACCGGTGATATCGGACATATCGATGAAGAAGGATTCCTACATATTACCGACCGTAAAAAAGAAATGTTCAAAACTTCAGGTGGTAAATATATTGCACCGCAGGTGATTGAAAATATGGCGAAAGCATCCAAATTCATTGAGCAGATTATGGTGGTTGGTGACGGCGAAAAAATGCCGTGCGCATTGGTACAACCGGATTTCAACTTTGTAAAAGGATGGATTCAGCGCAAAGGTCACAAAATTGGTGACACTCCGGCTGAAATGGCAGCGAGCCCTGAGCTGAAGGCAAGAATTGAAAAAGAAATCGAATACCTGAACACCAAACTTGGAAACTGGGAACAGATTAAGAAAATTGAACTGACACCTGATGTTTGGAGTATCGACGACGGATTGCTTACACCAACGCTGAAGTTGAAGCGTAAAGCGATCAAAGAAAAATACATCGACCTTTACAACAGAATGTATGGTCATTCTTAAAACAATAAAGGCTGCCAAAAGGCAGCCTTTTTTTATCGATTTAGTAATGATTAAAACTTAATCACTTCATTCATTTTTTCAGTTTCTTCAGCAACCAAATCATCATCTACAAGGATTTTTCCTGAATGCTCGTCGATAATAATTTTCTTTCTCTGAGCAATTTCCATTTGCTTTTGTGGAGGAACTGTGAAGAAAGAACCTTTTGGCGCACCTCTCTCAAGCCCAACAACTGCAAGACCGTTGATAGAGTTCTCACGGATTCTTTGGTAAGATTTAAGAAGTCTTTCATCAATTTTAGAGGCGAACTCTTTCGATTTATCCAGAAGATATTCTTCCTCTTTCTGAGTTTCTGCTACAAGACCGTCCAGTTCTTCTTTCTTGAACTTAAGGTGTTCTTTCAGTTCAGAAATCTTATCTGTAAGCTCAGTTAAAGTTTCGTTTTTATGCTCAATTTTTGCGCCGAATTCTTTAATTCTTTTTTCAGCAAGCTGCACTTCAAGTTCCTGATACTCAATCTCTTTTGCTAATGCTTCAAACTCTTTATTGTTTCTTACATTATCCTGCTGAGTTTTATATTTGTCCATCAAAGTTTTAGCGTGGTTAATCAGTTCGTTCTTCGCATTGATCTCGTCGTTTTGTTCTTTGATTTCACCTTCATATTTGGATGCTCTTTTTTCAAGACCTTCAATTTCAATTTCCAGATCTTCTACTTCGATCGGAAGTTCACCTCTGGTATTGCGAATTTCATCAAGTCTCGAGTCGATGATCTGAAGATCATAAAGTGCTCTTAGTTTTTCTTCAACTGAAATTTCGGTTGTTTTCTTAGCCATATTTTTATAAAAAATAATTTACAGGATTAGTATTTTCCTCAGATTTTGAGATTGCAAATTTAGGAAATTTTTCCGACAATATATCAAATAATTGTTGAGTTACAAACTGTTCCGACTCATAATGTCCAATGTCGCAGATGAGCATTCTGTTTTCTGCCTGAAAAAAATCGTGATATTTAATGTCTCCTGTAAGATAAGCATCACAATTCTTTGACATTGCAACCCTGATTCCGCTGGCGCCACTGCCTCCCAAAACGCCTACTCTTTTCACTTTCTTTCCAGTGATTGCCGAATGTCTGATAACTTTCAGATTAAACTTTTCTTTTACTAAATGAAGGAAATCTGCCTCTTCCATTTCATTTTCAAAATCACCAAAACGCCCCAATCCGGAATATTGATTTTCATTTTCGAGACTGTAAATCTGATATGCAACCTCTTCGTACGGATGTGCCGCCTTCATAGCTGCAACAATTTTATTTTGCTTAAATGATTCAAAAATAAATGAAACCATTTGTTCATCCGCCTTTTCCCTTACATTATAAGTTCCTGAAAACGGATCGGAACCTTCTCCGGGCCTGAAAGTTCCCGTTCCGGAAACAGAAAAACTGCACTCGTCATAAAACCCAATATTTCCTGCGCCGGCTTCAAACAGAGCATCTTTCAAATTTTCTGCATGATCGGACGGAACGTAAACTACAATCTGCTTAAGATTATTTTCTTTAGGCATCAAAACCTGTTGATTTTTCAAGCCAAGTTCCTCACAAATTCGAAAATTCACACCAAAAAAATCGTTATCAAATACCGTGTGAAGTGCATAAATTGCAATTTTATTTTCAATAGCTTTAAGAACCGAGCGCTCAACGTAATTTTTTCCCGTTAAAGATTTCAATCCGGAAAATATAATTGGATGAAAGCAAAAGATTAGGTTTAATCCTTTTGAAATGGCTTCATCTACGACATTTTCAAGCGCATCGTGGCAAACCAAAATTCCTGTCACTTCCCTTTCCGGATTTCCACAAAGCAGCCCGACATTATCAAAATCTTCCGCTTGCGGCATCGAAAATCGATTTTCTATTTCCGAAATTACTTCAATTAACTTCATTTTACTAAGTTTGCAACGAAATTAGGAATTATTTCTTAAAAACATTTGTGATGCCGGAAGATATCCTCATTGAGAAAGAACACAATTACATCCCCGAACGCAAGAAATGGAAACGCCAGATGTTTCGCATTATTTACCGTGCAGATACACCTCTGGGAAGGTTGTTTGACATTTGTTTGCTGATACTTATTTTCCTAAGCACTTTTATCGTTATGATGGAAAGTGTGCCTTCGTTTGACCTGAAGTATCACACGGCGTTTGTGGTAATGGAGGTAATTATCTCGATTATTTTCACCATCGAATATATTCTTCGAATTATTACAATCCGGAATAAAAGAGCCTATATTTTCAGTTTTTACGGCATTATTGACCTTCTCGCCATTGTTCCGTTTTACCTGAGTTTATTCTTCCCGGTTACGAAATTCTTCCTAATCATCCGAATGCTGAGAATGTTAAGGATTTTCAGAATTATGAACCTTCTCGACTTTATGAATGACGGTTATCTCCTCATTCGAGCGATGAAGAATTCATCAAGAAAAATCTATATTTTTCTTCTTTTTCTGATGATTTTTTCTGTTATCGTTGGATCGATGATGTACATGGTAGAGGGCCATAAAGAAGGTTTTGAAAGTATTCCTCAGAGTATTTACTGGGCGGTGGTAACGGTTACGACGGTTGGTTATGGCGACGTTTCACCAACTACTCCTTTAGGAAAATTCTTCGCTATCGTTCTGATGCTTGCAGGTTACTCGATTATTGCGGTTCCTACCGGAATCGTTACCGCAGAAATGCGTAATAAAAGACAGATTTGGGAAAAAGTGTGCCCAAGATGTAATAATCATGACGTTGATGACGATGCGAATTACTGCAAAAAATGCGGAGAAAGAATTGAAGATTAAATCAGGTTTTCACTGTAAGATTTCTTTGCGGCATCGTATCCGATTTTAAAAATCTCATCCATTCTGGTTTTTTTTGTCTCAAACATATTATAATTCATCAGTTCTGTTGGATTGATGAACCAATCGCAATAAGTTGATTTTCCCTGTTCTGCCTGAGTTGTCATAAGGTCATAAGCTCGGGAAGTCACATCAATAAGCGATTTCAGATCTGTACTCTTAATCTATTTTTGGGATGAAAAATAAACACCTATTATTTTTTTAGCAGCGTATTTAAGGACATCAGCAGGGAAATTATTGAGAATGCCGCCATCATTATAAAGTTCGTCCCCAATTTTGTAGGGCGTTGCAACCATGGGAACTGCACAGGAAGCGATTACGGCATCTACAACTTTTACTTTACCTCCAAAAACCTCAAGCTTTCCCGAAACAATATTGGTGGCGGTGATGTAGACTTTCTTACTAAGATCATCAATGACCATGTCTTCAAAAATTGGCTCAAGATATTTCTTGAAAACATCCGACTGTATGAATCCTCCGCCTTTTAGCAATGCAAAATGATTCCACTTAAAGAAATACACCGATTTGAAAAATTCCACAATTTCTTCCGGAGTTTTTCCCACAGCATAAAGTGTGGCAACAATTGCACCTGCACTTGTTCCTGCCAAAACATCGGGTTCTATTTTCTTTTCATTAAGAAATTTAATGACTCCGGCATGAGCAATTCCTTTGGATCCTCCACCGGAAAGCGCCAGTCCTAAATTGTACATTTCTGTAAGTTTTATGTAAAATTAGAGAAACCACAGATAATACCTGTGGTTCCCTTTATTAATTTTCAATCTATTTTAAATATGAATCACTTCGCCATAAGCAGCCGCAGCAGCTTCCATAATCGCTTCTGAAACGGTTGGATGCGGGTGAATAGATTTAATGATTTCGTGACCGGTAGTCTCCAGTTTACGTGCAACTACAGCTTCAGCAATCATATCGGTAACGCCTTCCCCAACCATATGACAACCCAGCCATTCACCGTATTTTGCGTCAAAAATTACTTTGATAAAACCATCGGTATTTCCGTTTGCTGTTGCTTTTCCTGATGCCGAAAGTGGAAATTTACCAACTTTCAGTTCGTAACCTTTTTCTTTCGCCTGTTTTTCAGTAAGACCTACAGACGCTACTTCCGGAGAACAATAGGTACAACCTGGAATATTTCCGTAATCTATTTTTTCAATATGCAGACCTTTGATTTTTTCAACACAGGTTATTCCCTCTGCCGAAGCAACGTGTGCCAGTGCCTGAGTTGGGATGATATCACCAATTGCATAATATCCCGGAACAGAAGTTTCGTACCATTCATTCACCAATACTCTTCCTTTATCGGTTTGAATGCCCACTTCTTCAAGTCCAATACCTTCAATATTAGCAGTAATTCCAACGGCAGAAAGCAGAATATCTGCCTCTAAAGTTTCTTCACCTTTCGCAGTCTTTACTTTTGCTTTTACACCTTCTCCCGAAGTATCCACGGATTCAACAGAAGAATTCTTCATAATACTGATACCTGCTTTTTTCAAAGATTTTTCAAGGTGTTTTGAAATTTCTTCATCTTCCACCGGAACGATATTCGGCATAAATTCTACAATCGTCACTTTCGTTCCCATTGCATTATAGAAATCTGCAAACTCAACTCCGATTGCTCCGGAACCTACAACAATCATAGATTTCGGCTGCTCAGGAAGTGAAAGTGCCTGTCTGTAACCAATGACTTTTTTGCCGTCTTGAGGAAGGTTTGGCAATTCTCTGGAACGCGCACCCGTGGCGATAATAATATGGCTTGCAGTATATTCAGTTATTTTACCATCGTTATCGGTAACATCAATTTTTTTGCCCGGTTTTACCTTGGCAGTTCCCATGATAACATCAATTTTGTTTTTCTTCATCAGGAAAGAGATTCCGCCGCTCATTTTAGATGCAACACCTCTACTTCTCTGAATTACTTTAGAAAAATCAAAACCAGGATTTTCAACTTTATTCAAACCGTAATCCTCTGCATGATTTAAATAATTGAAAACATGAGCAGACTTCAAAAGTGCTTTAGTAGGAATACAACCCCAGTTGAAACAGATTCCGCCAAGATTTTCTTTTTCTACAATTGCAGTATTAAAACCTAACTGAGATGCTCTGATTGCGGTAACATAACCTCCGGGACCACTCCCGACAACAATGATATCGTAGTTCATTTTTTTAAATTTTGATTACAAAAATACGGAAAAAAAACTGCTTTTATGTATATCTTAATTTTCTGTTAGTATAGTAGAGAGGAGTCAATATTAAATCTGTTTTATCAATTTTTTAATAAATGATTAATATCGGTTAATAAATCATAAAGTCTCATTGAAATATTTTTATACACCTCACAATTCTTTCTATATTTGTACCGAAAAAAATTACTTTGAAAATGAAATACTCACTTATTAAACAAAACAAGACCACCGATGCTGGGAATAATGTAGAATTCGTGAGATGGATGCGAAAAAATGATGTACAGCATTTCCAAGAAAACTCTGAGTTCATGGAAATTTATTCCCACCGAAAATCAACTTTTGAGAAAATAAATCTTCGGCATGATAATGAAGACAATTTTGTAGAAGACCTTCAGAAGAATGGTTTGTTAAAAATTGAAGAGTCAAAAAAAGTTTGGAATATCTTTAAAAGAGAAAGAAAAAAAGTGGAATAATTTCCACTTTTTTTTGTGCCATCCAAAAATAAAAAAGCGGCCATCTCTGACTGCTTTATATTTCTTTTGTTAAATTAAATTTTAGGAAATTTCACCGGATTACTCTCGTGAAACATTGTATAAACCTTCTCTACAATATCATCTGCGGATGGTTTGCTGAAATAATCTCCATCACTTGCATAAGCAGGTCTGTGATTTTCTGCAGCAATAGTTAATGGGTCAGAATCCAAATATCTGAACGCCTTTTGTTTCTCCAAAATCTGCTGAAGAATAAATGCCGAAGTTCCACCTTCCACATCTTCATCAATTACTACCAAACGGTTGGTTTTCTTCACACTTTCGGCAATCTCATGGGTTAGATCAAAAGGAATCAACGACTGCACGTCAATAACTTCCGCAGAAATACCGATTTTTTCAAGTTCGTTCGCGGCTTCAGTCACTACTCTCCAAGTTGATCCATAGGTAACAAGCGTTACATCTTTCCCTTCTTTGGTCACTTCGATTTTCCCAACAGGAACTGTGAATTCACCGATATTATCAGGTTGTTTTTCTTTTAATCGGTAACCGTTCAAACATTCTACAATCAGTGCCGGTTCGTCGCTTTGCAGCATTGTGTTATAGAATCCTGCTGCTTTAGTCAGGTTTCTAGGAACCAAAATATTTATTCCTTTAGAAAGATTTATAATTCCTGCCATTGGCGAACCTGAATGCCAAATTCCTTCAAGTCTGTGACCACGGGTTCTGATAATCACCGGTGCTTTCTGTCCGCCTTTTGTTCTGTACTGCACTGTTGCCAAATCATCGCTCATTCCCTGAAGACAGTACAGAATATAATCCAGATACTGAATTTCAGCGATTGGTCTCAAACCGCGCAAAGCCATTCCTATTCCCTGTCCAAGAATCGTTGCTTCACGAATTCCGGTGTCGGCAACACGTTGAGCACCGTACTTTTCCTGCATTCCTTCAAGTCCCTGGTTTACGTCGCCGATATTTCCGGCATCCTCACCAAAAACTAATGTTTCAGGATATTTCTCAAATATTTTATCAAAATTATTTCTAATGACTACTCTACCGTCAACCTCCTGTGAAGCATCACTATAAATTGGTTTCACTTCTTTAACATTGGTAGATTTCCACTCAGACTGAGAGTAGAGATGT
>CAZPQV010000016.1:10260-10651 GCA_964588705.1 uncultured Chryseobacterium sp.
GAAGAATTATTTTCTCTTGTCAACAATAGTGTTTTCCTTGCCAAATGGAAAATATCCTTCTTTGCAACAGAAATCAGTTTGTTAAATTTGCTAAGCTCTTCAGCAATTTCAGCATTTTGATCTTTCAGTTTTTCAACCAAAGGCAAAACCTGATTTTTGATTTCAGTAATCGCTCCCTGATATGCTTCCCAAGCTTTTTTCTGGCCGTCTTTTACGATTTTTTTAGCTTCAGAATCTATTGCATTTAACTCTTCTGCTGTAGCCAAAGTTTCTTCTTTTCCTTCAATTTCAACAGAATAATCCAGAATCCATTCTTTGAATTTTACCAATCCATCGTATTCTGATTCCCAAGCCAAACGCTCTTCATTTTTATATCTTTCGTGCGATCCGG
>CAZPQV010000016.1:10661-43154 GCA_964588705.1 uncultured Chryseobacterium sp.
TATGACATGCACCACTACCGGAACACTTTCTGTTCTTGCAAAATGTTCAGCTCTCGCGTAAGCATCCAAAAGCGCAGGATAATCCCAAGCTTTCACCTGAATGATTTCGCATCCTTGGTTTTCGCCTTCTTTTCTTTGGAATCCGGAAAGCATTTCAGCAATATCTACCTTCGCACGCTGATTGTGTGTTGGAACTGAAATCCCGTAACCATCATCCCAAATGGAGGTAATCATCGGAACCTGCAGTGCACAGGCCGCATTCAGCGTTTCCCAGAAATGACCTTCCGCAGTAGAAGCATCACCGATAGTTCCAAATGCGATTTCGTTTCCGTTGTTTGAGAATTTCTCAGAACCTTCAAATTTTACATTTTTGAAAATTCTGGAAGCTTGCGCCAAACCTAATAATCTCGGCATTTGCCCTGCGGTAGGAGAAATATCCGGAGAAATATTTTTCATTTTGGTTAAATCTTTCCAGCTACCGTCTTCATTCAGAGATCTCGTAGCAAAGTGACCGTTCATCTGCCTTCCGCCGGAAGCAGGATCGCGCTCCACACTGGTATCTGCATACAATTGTGCATAGAAACTTTCAACAGTCAGTGCACCTGCTGCCAACGCAAAAGTTTGATCGCGGTAGTAACCCGATCTCCAGTCTCCATTTCGGAAAACCTTTGCCATCGCCAGTTGCGGAAGCTCTTTACCATCGCCGAAAATTCCAAATTTGGCTTTTCCTGTAAGCACTTCTCTTCTTCCAAGAAGCGACATTTCACGGGAAATTCTACCAAGTTTATAATCCTCGAGGACATTTTTTTTGAAATCTTCAAATGAAATCTGCTGAGTTTCTATATATGTTGTTTGCATAAAACAGTGGATTTTGACAAAGATAATCTTTTTTTAGAATTAAATTCTCACCGATTATCAAATCATCAAAAAATTTATAAAATTTTAAGAATAATTAAATCGAATCTGGTTGCTGGTTGCTCGTTACTTGTAACTGGTCGTTGAGTGGCGCTATATTTAAGGCTCACGGATTTTCACAGATAATACAGATACACGCAGATTTATATTTGTGGTTGGTAGCTTGGCATGTTTCTGGTGAAACTTCGTGCTCCGTACTTCCAACTTTCAACTTCTAAAACTTTCTTTCAATCACATAGTCCAGCATGAGATTGAGTGATCTTTTAGCTTCAGAATCAGGGAATTCATCTAAGAGATTTTTGGCTTTCTGCTGAAAATCTTTCATGACGCTAATCGCATAATCCAATCCGCCTGATTTTTTCACAAACTCAATAAGTTCTTTTACCCGTTTTGGATTGTTGTTATAACGTTTGATGGTATCAAAAAAATATTTACGGTCTTTCTCGTTGGCCGTTTTCAGAGCGTGGATTAAAGGCAAAGTCATCTTCTGCTCTTTAATATCAATACCAACAGGTTTTCCAATGACATTGGAGCTCAGGTAATCGAAAAGGTCGTCTTTAATTTGGAATGCCATTCCGGTATAAGTTCCAAAATCCTGCATTTTTTTGGCCAAAACTTCATCAGCGCCATTGGAAAGAACGCCAACTTCACAACATGCCGCAATCAACGTTGCTGTTTTCTGGCGGATGATTTCGTAATAGACATCTTCCGTAATATCAAGCTTTCTGGCTTTCTCGAGTTGAAGAAGTTCACCTTCCGACATTTCTC
Source organism: uncultured Chryseobacterium sp. (assembly GCA_964588705.1). GTDB lineage: Bacteria > Bacteroidota > Bacteroidia > Flavobacteriales > Weeksellaceae > CAZPQV01. The sequence goes on from CAZPQV010000016.1 coordinate 12,345, forward strand.
GGATGGTTCGTGAAATCACTGAAAGCAAATCGTATTCTTTATTATCTGTTGAAAGAAGAACTGATTTTGCCAATAGATAATCGCCCACCAAAACGGCAATTTTATTTTTCCAAAGCGCATTGATTGAAAAAAAATTACGGCGCTTGAAACTTTCATCCACCACATCGTCGTGCACGAGTGTAGCCGTATGAATAAGCTCAATCATCGAAGCTCCACGGAAAGTTTTCTCGTTGACATCGCCAATCAGTTTAGCACACAGAAACACAAACATCGGGCGCATCTGCTTCCCTTTCGTTGTTACGATAAAGCGCGTTACTTTGTCCAACAGCGGAACATTGCTCTGCATCGACTGATAAAACTTTTCTTCAAAAAGTTTCATCTCTGCATTAATCGGTTTCTTAATTTCTTCTACGATGTTTGCCACTGGATTTTATTAGAAATGTCTGACTGCAAATTTACGATAAAATGATTACATCGGCATTGGCTGCTCCTTTGGAAGAGTTTTGGTTTCGTCATTATTATCGCGGTCGTTTTCACAGGAAACTAAAACAGCAGAAAACATAACTAAAACAGACAGATAAACAAAAAATTTCTTCATTTTCACTTTTTTTTCAAATTTATAAATATTTTTCATTTATGCTGCTACTTCGAACTAATTTTGAATAATTTCTTTAGGAATAAAATAAAACGACTGTGGCACGTTGAAAAACTTGAATTTAAATGCTTCTGCAGAAATATAAATTCCTTCTTCGTTCACAGCAATTCCCTCAATCTGACCAAGTTTTGAGGACATTCCAAGATAATATTTTTTTGGTTTGATGTTGAAAAACAAACCATCTTCATCTTCCATAAAAACCGTCAAATAAACCTCCATTTTTTTGGTGTAGCCAATAATATAAAGGTGGTTTTTGAAGTATGAAGCATCAGTTGCCAGATATCCCAAATTATAAGTTTCAAGTTTTTGAGCTTCTTGTTTTTCATCGGTGTTTGAAGGAACTATCCTGTAATGAGTCGTATGGTAGGAACTCCACTCTTTGGTGAAAACATGAAGATTTCCATCCTTATAAATCATGCTTTCTGCATCGAAATTATGAGCATGAGGTTTTTTATCAAAACTCAACTGTTCAGGATATTTAAACTTGATTTCAGAGATATTCTGTATGCTGTCTGTCGGAATCTGATAGATTGTGAAATCTGTGCTGGTGCCGCAGTTATTCCCAAACTCTCCAATGTAAAAATGATTTTCATCAGATGTAATGGCTTCCCAATCGAAATTTTTCAGTCCGGTTTCAATTTTATTTAAAATTTTGCCGTCAGTTTTATCAATTTCAAAAATTTCGGAGGTATTTCCGCCGTCGTTAAAGGTATAGAGTTTCCCATTTAAAAAATTTAAACCGGAGGTTTCCCGAAGAGAATCACTAAGCGTTGAAACTTTGTATTTATTGATTTTCAACCATTCATAATTCTGTTGTGCAGAAAGATTCAGAAAAACAAAAAATGAAAGAAAAGCAAAAATTCTTCTCATTATTCTGCAGTTTTATTGGCAAGTTGTCCGCAGGCCGCATCGATATCTCCTCCTCTGCTTCGCCGCACCATTACAGTGATTCCGGCTTTGGTGAGTTCACGAACATATTTTTCTTCTGCTTTTACACTTCTGTGATCAAACTTTCCTTCACCAATCGGATTGTATTGGATAAGATTCACCTTGCTCGGAACTTTCCGGCAGTATTTAATCAAAGCTTTGATGTGGTCGTCATCGTCATTAATTCCACCCCAAACACAGTATTCGAAAGTGACGACGTTTCCTGTTTTTTCGTACCAATATTGCAGAGATTCCATAATTTCGGTTAATGGAAATTTCTCGGAAAAAGGCATGATTTCATTTCTGGTTTTTTCAACTGCTGAATGGAGCGACAATGCCAGTTTTACCTTGAGATCTTCATCTGCCAACATTTTAATCATCTTAGGAATACCAGATGTTGAAACAGTGATTCTACGCGGCGACATACCCAAACCTTCAGGTTTAGTGATTTTCCTGATGGCTTGCACAACATTGTTATAATTCATCATCGGCTCTCCCATCCCCATGAAAACGATGTTGGAAAGCGGGCGATCGAAATATATTTTGCTTTGTTGATCGATGAGCGCCACCTGATCCACGATTTCTGCCACTTCCAGATTTCTCATTCTTTTGAGCTTTGCCGTGGCGCAAAATTCACAATTCAGTGAGCAACCAACCTGAGACGAAACACAAGCCGTAGTTCGTGTTTCAGTAGGGATTAAAACAGTTTCAACCAACAAACCATCGTGCAGTTTCACGCCGTTTTTGATGGTTCCGTCCTTTGATTTCTGTAGCAGATCCACAGAAACCGGATTGATGGTAAATTCCTTTGAAAGCTTATCACGAAGGTCTTTCGAAAGATTGGTCATCTCATCAATGGAATGGAGGTTTTTACTCCACAGCCAATCGTACACCTGTTTCGCACGGAAAGGTTTTTCGCCGATTTCTTTGAAATATTCGGTCAGTTGTTCCAGAGATAATTTTCGGATGTCTTTCATAAAGTTGGAAGATGGAAGATAGAAGATGAACGCAAGGTTTCAGAAAAAACTTCCTGCACCCATCTTCCCGCTTCCCTCTTACAGAATCAGCATTGCGTCCCCGTAAGAGTAGAATTTATATTTTTCTTTGATGGCTTCCTGATATGCATGAAGCACGAAATCTTTTCCTGCAAAGGCTGCAATCATCATAATCAGTGTAGATTTTGGCGTGTGGAAATTGGTAATCATCGCATTGGCCACTCCAAAATCGTGTGGTGGAAAAATGAACTTGTTTGTCCAACCATGATAAGGTCCAATTTTTTTGTTGGAAGAAACAGAAGTTTCCAGCGCTCTCATCGTTGTAGTTCCTACAGCACAAACCCTGCGGTTTTCTTCTACTGCTTTGTTAATGATATCCGCGTTCAGCTGCGTAATGATAGCTTCTTCAGATTCCATTTTATGTTTTGAAAGGTCTTCCACCTCAATCGGATTGAAAGTTCCCAAACCAACATGCAGTGTAACTTCAGCAAAATTAATTCCTTTGATTTCAAGACGCTTCATCAAATGTTTTGAGAAGTGAAGTCCGGCAGTTGGCGCAGCAACAGCGCCTTCAATTTTGGCGTAAATGGTTTGATAACGCTCAGCATCTTCAGGTTCTACATCTCTCTTGATGTATTTTGGAAGCGGTGTTTCACCAAGTTCTTTCAGTTTCGCACGGAATTCTTCGTAAGAACCGTCGTAAAGGAATCTCAAAGTTCTTCCACGGGAAGTTGTATTGTCGATTACTTCAGCAACCAAAGATTCATCTTCGGTAAAAAACAGTTTGTTACCAATTCTTATTTTTCTCGCTGGATCCACCAAAACGTCCCAAACACGGGTTTCTTTATCAAGCTCTCTTAAAAGAAAAACCTCAATTTTGGCACCGGTTTTTTCTTTATTTCCATAAAGTCTTGCCGGGAAAACTTTGGTATTGTTAAAAATAAACAAGTCGTCTTCCTCGAAATAATCGATAACGTCTTTGAAAAGTTTATGCTCAATGGTTTCTGTTTTTCTGTCAAGAACCATCAGTCTTGCCTCGTCTCTGTGTGCTGAAGGGTGTTCTGCAAGCAATTCTGCAGGTAAATCGAAATTAAAATCGGATGTTTTCATTAATAAAATTTACGGATTTTATATTAAATTTTTGGAGGTGCAAAGATAAGGCTTAAAAAAGCGAAAGTCAAGTCCTTATGTAAATTCACCTTTGTTTAAAGAAAAATGCGGCTTAATTGCCGCATTATATTATAAAGTTTCTTTCAGCCAATCAAAAAATTCTCTCTGCCAAACCAGTGCATTTTGTGGTTTCAGCACCCAGTGGTTTTCATTTGGAAAGTAAAGGAATTTTGATTTCAAACCTTTAAGTCTTGCCGTTTGAAACGCCTGATTTCCCTGCTCGTAAGGTACTCTAAAGTCTAAACCTCCCTGAATCACCATTAGCGGAGTATTCCATTTATCGGTATGATTGCTTGGATTAAAATCGGTGTATGCTTTCGGTGTCGGATTGTCCCAAGGTGAGCCTGCATCCCAGTTTGCAAAGAACAATTCCTCAGTCATTCCGTACCAGGATTTCATATCGAAAAGACCGTTGTGTGAGATTAAAGTTTTGAAACGGTTTTCGTGAACTCCGGCAAGCATCAAAACACTGTAACCACCGTAACTTGCTCCAACAGCACCCATTCTATCACCATCTACGTAAGGAAGTGTTTTCGCGTAATCTGCTGCAGAAAGATAGTCTTGGATTGGCTGTCCACCCCAATCTTTGGAAATCGCTTCGTTCCATTCTGTTCCCCAACCCGGCATTCCACGGCGGTTTGGAGCTACGATGATGTAGCCGTTAGCTGCCATCAACGCCAGATTCCAGCGTGTTGACCAAAACTGAGTTAATGCAGATTGCGGACCTCCCTGACAATACAGTAACGTTGGATATTTTTTATTTGGATCAAAATTTGGCGGATAAACAAACCAAACGCCCATCTCCTTTCCATCGGTGGTTTTCACCATTTTCATTTCGGTTTTTGATGGTGTAATGCTTGCGTAATTATCTTTATTAACATCTGTGATGTTGGACATTTGTCCATTTTTCAGATTTACAGAATACAAATCAGGATTGTGGTTGAAATCATTTCTTGAAACCACGAGATTCGTTTTATTTCCAGCAAAAATTCCATTAACATCAAAATCTCCTTTAGTGATTTGTGAGATTTTCTTGTTCAACGGATTTAGTGAGAACAGTTGATTGGTTCCACGGAACGCTGCGGTATAATAAATCGTTTTAGAATCTGCGCTCCAGGCGATACTTCCGGTAACGCTTTCATCCCATTTTTCTGTAAGGTTGGTTTTTGCTCCGGTTTTCCAGTCTATGATTTTGATATCGTTTTTATCGGCTTCGAAACCGTCTCTTTTCATTGAGGTGTAAAGCAGATATTTTCCATCAGGACTGAACATTGGATGATTATCATAACCTTTATTTTCTGAAGTTAAGTTTTTTGTATCTCCTGTAGCAAAATCATAAGCAAAAATATCAGTGTTTGTAGAGGTCATGTATTCCTTACCGCTCATCGGTTTTACGACGTAAAGCAGCTTTGAAGAATCCGGACTCCAGGTGAAATCTTCACTTCCGCCAAAAGGTCTTTGTGGTGAATCCCAGATTTTTCCTTCCAGCAAATCTTTTGCAGATTTCACATCATCGGAAACATTTACTACAAAAATATGGTTGTATTTTCCTTCGTTCCAACTGTCCCAATGCCTGTGATTAAGATCGGTGTAGATCTGCGCGGTGGATTTGGGCGTGTCTTTATATTTCTCTTTTCCGTAAACCGTTTCCATCTGCACTTCCTTGCTGAAAGCCACTTTTTTACCGTCAGGTGAGATTTTAATCAAGTCAACTTTCCCGACATTGTAAAATTCAGTCCATGTTTTTCCGGAGTCTTTAGACAGATAAATCTTATCATCTTCCTGAGCATATAGACCGTTCTTATCCCACTGAATAAGGGATTTTTTACCTAAGTCCATATTATTCGCCTGATTGTTCTCCAGGTTTAAAAAATAATCTTTACTGTTTGATTTTTCAGTTTTTAAATCGGTTTTGCTCACTTTATAAATCAGTGAAGCATTATCCGGCGATACTACAGAAACCCCCATTTTATTGAGGTTCCACATAAATTCCGGCGTCATCACGTTCTGTGCATTCATCAGAAAAGGTGCTGCAAGAGCAATTATTGTGTGTTTAAGTTTCATATTAAATCAATAAAATATTTTTACTTTTTTCTTTTTGCGGCTGTTCGTTTTGTAATCTGAGAAAGGTTGCTATAAATCCATTCATCAATATCAATAATGAATTTATTTCGTGTAAGGACCATTCTGCAAAGGAAAATAACTCCTAAGAAAACCAGGCTCAGAAACAAAGATAATAAACCAAAACTTGTTGCGATTTTGTAACGCTGCTCCTCGTTTAAGACAACATGAAGTTGCTGAGAAACCCAATCTAGAAATATCTTATAATGGAAAAGACTTTCAAGTAAAAGCCCCATTCCCAAGACCAAAAATCCAAGAAAAAGGACGATGGAAATAACGTATAAAGCACCTACTAAAAAGGTGCTTCCCGAAACCGAGGGTTGATTATCGAGTATGTTCTGAAGTTCCTTCAGGCGCATTAATTAGTCTTTACTGGTGAATAAAGAATTAAGAACCGATGTTACAATCGACAGCAAAATACTGAAAATAAATGCCCAAAGGAAACCGTCAACAGTCATTCCGTCAACAAAATAATCGGCCAAAAGCACAACTAAAGCATTAATTACCAAAGAAAATAACCCTAAAGTAATGATGGTAAGCGGAAGTCCTAAAATTTTGAGAATTGGTGTTACAATAAGGTTTAAAACTCCCAAAACAATGGCAAAAATAATTGCAGATACGAAGTTTGTAAATTCTACTCCAGATAAAATGAAAGTCAGTAAATAGGCTGAAACAGCGGTTACTAAAAGTCTTATTATTAAATTCATAGTTTTATATTTAAATCAAAAATAGGATTTTCTTTAGAAATTATTGTTGTTATTTTTATTTATTCTTTTGTCTTGAAACAAAAGAACCAAAAGTTCAAGACTGGATTCATTTACTAAAAAATTAAAATTTCTTTTAAGAAAATTCCCAGAACTCGGGCGGAAAGATATTTTTTGAATTTAAGCTAATGTCTGCCGCCACTCAAACAGTGGGAATTTTTAATTGAGTTATCATCAAGATAATTAATTATAAAAAAAAATTCAATTTTTCTTAACGCAAATGACTCCTAGGTCAATTTTTAACCTCTAATACTAACTGTTTTTGTCGCTCGCTGCGCTCGCGCCATTTCAATCAATATTTAAATTCCTGCAATTTCTTAGTGTTCAAATCGAATTCGTAAAGTTTTTGAGAATTCGGTTCGTAAAACAGCCATTGCAGCGTTGACATATTATTCCCTGATTTGTTGAAAATCCCGAGTTGCGTATAATTGACATCTTCCCAGTCGTTCTCCTCAAACGAAAAACCTAATGAAGATTCCGGTTTTTCTTTATGGAATTTTATAAGACTCTGTTCGCTGTTTGCTATATAATATTCTGCAACTTTTCGAAGTCTTTTTTCGTAATCAGGCGTGTATACGGTTTGATCTCTTCTTAAAGAAATAAGGTTCTGCTTTGGTTTTTCATACGACAGCACTGATCCATCTTTCTGCAACAATGTATCTGTCTTCGCAGCCATTGATTCTTCCTGCTTTTCGCTTTTCTGACTGCAGGAAAACATCAGTAAACCTGTGAAAAAAAAGATTACAAACCGTTTCATTTCTATTAGTTTTAATTCTAAAATTAATCCAAGATATGAATGACTAAACCACTTCTAAGTTTTGGTTCAAACCAGGTCACTTTTGGTGGCATGATATTTCCGGTATCGGCAATGTTGATCAACTGTTCCATAGAAACAGGATACAAAGCAAAAGCGGCTTTCATCTCTCCGGAATCCACTCTTTTTTCGAGTTCTCCCAGACCTCGGATTCCGCCAACAAATTCAATTCTTTTATCGGTTCTTAAATCATGAATATTCAAAATGTTTTCAAGAATATATTTTGAAAGAATCGTTACATCCAAAACTCCTATCGGATCATTGTCATCATACGTATTTTCCTTTGCAGTAAGCGAGTACCACTGACCATCCAAATATAAACCAAAATTGTGAAGTGCATCAGGTTTATGCTGCTCCTCACCTTTCATTTCAATCACAAAATTGTCGCCGATTTGCGCTAAAAATTCTCCAGCCGTAAATCCGTTCAAATCTTTTACAACCCTGTTGTAATCGATAATCTGAACCTGATCATCCGGAAAAGCCACCATCATAAAATAATTGTAGGCCTCATCTCCTTTGTGATTCGGATTTATTTCCTTCAATTCTTTACCAACCAACGATGCTGCAGCTGTTCGGTGATGTCCGTCGGCAATATATAAATTTGGGATTTCCTTTGCGAAAGTATTTACGATTTCATCAATCACATAGGTGTCATTAATCACCCAAAAATGATGTCCAAAACCGTCTGAAGCCACAAAATCATAAACTGGATTTTCTTCGGTAACGATTTGATTTACAATCGCATCAATTTTTTCATTGGCCGGATACGCAAAAAATACGGGCTCAATATTAGCATTGGTAATGCGCACGTGTATCATTCGGTCTTCCTCTTTGTCAGGCCTTGTAAGTTCGTGCTTTTTGATGTGGTCGTTAAAATAATCTTCTACACTTGCTGCCGCCACAATTCCGTACTGTGTGCGTCCGTTCATGGTTTGTGCGTAGATATAAAGCTTTTCTTCATCATCTCTTTTCAGCCAACCTTTCACCTGAAATTCTTTGAAATTTTCTACCACTTTATTATAGACTTCTTCGCTGTGTTCATCGGTTCCTTCAGGCAAATCAATTTCAGCTTTTGTAATTCTCAGCAAAGACATAGGGTTGTTTTCTGCTTCCACTCTGGCTTCGGAAGAATTGAGAACATCGTAAGGTTTTGAAGCAATTTTTTCTACATTTTCGGGTGCAGGACGCAAACCTCTGAAGGGTTTAAGAACAGCCATAAATTGATAAATTTTAAATTAATGGTAAATTTAAGAAATTAGTAAAGATTATCCGAATTCATTTTAATTAAAATACCTTCAATACAGTGTAAAAAAGGAATTCATTGACTTTAATAAATGCACTGTTAATTATTACTCATAATTTCTTAAAACAATAATAAATTCCTTAATATGTCTAAAAATGCTGGTTTTACGGAATTGTTCTTGCTGCTAAATTGTCTTAATCTTTAAATTTAAAATTATGAGAGTTGAAAAAATGGTAGTAAAAACCCTGGCAATTGCAGGATTTTTCGGAAGCGTCACTTTAATGAGAGCACAAACAGCGACATCGACAGTGAAAGAACAAAGTGAAAAAATGACGCAAGTCACTCAGCAACAAACCAATCCTGAAATTGAAGCTTTAAAGAAAAAACTTGAAGAAAATCCGGAGGACACCCAAACGATGACTCAGTTGGTAACTAAATATCAGGAAGCAAAAGACTGGAATAATGCTTTGGCAACAACACAAAAGTTATCGATGTTATTACCGGATTGGGCACCGGGATATTACAGTCAAGGGTATTTATATCAAATGCTGAAAGATGATGCAAAAGCCAAAACAGCTTATGAGACGTTCATCAGTAAGGTAAAACCTGAGGAGTTGGAGGAAAGCAAGAAAAATTTATCGTATGCTCACCTGTTCGTTGCACACCAAATTTATCAGGCCGATAAAGAAAAAGCAAAAGAACATATTGCCAAATCACTGGAGTATGATGCGACCAACGAAGAGGCCAAAAAGCTGAAAGAATATTTGAATCAATAATTTTGAATCAAAAATATAAGCGTCCCAAAATTTGGGACGTTTTTTATACGTACATTTTCAGAATCCACTTGCTTTGTCTTTTGAAATTTTGTAACTTTTTAAATCATAAAATATGACAGTTATGAAAACCATTTTAGTTCCAACCGATTTCTCAGAAAACTCAAAAGCAGGTTTAAAGTTTGCTCTCAATTGGTCACAAAAAGAAGATCTAGAACTTGTGTTTATTTACGTAGTAAACATTACCAGAAATCACGAGTCTACAGAGCAGGAATTTCAGCACCATTTTTCACATGAAATGAAAATTGCTAAGGAAAAACTGGATGATTTTCTTGTCAATACTTTTGAAAATTTTGGTTTGAAACCAAGTCATTATTCCACTGAAATCGTAGAGGGTTTTAGCGCAGATATTGCCATTTTGGGATATTGTGAAGTCCATCCGAAAATCAATTATATCTGCATCAGTACACGAGGAGCCGGCGGACTGAAGAAAATGTTGGGAACCAATACCGGAAACCTGATTACCAATTCTGAAGTTCCTGTGATTGCCGTTCCACAAGATTATAATGGCGCTGAATTAAAAACGGTTTTGTACGCCTCCGATTTAAAAGACTACGATCTCGAAATAAAAAAGGTAATTGATTTTGCTAAGCCATTAAAAGCAGAAATTGAAATCCTCCATTTCTCCTGGCCTTACGAAGAATTTACCAAAAATAATACTTTCGAAAGAGATTATGATTATGGATTTAAACTGAGTTTTCCAAGTCACAACGTTACTCAAAAACTGATTGACAATCTGCATGATGAAATAAAGGAAAAAAATCCATCAGTTTTCATAATGTTCACCAATCAGGATAAGAATTTCTGGGAAAGAATATTTTCTCCAAGCAAAACCGAACAGCTTTCATTTGAGATTGAAGTTCCGATGTTGGTTTTCCGGAAGGAAGTGAAATAGATAATTGGTTACTTTCCGATACAGAATCTAAAAAAACCCTTTATTAATAGCAGTTTTGACATCTTGAGCAGTACAAATGAAGTACATTAATTTTTTATCCTCAAAAATTTCAACTAAAGCGGAAATTTATTTTCAGACTAAATTTAATTGATTAAACTTCTCATTAATCAACTTAATATAATTTTCCTTCATTTCATTACTCAAAAAACTTTGCTGAATAAAAGCCTCCCATTTCGGTTGGACTTTTTTAAACCTTCCATAAATAGATTGCAAAGATTTTTCATTAATGCCTAAAGATTTTGCCAGAGCATCGAAATCGCTGAGTTTTAGCCTGCTCTTTTTGCCATTGATTGTCAACGCAGATTCCTCATTGTCATCGGGAATTACAAGCGTTGTGCTGAGCAAATCATAGGCAGGAGAAAATTCAAATTCCCCCAACTGATTTTCAATTAATGAAAAGTTTTTCAAATGCATATCGGCGTTTCCGGTAAGGAAACTGAACAGAACCAACTCAAACAGCCGTTGCGCTTCAAAACCTTTGTTTGCCGTGAATTTGTCAGCAATTTTACCGATTTTTTCTATTGAACCACGGTATTTATGCTCCGTTAAATTTTCACTTAACTGGCAAAAATCTTCAACCGCAATTTTTTCTCCCGCATTCCGGTCAAATCTTTTGGTTATATAGGCTAATTCACCGGATTGAAGCCGGATTAATGAATGTTTTGCAGTATTTATTTTGACCAATTCCGCCAAATGCATCGTTACATCTTCATTTTCAGGTAATTCCTGATATTGGGCAGAAGGTGGTTTTAGGATATAATCTCCGTGCAGACCAACGATTGTAAGCCTTGGAGATTCGCCTTTTATTTTCTCTAAATCTAAGGATAATTTGGGTTGGACTCCGGTTACTGCAACGCTTTTTATAATGATTTGCTTGGCAAGTTCTTCGAGTTGTTTTAGGTCAAAATCAATTTCAGGCGGGGTCGCTGTTCCAAACATTTTCTTGGAACAGTTGGGGTGAAAATTGTTTTGATTTTTCTCTAAGGGTTGGTAACAAAACAGGCAGTTCATCTTCATTCTTTTGGTAAAACAGAAACATTTCCGATACAGTCTTTGCAAAGCGTGAGCAACAATCCGAAACGATCTCGCGGACTTATTTTCCAGTTATCCACTGCAATATTTAACAGCCAACCTTCTGGAATCAGGCCATCAAAAAAAGGAAATAATACTTTGCTTTCAAAAGGTTTTTCCTGCAGAGGCAAGGTCAAACTTATCGGCTTTGCATTAGGAAAATCCAGGTAATCTTTATTATATTGAAAAATATAATGTTCATCATTTTCAGAAATGATTCCAGCCGATTGATTACCGTAAAAAACTTCAGCCTGTCTCATTTTTCAATTTTTTCAACTACGCCCATTTCACTTCCGAACAATGCCAAAACCTGATTTACTTTATCCAGCCTAAGCGTTTGTTTTCCCTGTTCCATTTCCCGGATAAAGCGAAGACCAACTCCTGCCCTTTCCGCAAGTTCCGGCTGGGTGAGTTTCAGTTGTTTCCGTTTTTCTTTGATGAAGAGTGATAATGTAAGATTCATTTTATACCTTTTAGGGTGTAAAATTAGGAAATTATTTTTAATTATACCTTTTGGGGTATAGATTAAAATAGGTTAAAATAATTTTTAGCCTAAAAACTTCTTTATCGAATTATTTAAAATTATTTCTTTCTTCCTAAACTGAGCTGTAAATTGCTGATCGCCAAATATCTTTTCACAGCGCCTTAAATAACTGAAATAATTTGATTGCTTTTTATTTTCAACTGATTTTGATATAAGTGAATATTCACCTTTTTCATTTTTGATTAAAAATGTTTTTTTTCTTTCGATAGCCTTTCTGTCATTCTCTGAATCAATATTTTGCAATGGTCTTTTATAAAGTTTTTTAATCTGATTCTTGAAAATCACATTCCTTAACGCCGGGTCATTACTCTTTTTTGCTCTGTTTGCCCGTCGCTTTACAATTGAAATCATCCTCCTGTAAAACTTTGCAACATTGGTCGCTTTTATAGTCACATTAAACCCTCTAAACTCAAAACCTAGATATAATAATGGTGACCCGAGTTTTTCCACTTCTCTCACCAATTTAATTGATGTTAATCTCTTATCACCGAGAGTATTGTAAATTTCTTTTCTAAAAAGAAAGATTTCGGTTTTATCTTTACTAATTTCAAGTTTACTGCCTGTAATCAGATCATCTACGAAATCTTTTATTCTGCCATAGTTTGCTTTATCACAAATCAAAATAATATCATCGGAATATCTACGATAAAATACATTTTGCTTCACTACAAGTTGATTAATAATTTCTTTGTCAAAATCCAATAGATAAACCTTTGCCACTAACTGATTTTGAGGAAAATCGTTCGTGCCCAATATGTTGATTTCAAAACTACTGTATTGCTTTCAGATAATATCCATTCCGTTAAAAAAACAGAAAAACGCAAGATCAGTATTTTGTTTTTCATCTTTATATATTTTTAAACCACTCAGCAAAATGAGCACCTAACAACGGTACTGTTTTTTCTTTACTGTTAACGGCATTCAGTAATCCCATTACCCACATATAGAGTAACACAAAAATGCCGACAAGAAACACGATCCATCCCAAAACCGGGATCATACTGATGAGTCCCAAAGCCAGTCCGGCTAACGCCACTCCTAACGATTGCCTGATGTGAAATGCGGCGAATTCATTTTTCTTTTCATTATTCATGACAAAGGCAATAATTAATCCGATAATGGTGAGATAAGCGATCAGCGCTATATTTTTGCCTTCGTTTGCAACTGAATTTTCTAATTTGTTTTCTGTCTGTTCCATGTTTTTTATTGAATTTCGTTAAAATTTAATTGATCTATAAATTCCCAAATCTCATCGGCTTTTAAATTGGTTTCGTTGGCCCTTACGTAAAACCGTTGGTTGATAATAAATTCTACAGTTACAGCGTTGTTGTAATTACTTGGCATTTCAAATACATCCACCCCTTTTCTGTTGAAAACTTTGGTATAACCATTTTCTGTATTTTCTGCAAAATTCATTTCAATTTTTTGAGCAATACTTTTCTTAACCTTTAAGTCTTTATCACTTTGACCGTTGGTAATTTCAAGGGTAATGTATTTTCATAACCTGATTTATAATGGTAATTCGCCTCTATATGATGAAAGCCTTCTTCACCCACAGTGCTGGGTTCCATTTTTACATATTCGAGTATTTTTTCAGAAAGCCAATCATTCAATTCATTACCGGTCTATACTTTAAAATTTGGTGTAATTGGTGTAGCTTCTTCAGAAACTGTATTTTTATGCTTAGAAGAGGTATTTTCAATAGTGGTTGTTTTTTCTTTACATGCAATAAACGCGAGTGTAAAGACTAGGAGTAGTATTTTATTTGTGTTCCTGTTTTCATAGTTTACTGTTTATTAAATTAAGAATGTTTATTTAAACGGTTTTGTCACGATTCATTTCCGTTGTCATACACAAAAAGCTTAGTTGTTTTTTATAAATTTTAAAGACGCTGTATTTCCTTTTTCATCCTTCAGCGTTATAAAATACAATCCTTCCGGAAACTTCGCTACAGGAACCTGAAAATCATTGCGTACCTTTTGATAAGTCGCCAGCAGTTTTCCGGAACTGGTATAAACGGCAATGTCGTAAACCTGATTGTCGGGAAATTTTACATTTAAAACCTCTTTCGCGGGATTGGGATAAATTTTGGTTTGGTTTATGGCTGTCTGTTCAGAAGCAGATAACGTGAGATCGGTAAGTTTCCATAATTCTTTGCCTGCAGAAGTATAATTCGCACCAAAATAAAGAGCATTATTGAGTACAATAAAATCAGTATACAGGGCTATTGGTGAGCTATTTGGGTTAGCAGGACTGATTTTTACAGTCCCCGCCGCAGAACCATCCGTCACCCAAAGTTCCCGTCCATTAGTACCATCTTCAGCAGAAAAGAAAAGCTTGTTATTAAATAAGGTGTAATCAAAGGGAAAGGAATAACCCACGCCCGGATTGATATCTTTGACAAGCTGTGTGCCCAATACGGTACCATCCGTTTCCCAAAGTTCTCTCCCGGTTGTGCTATCTATCGCATCAAAGTATATCTTGTTGTTAAACAATGTCAGATTGGTAGGTCCTGATCCCAATGATCCCGGTCTGATGTCTTTGAATAGTTGAGTGCCGGAAGCAGTTCCGTCGGTTTTCCAAAGCTCTTCGCCCGTACTGCCATTATTAGCTCTAAAGTAAAGCTCACCGTTAAAGACTAAAAATCTGCTAGGGTATGAACTACCATCAGGATTAATATCTTTTAATAAATGCGTCCCGTTGGTAGTTCCATCAGTAACCCAAAGTTCGGTTCCGGTAGTACCATCATTAGCAGAAAAATACAGCATGCCGTTGTATTCGATAGCGGTTAAGGCATTGGTTGAATCACCGGTTCCCGGATTAATATCCTTTAATAATGATGTGCCGGAAGCAGTTCCATCAGTAACCCAAATTTCGCGACCGGTCGTATCAGATAATTGTGCAATAAAGTATAGCAGGCCGTTGAATTTGAAAAAATAGGAAGGTGCTGAGCTTGAAGATCCCGGACTTATGTCTTTTACCATTTGGGTACCATCAGCAGTTCCATCTGTAACCCAAAGTTCATCTCCAGCGGTTCCATTTCTAGCTTGAAAGTAAACTTTGCCGGCATATTCAATGAAAAATCTAGGATCGGAAGATGATGACCCTGGCCAAATATCTTTTACTAATTCTGTACCTGCTAAGGTTCCATCGGTAACCCAAAGTTCAGATCCTTGAGTCCCCCTTGCTACAAAGTAAATGTTGCCATTATATTCGGTAAATTCAGGATCTATTAAGCTACTCCCTGATCCCGCAAAAATATCCTTTAGTATAACGGTGCCATCAGTGGTACCATCAGTGACCCAAGGTTCCTGTCCGTTTGAACCATCGTTAGCTGAAAAATAAATTTTGCCGTTGTATTCCTTTAAATGAGCAATAGGACTTGAACCTAATTCGCCCGGTCGAATATCCTTTACAAGTTCAAAATTATACTGTGCATTTACCAAAGCCCCAGAACATAAGAGCACTATGTTTAATAGAAAATTAAATTTTGTTTTCATGATTTTAAAATGTTGGTTTATGTGTTTTTCAAGCCATCAAAATCCAAAAGATCTAATGCTTCCCATACGGTTTCAATGGTGTTATTGTTACTTCTTGCCGTGACATAAAAGCGTCCGTCTACTTCAAATGTAATATCAACCTGATTGTATTGATAGATGATTCGCTCCGAAGATTTTCTGCCATTTCGTTCATATACTTTTTTTCGCATTTCCTTATGTACTTCTTCTCCTGTTCCATCAAGACCCATTGCAATCATATTGTTGACAAACACTGCTGACGGCCCATTGCCGTCCCAAACGGTGATCATGATGTTTTTTGATGGGTCTTCGGGATGAACATAAACCACTCCTGCACGGCTTTCTTCGTCCTGACCAATATCTTTTTTACTTTGATCCAAATGGTAATCCAGTAACTTTTCAGGAAACCAATCAGCAATCGTTTCGCCATCATTGCCTTCAGACAGCCCTTGTTTTACGTTATCCAGTACATTTAAATTTGTTTTAATAAGGCCTTCTATGGCTTTGCTGCCGTCGGAATGATTTTTTGTTGCCGATTCATTTTTACAACTAATAAGGCAAAGCAAACTGCTCATAAAAAGAATTGTGATTGTTGTTTTCATAATTTAGTTTTTTAATTAATAAAAATATTTTGCCTTCCAAATGATGCCGGAGGTTTTGTCCGCCGCTGTAATTTTTAGTTTTGTTGGAAATGCTGCCCGAATATCCGGGTTGGTTTTGTAGACACTTTGCAGTTGGTATTGCACCAGGTTTAATCCCTTCATCAACCGTAGGTCGTATTCCACAGCTATTTCAATATCTCTACCGTCGTAAAAATCAAAGTTGGTGCACTTCGTTTTAAGTTCCACGGGCTGCGTCAGCAATAAAACTTTATAGAATGACCCGGGTACCGCATCATTATAGCCACTGTCATCCATCCAGGGCATCAGCTTCTCATCCGATACCGGAAAAAGTGAACCCGCCCAGGTATTGTTCTGCCAAAGTGCAATAAATCCTGCATCGGCAGCGATTTTTGCGTTACCCTCAGGAAAGTCCGCGGGATTGCCGCAGCCGTACTGAAAGCCATAACTTAAATTGGAAATAAAAACAGCAGCATCTTCGTTGGACAGATTTTCTGCGGGGTTCTTACTTAAGTCTATTTCAAAATTGCCGGAAGTATTTAACTTCCCTATTTTCACCGGTTTATCAAATCCAAACATGGTGAGTACAATATCCATCTCTCCTTTGTGGTGGTTTTCGATCTTACCCACAAGCTTTTGTGCTTGGGCAGCATGTATCACGAAAATGAATATGATGGTGAGTACAGTTTTCATTTAACTATGTTTAACATTTCTCATATTTATGTGTAAATGAAAGTCAGAATCCCACCGTTACATGAACCGGTAACCGGCAGTGCTGAATGTAAATTTTTGGGGTTGCAGTAAGGTACATTCCATCGTGCCTGATCTGTCTTTTTTCCCTTTGTTCAGTTTGTCGGTCATTTCCATATACATCATGGTGGATTTTTCTCCACCTGAAAACTGCTTTTTAACCGCGGCGGGAATTCTGTCTGTGTCCATTTTAAAAACATCGTTAAAGGAAACAGGAGCTTCATCGGTGAAATAGAGGACAAATACATACTCGCTGTTTTCCATTTTTTTTCCTTTACAGTTGTAACCCAGAAAGGTCCTGTTGGGCAAATCTGTAAAAGTGTAACCCTCATAATTACTGTCCTGGGTATCGCCTGCGATTTCGTCGCCATTTATACTTGAGGCGGTTGCCATTTTGTTTTCGCCAGCCTTTATGAACATATAATTAATGTTGGTCTGTCCGTCCATCACCATAAATACTTCCTGACCCTTCACCTGTTCCATTTTCACTCCCATATAAGTTGCTTTGGGTTTTAAGAAATAGTCCATGTTCAGTTTGGTCTTACTGGTCGCAGTGGTGAACGTTAAACGGTACTGATACTCAAAATCAAAAGATGAGGGCACATTTGCCGGGTTGACTTTTTGCGTTTGTTTGTTTTTGTTTAAATTAGTGTCAAATACTTTATCTAACGTATTATCAGTTTTTTGAGCAGCTTTTTCTGCAGTTTTGTTAATTATTGTGCGTTCAACTTTATCCGCGACAGTCTTTTTCAATTTATCCAAAAACTGAGCATTAATGAGGTTTCCCAGGAAAAGCAGAAAGACTGCGGTAAATAATGGAGTTTTACTTAATGTTTTCATAATGTGTTGTTTTTATATACATTAGTGCTTCAGTAAGTTCAGATGTTAACATAGTTCTAGAAAAATGGAAAAAAAATTAATAAAGGCTTTTAAATTGAATAATGAATTAGTGTTGAAGGAACTTTATCATTCATACAAAACTTCGTTTATAATTTTTGCACGAAAATATCCGCTGGAAACTTCAGACCTCGATGATATATTTCAGGATGCATTTATCATATTGAGAAGCCATGCGCTTGCGGGCAAATTAAATGACGTACAAAGCACCATGAAAACCTATCTCTTTGGAATTTCGAAGAATTTAATCTTCAAAAAACTAAAGCAGAATAACCTGAAGTACAGCTTTTCGGAAGAAAGCGAAATTCAGAACATGGAACCTTTTGATTTATATGAGACCGAACTAACCGATCAGCAGAAGGTTTTGCGCCATTTCTTCAATCATTTGGGAGAAAAATGCAGAGACGTGTTAACATTAGCTTTTTACCGGGGACTAACTAACGAAGAAATAGCATGCCTTAGAAAATACGAAAGCGAAGCGGTGGTTAGAAGTCAGAAATCAAGGTGTTTAAAAAATTTAAAAGAACTCATCAAACAACGGAACATCAATTAGCATGAAAGCGCAATTAACAGAAAAATACTTTTCTAATACACTCAATGAAGATGAAGCCAAACTTTTTGAAGAATTAATAAAAAATGATCCTGAGTTTAGGGATGAGGTTGAATTTCAGGAAAATTTAAAGCAGGTTTGCAAGGCTGAGGATGATTTACAGTTCAAAAAGTTGATGGCTTCCTTTGAGGAGGAATTGGAACCGGAAAAAAAGCGTTTAACCATTTACCGCAAACTGTATTATAAAATTGCGGTGGCCGCGGTACTCATTTTTGCGCTTGGGTGGCTGGCTACGACCATTTCTATGAAACGCATGAGCAACACGGAGTTGTATGCTGCTTATTTTGAACCTTCAAAAAATGTAAGTTTTCCCATTACCCGTTCATCATCCGAAGAAGATAAGCTTACAGAGGCTTTCATTGCTTATGAAGACAGGAACTATGCAACAGCACTCACATTGTTTGATCAGTATTATACTGAAACTAAAGACCGTACTGTTCTTTATTACAAAGCCAATGTTTTGCTGGCCACCGATCAACCGGCCGAAGCCCTGGAAGTTTTAGAGATTGTTGAAACTTCCTCAAGTAATTTAGCTTCCCGAGCGCATTGGTACAAGGCTTTGGCCTATCTTAAAACAAACCGACAAACGGAGGCGGTGAAAGAACTTGAGATTTTATTAAAGAATAAAGAGGATTTCAAAAAAAAGGAAGCAGAAAAACTACTTAAAGAACTGAATTAGTTTATTTCTGTGATACAGAAGAAACGCCAGCAGCACCAATGTAAGCGACAGAATTAAATGAAGTCCGTAATCATTTTTCACCAACGGATCACTGTTTCCGGATAATACAAAGCCAGACCAATAATAAGGATGCTTCAACAACGCATCCTCCGTGTTCTGCAAATAATCCAGTTTTGCGTTTTTAAGTGCTTCGTCTTTTGCTTCTCCTTTGCTTAGGCGGGCGTACAAATAGTTCATGATTTTTGAGGTGGCTTCGTCATCCACTTTCCACAGGCTCATCACTGTGCTTGGGATTCCGGCATAATTAAAAGCTCTGGACATGCTGATGACTCCTTCTCCGTTTTCGTAAAACCCGTTTCCGGTATCACAGGCACTCAAGACCGCTAAGTCGGCCGTCAGGTTTTCGTTGTAAAGCTCAGACAGCAATAAGTGGGCATTTTTATTCCCATAAAAATTTAAGGAGGAAAATTCAGGATTCTCTTCGTTAATGGTGGAATGCATGGCCAAATGCAGGACATTAAATGAATTAGCCTGATGAAGAAAATCTTTTTTGCTGGCGTTGACAAATGATTTTCCGCTGAAAAATTTTAAAATGGAAGCGGCTTCAGTCTCGGCTTTTGGCAGCTTTGAAACCGTGTTGTAGGCGGAGAATGCACCCACATTCACCTTATTAGAGGAAGGGTTAATATTCCGCTGTTCCTGATACAACATTAACGAAGCAGCATAACTGATTAAAGGCATTTCAGCATCCATCAAAAGGACTTCAAACGGCAGATAATGCAAGGGTCCATCGGGTATCACCGTTAATTTGTGGTAGTTTAAGCTTTGGCTGTGGCGAAACAGGAGGTCCTTTAATTTTATAAAGTGATGGCGGTAATCTGCCTCTCTGTTTTTTAAAGCCCACAGACTTTTATTTAACTGAGTGAGAATCTCGTTCTTATCTCCCAAACTGACTAGTGAAACGTTATTTTTGGTAATCAAAAAAACATAACCGTTTTTATTGGTCAGGGAGTATTTTAATATTGTCTCTTTTTCTTTTAGCGTCTGCTGAAGCGATTTCACATCAAATTCCTTGATGTTAAACTGATAATAAACCGGATTTTGCTTCCGGATTATTGCTTCAATTTTTGCCAACTCATTTTTTAAATCGTATACTTTATGCTTCCAGAGGATTACTTTTTCTTTATGATCCGTTCCGCTTTCAGATATTTTACGCTGATAAAAATTAAGCTCTGTTTTTAACTGTTCTTCGCGGTTTAATTGAGATTGCGGAATTTTGAACTTGATTCTCTTATTGTTAAAAACAAATTTGGACCAGATTAGTTTAGAGGCATTATTTTCGATGGTATTAAGAACAGCAGTTAAGCCGGTATTATTTGTCAGTACCGAGCCTGAAAGTAATCGCTCATTTATCTCGTTGTTTACTGAAAACAGGCGTTCGTTGTACCGCTCTCCGAGATATAACTGATTGTAAATTTCTGAAGCAATAATGTACCTGCGTAATGCTTTATCAGCATCAATTCTATTGGAGGTGTTTTTAAAACGGTCCATGAAAAAATCTCCCATGGCCAAAAACCCGTCGATGGTTTCAAAGGAAATCAACGGTTTTAAATCAGCGGTCGGAATGGTTTCTAAATTTCCTGCGACGCTGGGTGATAAGAGTGCAAATGCTTTTTCATAAAAATTGTTGGCCGCTTTTGCATCGTTTAACTCCTGTGAGACTTTTGCATTCAATATGTTTAGTGTAAAGTTTTCCTGCAAAGTCATCTCAGACCTCAGCGCATTCAATTCACGTAAAATTATTTGCGCTTCCTTCATCCGTTTAACCGCTATCAGAATTTCGGCTTTATGCAATTTATAAGGGAACACTTTTGTGAAGAATTCTTCCCGATAAGTTTCCTGAATTTTAATGGCCTGATCTAATTTTTCTAAAGCTAAGTCAGGGTTTTTCTTCTGGTGTATTTCAGCTTCAAACTTTAAGGATGAGCCTATGGTTTTAACCTCAAAATTCAATAATTTCTTAGGTTTAATTACATGATCAGCAATTGCTTTTGCAAAGGAAATGGTTTTACCCGTGTCTCTTCTTCTGGCGAAATGCAGCATTAAATCATGCCATTCCCGCAGTCTGTCTTTATACTTGTCTTCCTGATTTTTTATAAAACTGATTTTCGGATTTGATTTTATTTGCTGCCTTATTTTTTCGCGCTTTAACAAATATTCCTCAGCTTTTTCATAATCGCCGTAATACGAATACCAGGAAAAAAGATTCCCATAGCAAACGTATAAATGACCAATATCTTCGTCATTATTTAACTGCTCCCAAATCGTTTTTGCCTTGAGCAAATACTCCAGTTCGTTTTTTCTGAGCCCAATTTTTCTATACTGTGCGCCAATATTATTATACGACAACGCAACATCCGTTGTTTTTTCGCCAATATTACTGATGTATAATGCTAAAGAGGCTTTATAATATTCAATAGCCTTGGAATAGTCGCCCAGTTCGGCATTAATAAATCCAATATCATGAATTAGATCTACCATTTTTTTGTCTTTTCCGGACAGGGTATCTTTTAAAATGCGCAGGCCTAATTCTGCTTCTGCTAATGCCAGATTCCATTTGCCGGTGAAACCCAGCTGATGATAAATGCGACTCTGTATCTCGTACTTAAATAACTTGTCAGGTTTCTTAACTTTTTCATAGATTTTTTTCGCTTGCCTCGATTTTTCAATCGCCAGTCTGAAGTAATTTTGATGCGCCTGCTTCGAAATGGAATCCTTAGGATTATGATAGTTATACGCTTTTTTCTCATACATGCACGACTCAGTCAGGCAGCGTTTGGCTTCTAAAAAATATTTATAGAAAGTGTTTGAAGAAGAAAATTTCTGTACCGCTTGCTTTCTCAGTTCAAAAGCAATTTCGTAATCGCCGTTTGCATGAAGAGAATCCGCTTTTACGGTCAAATAATCAATTTTATTATTAGTCTGGGAAAAGCCCATACTAACAAACAAATGAAAGATAATTATCACCTGTAAATAGCCTGATTTTTTCATCAAAAAAGCATTTGTAAAACATCTACAAGTTAGCACTAAAATGTTGATCTGAAAATTATTGCATTTTAGATCTGCTTATATTCAAAGATTTAGGCCGTTAGGTGTTGAATTCTTGAATGATAAAAAACCTGATCTACCGGAAAGATTCGCCCATTAGATTAAAAAAAATTGTTGATGATAAGTTCTTCAGCAATCAATGATATGTCCAGTATCAGCGCCTGGGATCGGTTGGTGTTACTTTCCGATACAAAACTTCGAAAAAATATTCCCCAGCACCTCGTCATTCGTGAACTCCCCGGAAATCTCTCCAAGGTGTTCCAAAGCATAGCGCAATTCATATGCTAAAAGTTCCGTATGGAAACTGTCGGAAATGGCAGATTTCACTCTTTTTACTGATTCTAAAGATTTCTGCAGTGCTTCGTAATGGCGCTGGTTGGTAATAACCGTATTTTCTTCTGTCTTTAAGTTTTCAACATAAGAGGAAAGTTCTTTCTTCAATGCTTCGATTCCGGTTTGATCTTTGGCGGAGATTGCGAGAATGTTGGAAGTTGGAAGTTGGAAGTCCGAAGAAAGTTGTGAAATAATTTCTCTTTTGTGATTTTTTTCGTTGGAAATATCAGTCTTGGTGAGGCAGATTATCGTGAATAAATCTTCTCGCTGTAATTCGCGGAACATTTCTAAATCTTCGGTAAAGTCTTCGGTATTGATGTCAATCAAATAAATTAGAATTTTAGCTCGCTCTACTTTTTCTTTGGCTTTTTCTACGCCAATTTTTTCAATTTCATCAGTGGTTTCGCGCAATCCTGCGGTATCAATCAGGCGGAAAGCATTACCGTTGATATGCAGTACTTCCTCAATCGTATCGCGGGTGGTTCCGGCAATATCAGAAACAATGGCTCTTTCTTCTTTTAATAAAGCGTTTAGCAGTGTAGATTTTCCGGCGTTTGGTTTCCCGATAATAGCAACGTCTACTCCATTTTTAATGGCGTTTCCGTATTGGAAACTTTCAATCAGTGAATTCAGTTTTTCTTCCAAACGGTTAAGAAGCATATTCATAGCGGTACGATCGGCAAACTCCACATCTTCTTCCGAAAAATCAAGTTCCAGCTCAACAAGGGAAGTGAAATTGAGCAAGCCTCCGCGCAGGTCTGATATTTCATTTGAAATCCCTCCTTTCAACTGATTTAATGCTACTTTTCTTGACGCTTCATTTTCACTTGCGATGACATCAGCGATGGCCTCAGCTTGAGATAAATCAATTCTGCCATTCATAAAGGCGCGCATCGTAAATTCTCCTGCTTTTGCCATTCTTGCACCGTTTTTAATCAAAACTTCAAGAATTTTTTTGGCAATATGTGGCGATCCGTGAAAAGAAATTTCCACCGAATTTTCTGTGGTGAAAGTTCTTGGCGCTCTGAAAACCGAAACCATCACTTCATCAATCTGCTCAGCACCATCTTTTATAAAGCCATAATGAACGGTATGCGAATCTGCATCTGCAAGCTTTTTTCCTTCAAAACAGCGGTCAACGATTTCAAAAGCATTATCGCCCGAAACTCTTATAATTCCGAGAGCGCCAATTCCGTTGGCAGTAGCAAGTGCGCAGATGGTGTCGTGATTCATATTGCAAAAATAGGGAAAAGTTGGAAGATGGAAGACGGAAGACGGGAGACTAAGGTGGCAAACAAAAAAAGCCAAAACAATGTTTTGACTTTTATATTTTATTCGTAGAATGCAGATTAGAAAATTTCTCTTCCTGAAAAATGGAAATTGGCTTCGATTAAAGCATTCTCATCCGAGTCTGATCCGTGAACTGCATTTTCGCCAACGCTTCTTGCAAACATTTTTCTGATGGTTCCTTCTGCAGCTTCAGCAGGGTTTGTTGCACCAATCAGTTTTCTGAAATCTTCAACTGCATTTTCTTTTTCCAATACCGCAGCAACAATTGGTCCTGAAGACATAAATTCTACCAATTCTCCGTAGAAAGGTCTTGCTGCGTGCACTTCGTAAAACTTCTGTGCATCAGCAACAGTAAGTTGTGTAAGTTTCATTGCTTTGATTTTAAATCCTGCTTCTGCAATCTTTCCAAGGATGGCTCCGATATGTCCGTCAGTAACAGCATCCGGCTTAATCATCGTAAAAGTGATATTTGACATATTTTAATTAATTTAATGTTGCAAAGATAAAAAATTGTTCTATATTTGTGTCGGAAATTCAATGAGACACTTCTGCAAATTTTGGCACGAATGTTGTTAATTCACTTGCAGATTCTCATGTTTAATTTGAGTTTTCATGGTTATTAGTTTTTACCCAGCTTCGGCTGGGTTTTTTATTTCGCGACAACCTTATTGTTTATCGAGGTTAAGAGTAAATCTAAATTTTATTCCAACTCAATTCTGTCTTTCGTTATTAATTTAATTTTAAATAAACGTGACGAAAAATTAAGATACTCTTAAGTAGAATATCTTTATGAAAAAAATATTTTTTTAAATAAAATATTAGCTGAATCTGGAACTTGAAGCCTGTTCTTCCGCCTCTTCCATCAGTTTGAGATAAGTGATATAACGGGATTCTTCAATTTCACCTGTTTCAATGGCCTCAAGAACGGCGCATCTCGGTTCGTTGACATGAAGACAGTTGTGAAATTTACACTGTTCTTTAGTTTTGAGAATCTCCGGGAAATAATGCTGAATTTCTTCTTTACCCACATCAATCATCGCAAATTCCCGAACGCCAGGCGTATCGATTACAGCACCACCAAAATTCCAGAAATGCATTTGAGCAAATGTTGTCGTATGTTTTCCTTTGAGATGAGTTTCAGAAATTTCTCCGGTTTTTAAATCCAATTCCGGCTGAAGTGCATTGACCAAAGTTGATTTTCCACTTCCTGAATGCCCAAAAAACACAGAAGTTTTATCTTTTACGCTTTCCTGAAGAATATCAAGATTCAACTTTGAATAGGATGAAATTTCAAGGGCACTATAGCCGATTTTCTGATAAATTTCTTCAATTTCATGAATAATTTCTTGTTCCTCATCATTCATCAAATCCATCTTATTGAACAGAATTAAAGTCTGAATATTGTAGGCCTCACAACACGCCAAAAAACGGTCGAGAAAACCAAGTGATGTTTCAGGATGCTTCAGTGAAAAAATAAAGCACGCCAAATCGATATTAGAAGCGATGATATGAGCTTCCTTGGAAAGATTTACCGACTTCCGGATGAGATAATTTTTACGAGGTTCAATCTTCGTGATCCAGGCAATATCATCCTTTTCGAGCTTGAATTCTACAAAATCTCCGACAGCCAATGGATTGGTGAGACGGGTTTTTATCAGTTTAAATTTTCCGCGGATGCGGGCTTCATATACCTTTGCTGTCTCAGATTCCAAAACCTGATACCAACTTCCGGTAGATTTTATAATAAGCCCTTTCAGCATTAAAAAAAACTATTGTTTATTAATCATAACACTGTTCTGAACCTCGATGGATTCTTCGTGAATTGCCTTGAACAGTTTTTCGATAAACTCTTTGTTCATCCCGGTTTCTTCCGCTTTTTGATTGGCATATTCCGTAATCACTTTCCAGCGCTCCGGTTGAAAAATCGCAATATTATTTTTCTTCTTCACACCTCCAATGACCTCAGAAAGTTTCATTCTTTGAGAAAGCAAATCAATAATCTGATAATCGATGTCGGAAATTACAGTTCTGTGCTTTCCGATTTCATCTTCATAACCTGAAATGTCTGATTTTCTCACCTTCAAATCGGCAATCATCTCTGCCAGAGTCTCAGGTGTAATCTGCTGTGCAGCATCGCTCCACGCCGCATCCGGATTACAGTGCGTTTCAATCATTGCACCATGATAGCCCACGTTCAGCGCTTCTTGCGCAACATCCGCAAGTCCGGTTCTGTTGCCGCAGATATGCGATGGATCCACCAACAGCGGAATATTTGGAAACTGATTTTTGAAATCGAGCGCAATCTGCCAGTTTGGAATATTTCTGTATTTTGTTTTCTGATACGTTGAAAAACCACGGTGAATGGCTCCAAGATTCGTAATGCCCTGACCAAGCAATCTTTCCAAAGCTCCAATCCATAAACCAAGGTCGGGATTTACAGGGTTTTTCACCAAGACAGGTTTATTGGTGCCGCGAAGTGCAACCGCAATTTCCTGTACCGTAAACGGATTTACGGTAGAGCGAGCGCCAATCCAAAGAATATCAACATCTGCTTCCAGCGCTGCGTAAACGTGATGTGCGTTGGCAACTTCAGTGGTTGTTTTAAAGCCAAATTCATCCTTGACTTTCTTTAGCCAATTAAGACCAATTACGCCAACACCTTCAAAACCGTTGGGCTTGGTTCTGGGCTTCCAAATGCCGGCGCGGAAAACAGAAACATCTGCATTGGATTCTTTTATTCTCTGTGCTGTTTCCAGCATCTGTGCTTCACTTTCTGCACTGCAGGGACCTGCAATGATGAGCGGTTTACTGAATTCATTAATCCAGTCGTTTTTCAGTTCGTTCAGTTCCATCTTCTTTATCCTACAAAATTAGTGGTTTCCTAAAAAATATTAATTAAAAAATGATTGTAATAAGGTGCAAAATTATGAAAAATCAAATTTAAAAAGATCATCCAGTTCCCATAATACCGGATTCTTTTCGGCCATCATTTCAAATATCTTTCTTTTAGTAATAATTTCTTTTTTCAGGGCTTTGTCCATCACATATTCTACCTGAATTGTAAAGTTGTTTACTTTATGCTTGAAATGATTGAAAAATTCTCCCTGTACTTTCTCAAATTCAGCTTTAGCAGTTTCTGAAGAATAATTAATCCTGATGGTATCTTCGTCCCATTTCCCCAATTTAAAACCGCTGATTGCGTTATAAAGAACAATATCTTTTTCTCGCATTTGTTCAAGAAAATGTGTCCATTCGTTCTGCAAATCGGTTTCTGTAAAATGATTGCTTGGAAGGTTCTCTTCTTTTGGTGCTGTAAACAGCGTGACTTCCTCTTCTTCCTTTTTATTTAGTGCTTCAGTAATGCTGAATTTTGAAGGTTTCTTACCGTTTGAGATTGGTTCGTTAACCGTTTGAATCGGTTTTGGCTTTGGCTCTTCGGGCTGTATTGTAGGCTTTACTTCAACCGGTTTTGGCTGAATTTCTTTTTTTACGATTAAGTTCTGTGATGCAGTCGCATCAGTGCAATTTCTACTGTAAGCCGTGGATTCTTAGAATTTTTATAATTGATGTCGGCATGATTACAAATTTCAATAGCATCAATTAATTCCTGGGCGCTCCAGTTTTTACTTTGAGCAGCAAATTTTTCTTTGGTTTTCTCTCCTACTTCAATCAGATTTAAAGTTTTTGGGTTCTGAGCCATCATCAAATCTCTGAAATGACTTCCCATTCCTCCGATAAAAATATGCGGATCGAATCCTCTTTTTACAATATCATTTAAAGCAGAAAGAATCCCCGGAATATCGTTGGCTTTGGCAAGATCTGCAATGTTCAAATACTCATCATAATCGAGAATATTCAGAACTTCTGCGGCTTTGGCAAGCGTAATATTCTTTTGCGTGAATGTCGTTAGTCTGTCAAAAATTGAAAGGGCATCACGAAGCGCACCATCAGATTTCTGAGCAATCAGATAAAGTGCGTCATCCTCGTATTTTACCTCCTCCTTATCTGCAATTTTTCTTAAATGCTCCTGAATGTCTTCAATCGTGATTCTCTTGAAGTCATAAATTTGACAACGCGATAAAATCGTTGGGATAATCTTGTGCTTCTCCGTTGTTGCCAGAATGAAAATCGCATGTGCAGGCGGTTCTTCCAAAGTTTTAAGAAAAGCATTAAATGCCGACGCAGATAGCATATGCACCTCGTCGATGATATACACTTTGTATTTCCCGGTTTGCGGCGCAAAACGAACCTGATCGGTCAATTCACGAATGTCATCAACAGAGTTGTTAGAAGCCGCATCGAGTTCGAAGATATTGTATGCAAATCCGTCTTCGGAAGTGGTTCCGTCTTTCTCGTTGATTTTTCGTGCAAGAATCCTCGCACAAGTGGTTTTACCAACTCCTCTCGGACCGCAGAACAACAGCGCCTGCGCCAATTGGCTGTTATCTATGGCGTGCTCCAAAGTATCTGTAACGTGTGACTGCCCAACAACAGTGTCGAACTCTTGCGGACGGTATTTGCGTGCTGATACAATGAAATTTTCCATTCCTCAAAAATAGAGATTTTTAGCTTTAAAAAAAAACTTTGCCGAAGTTTTACACTCCGGCAAAGTAAAATTATTTTTAAGTTTTGAAAATGAAAATCTTACATTTCAAGAACTCTTACATCAATTCTTCTGTTCAGAGCTTTACACTCATCAGTATCGTTGGCTTCGCACACCGGATACTGGGAACCGTAACCTTCAACCTCTACTCTGTCTGCAGCAATTCCCATTTCAAGAAGTTTAAGTTTTGCGGTTTCAGCACGAAGTTTAGAAAGGTTCATATTATTGGTTTCATTTCCCGTATTATCGGTGTAGCCACCAAGTTTTACTTTCATGTTTGGATGAGCGTTCATGATTTCTGCAAGATTCATCAGACTTTCCTCAGAACCCGGAACCAAATCACTGCTTCCTGTTGCAAAGAATAAATTCTCTAAAGTAAACCATTCGCTTGGCTCCAAAACCGATTTATCCTGAATTCTGACCTTCTGATAAAGATCGTTCAGCTGGCTGTTTGAACCCAAACCAATTACTTTTTTATTGCTTAACTGAATCTCCTGAATATCTCCTGTATCATAAACAAAATCACCTTCATCGTTCAAGCCACCTCTTACTTCAGAAACTTTCATATTCGGATCTGCCGAAACTGCAGTTGCAGTAGCTGTTGCAGCACCAGCGTTGATTACATTTCCACCAAGCTTTTTATTAAGCATATCAATTGTATCCTGCCTGTTTTTATCGATGGTATCTTTATGAAGACTTGCTAACGTTGGAGCAATTACCAAGGAAACAATACTCATCAGTTTAATAAGAATGTTCATCGATGGACCAGATGTATCTTTAAAAGGATCACCCACAGTATCACCGGTTACAGAAGCTTTATGCGGTTCTGAACCTTTATAGAAAGTTTCACCGTTGATATCCACACCTTTTTCAAAAGATTTTTTAGCATTATCCCAAGCACCACCAGCATTGTTCTGGAACATTCCTAAAAGAACTCCAGAAGCCGTAGCACCTGCAAGGAAACCTCCCAATACCTCAGGACCCCAGATAAAACCAACCAGGATTGGAGATATCAGCGCAATTGCACCCGGAAGTAACATTTTCTTAATCGATGCATCCGTGGAAATGGCCACACATTTTTCGTATTCAGGTTCTGCCTTTCCTTCAAGAATTCCAGGGATTTCGCGGAACTGTCTTCTTACTTCTTCCACCATTGCCATTGCTGCCTGTCCAACAGCGGTAATCGCTAATGAAGAGAAGATGAAAGGAATCATCGCACCAACCAATAATCCGGAGAGAACTTCGGCGTTGTAGATGTCAATTCCGTCGATACCCGCAATTCCTACAAAAGCTGCAAATAAAGCAAGTGCCGTTAATGCAGCTGAAGCAATCGCAAATCCTTTACCTGTCGCTGCAGTGGTATTACCTACAGCATCCAGAATGTCTGTTCTTTCGCGAACTTCTTTCGGCAGTTCACTCATTTCAGCAATACCTCCGGCATTATCCGCAATCGGCCCGAAAGCGTCGATCGCCAACTGCATTGCAGTAGTTGCCATCATCCCTGCTGCTGCAATTGCAACACCATAAAGACCGGCACTTAGATAAGAGCCCCAAATACCTGCTGCAAGCACCATAATCGGAAGGAAAGTAGATTCCATACCAACTGCTAAACCGCCAATGATATTGGTCGCATGACCTGTTTTAGACTGATTTACAATACTTTTCACAGGTCTTTTTCCCATTGCTGTATAATACTCAGTAATAATACTCATTAACGTACCTACAACAAGACCAACGATAATGGAACCGAAAACTCCCATTTTAGTAAACTCGAATCCTCTAAGCACCATAGTATCAGGCAATAGATAAGTTACTGCAAAATAAGAAGCAATTGCAGTTAAGACAATACTTCCCCAGTTACCATAATTAAGGGCATTCTGTACTTTATGTGTATCGTGCTCCGCATCTTCACCAATTCTAACAAAGAAAGTTCCGAT
Organism: uncultured Chryseobacterium sp.; assembly: GCA_964588705.1. Classification (GTDB taxonomy): domain Bacteria; phylum Bacteroidota; class Bacteroidia; order Flavobacteriales; family Weeksellaceae; genus CAZPQV01. Next base: position 42,782 of record CAZPQV010000016.1, read on the forward strand.
GATGGAGAAAACAATTCCTAAACCAGCAATAAACATTGGTAAAAGAATCGGTGCATAACCACCAAAATTATCCTGAGAGAACGTTTCTCTACCCAAAACCATGGTTGCAAGAACCGTTGCTACATAAGAACCAAATAGGTCGGCTCCCATTCCGGCAACATCGCCAACGTTATCTCCTACGTTATCTGCGATCGTTGCAGGATTCCTTGGATCGTCTTCCGGAATTCCGGCTTCTACTTTACCCACAAGATCGGCTCCTACGTCGGCTGCTTTGGTATAAATACCACCACCAACTCTCGCAAAAAGAGCGATGGATTCAGCACCAAGCGAAAAACCGGTAAGAATCTCAATGGTTCTCTCCATTTCGTGAGAA